>CAZJOS010000194.1:0-4923 GCA_964547655.1 uncultured Christensenellaceae bacterium
TGAACACTCGGCAAAGCTTGAAATGGCTGTAACGGAGCTGCAGATGAAAGGGGTGGAGAAAGAATCTATACTTGCCGTTCCGCTGGACAGGCGCAGCGAAAATTTTATGCTCTTTGATACGGTACATTCCTCCGACGGTACGAGCATGATGGCTCTGCCTATGATTGTGGGAATGATATTCACATTTTTCGGGTCGATACTCGGCTTTCAATTGACGTGGGGGCCTATAATATGGGCGGTTATCGGGGCAGCCGCGGGTTTTGCGCTGGGATTCGGGATACGGCTGCTTATAGCGCGGATACGCAGGCAGTGCCCGGATACGCAGAACAAAGCCGGGGTCATACTGCTTGTGCGTTGTGAAACGCATCAGGCGGATATGGTCAAGGATATACTCTGGTCGAATGCCGCGATGGGTGTAAGCAAGTTAAGCCTGAAAACTGCACATGATCCGGAAGACTTTCATTTGCAGGCGAATAGGCAATAACAATTAAGCGGAAAATACCGCATGGTGGATATAATTGCTTATTGCTGCTCTTGTTTTGTTTATAATCGCCTTCGTATGCAGGCTACTAAAACTCAGGCTTCTATTCCGTATAATGTACGGTTCGGGTAAAACAAGCCTGCGGCTTGCCGCGCTGCTTTGCGGTATCAGGATGCTGAGCTACGAATTTACAGCCGAGACTGACGAGAAAGAATTTTTTAAGATAAAACTATATAAAAAAGAGAAGCTCAAAGAAGAGTATACCCTTGAAACACTAACCGACAAGGCGCGGCTTCTAATAAAAGAGTATAAAAGCAGTTTCGACCTTGTCGAGCAAAAACTTTTCGATAGATTAAAAGTATTCCTGAGAAAAAAGATCAAAATCGAGGAGTTGTCGCTTATGGCTAAATTCGGCCTTTCAGACGCTTTCTCCACGGCCATGCTTCTGGGTACCGTATATGCCGCAATAAACGTCCTGCTCGGCAGGCTTTATGATATAACAGGAATACCGAAAAAAGTGGGAGTCGATATCAAACCTGATTTTCAGAAGGCTTTTTTTGAAGCGGATATTACCTCCATGGTATCCGTAAGGGTCTCGTCGCTTTCGGTTATAGGCGCAGCGGTTGTATTTCTATTCCTTAAGAACAAAGCCGGAAAAGATAACACGGAAAATAATAAACCCGCCTCATAGCCGCAGGCGGGCCAATGAATTATATTACTGCATCGCTCGTATGAGTTCGTTCCTGTCTTCCATCTGCGGCGGCTCCTCGAGCCATTTATGCTTTATCATTATCTTTCCGCCTTCCCTTGCATACATCTGGGTATCAAGCGTTATTACCGCTAACTTCGCAGGCAGGTCGCTGCGCATGCTGAAAGCCATGCCCGCGGCGTTACCCGCTATTGCGGAGCTTGACATTATATTCATAAGGAACATCATCAACTTATCCGAAAAAGGCGAAACTATGGAATCTGTGGCTTTGCCGGCCCATGTCGCGGGCGGGAGTATATCGCTGTCCAGTATAAGCGAGCTTACAGTGCTCACGACTTTTTTAGCGAGTTCTTTTCCTCTCACGAAATAATCTTTTACTTCCTTCTCTTTAGCAACCTGCGCGAACCCCGTCGTAAGCTGTATGCCGAACACATTGGTTTCATTAATAGTGAACAGGTACGATATCTCAATTGTATTAAGAGCGCGCTTGTTCCTGAGCGTCTGGAAGCCGCTCATGTACTTCTTTTCTTCGATGTATTCGATCTGTTTTGGCATCGTAACGTACGGCGGGCGCGCAAGCACTCCCTGCTGAGTAAGGTACTCGGTAGTCTCGTTATATAAATCTTTAGTAAAATCCACCGACTCCACGAAATAGTCCCTTACGTCTTTCCTGAAAGACATCGAGAGGTGCAATGCTGAAAAGCCCATCATTATTTTTGCCATGATGCGCAGCCACATTATGTGGAAAATGTCGTCGAACAGGCTCGGGGCGTCGCTGAATACGTCCTTCTCTGTAAAACCTTCCGGAATAACCGCCTTTTCCTTATCGAATATCTCCTTTATCATATTGTTATAGATATCGACTTCGTTCGAATAGTTCGTCAGTATATCTTTTGCCTGCTGCTCCATACTCTTTGAAGCGAAAAAACCGGCCATCTGTTTAAACAGGGAGCGCATTACATAGTGCATCCACAATAAGCCTATCTCGCCTGAAGTTATCTTCGTTTCCGTGATATTACCCATTACTAATCCTCCTTATTTTGCTATTGCTCAAAAAATCCTAAAGCTTTTTGGGCATTGCTATACCGCGTATATCAGCTGGTTGCGGTCTTCCATCTGCGGGGGTTCCTCCAGCCATTTGTGCTGTATCATCAGCCTTCCGCCGTCACGGGCGTAATTAGCGGTATCCTGCATTATAACCGCGAGCTTGCCGGGAAGGTCGCTGCGCGAGCTGAAAGCCATCCCAAAAGCGTTGCTGGCCATCGTAGAACTTGCCATTATATTAACAGTATAAAGCATCAGCTTGTCCGAGAAGGGCGGAACGGTGGAATCAGTCGCCTTGCCGGCCCACGTAGTGGGCATCTGTATATCGCTGTCCAGTACCAGCGTATTAAGGCCGCTGATTATCTTTTTCGATATCTCCTTGCCCCGCATGAAATATTCACGCACTTCCTTCTCTTTAGCGGCCTGCGCAAACCCGGTCGTAAGCTGCATCAGCATTATCTCGATTTCCGTGATCGTAAACAGATAAGATATTTCAAGCGTGTTTAAAGCGCGCTTCCCCCTAAACAGCTGAAACCCGCTCATATATTTAGATTCTTTTATGAACTCGACTTCTTTTGGCATGGTCACATAAGGCGGGCGGGCAAGCACGCCCTGCTCGGTAAGGTAGTCGGTGCACGTATCGTAAGTCTCCTGCGAAAACTTCCACGCGTTCATATAAAACTCCCTTACGTCCCTGCGGTACGCCATGCCCATATGTGTCGAATCGAATTCCATAATTACCTTGGACATGATTCGCAAAAACATTATATAAAATATGTCGTCGAACAGCGCGGGGGCGTCGTCGAAAACATCTTTTCCTGAAAAGCCCAGAGGAACAACAGCCTTTTCCTTATCGTATATCGTTATTACCTCATTAAGATATGTCCGGATATTTACCGAATAATCAACTAATATATCCTTCGCTTGCTGTTCCATGGCTTTTTTCGCGAACAGCCCGGTCATCTGCTCAAGCAGCGATTTTATCTGGTAGCTCATCCACAGCATGCCTATCTCGCCCGAGCTTATTTTTGTTTCAGTTATACTTGCCATTTAAATCCTCCTTTTATTAACTTATATTATTGATTCGAACGGATAAGTTCGTTGCGGTCTTCGGCCTGCGGAGGCTCCTCCAGCCATTTATGCTCTATCATGATTTTTCCGCCGTCCCGCGCGAACTTTGCGCTGCCTGCCATTATTATGGCCAGCTCCGCAGGCAGGTCGCTGCGCATGCTGAAAGCAAGCCCCATCGAATTGACGTACATCGACGAGCTCGTAAGAATATTGGTCAGGAAAAGCATCAGCTTGTCGGAAAACGGCGGTACTATGGAATCCGTCGCTTTTCCCGCCCAGGTCGCCGGCGCCTGTATATCGCTGTCAAGTATAAGATTCGAAAGGTCGCTTATTATTTTTTTAGCCAGTTCTTTGCCGCGCAGGAAAAATTCCCTGACTTCCTTTTCCCTGGCGACCTGTCCGAACCCGGTCATCAGCTGCATCCCCACAATATTGGTTTCTATATTTGCATAGATATACGACAATTCCAGCATATTAAGCGAGCGTTTGTTTCTGAAAGGCCTAAGGCCGCTCATATATCTTTTCTCTTCAACATACTCCACCTGCTTGGGCATCGTCACATAAGGCGGGCGTGCCAGAACGCCCTGACCGGTCAGGTAGTTTGTGCATTCGTCGAAGACCTGCTGGGCAAAATTCCAGGCGTCTCTGAAATAATCCCGCACATCCTGCCGGAAAGCCAGAGCCGCATGCACCGCGTTAAAACCCATTGTTACCTTCGTCATCATTCGCAAAAACATGATATTGAATATGTCGTCAAATAGCGCGGGTGCGTCATTAAATACGTCCCTTTCTGAAAAAGCCTCCGGCAATACGGCTTTTTCGTTTTCATATATTTTTTCGATTCGGGTGAGAAACGGCTGGTTGCCCGCCTGATAACGGTTCAAAATGTCTTTTGCCCCCTGTTCCGTTGACTTTTGCGCGAAAACGCCTGTCATCTGCTGCATCAACGACTTTATCTGGTACGTCACCCACATTGTTGAAACTTCAGACGAAGTTATCTTTGTTTCAGTAATAGTAGCCATAGCAAACCTCCTGTTTATTAATTTTTACAGATTTGATACCAATATTCTTAAGCGCTTCAAGGTAATATATAGTATCAGCAGAACAAACGGGCAGATTTACCTTCTTAGTCTCCTTAAAGCGTACTTTATTTTCGAAGAATATATTTCCCTTATAACTGAAGGGTAACAGATAATTAAAATAAACAGCATTACGGCCATTACGAGTACAATCAGCTTCTTCAATTTATAAACCTCCGTTCCTGAAGTAGTATTTGCATAATTGCCATAAATAATATTCGCTTGTATTGCAGCCGGGATTTTGCCAATAACAACGGTTACATTCAGCTGCCTTTTCGGTATGAGATGAGGGTATTATTTTCATGAAAGAAGATGCTCGAACTTCTAATAATTATTATAATTCTTCCATTATATTGTTGATTATTGAAAGAATTAATCGCTTCTTTAGGGAGATAATATCTGACAGGAGACCGGTTTTATGTTATATGAAAAAGAAAGAGAATTAAGCCAATTATCCGCTCAGCATTGGATTTTAAATGAAGTCTTTACTTATCAATGGTTTATCATCGTTGGCGTTATGATTACCGCCTACGTTGTAT
>CAZJOS010000195.1:0-4878 GCA_964547655.1 uncultured Christensenellaceae bacterium
CGTATCGGCCGCGGCTTCGCCAGACCCGTTCACATAGACTGGAGTTGCGTTGCCTTCCGCGCCGAATCCGATGAGGTTGACCACCAGCAGCACGGCGATAAGTATTGCCAAAACGCTCAGCATGATAACGATACTCTTATTCTGCATATCTTGTTCCTCTCTGATTTTTGATATTTATGTTAGACTATCCGTGTAGTCTATTTAATTGAGACTATCACTATAGTCTGGCTTTGTCAAGAGAAAGCTTGCTCGCTTTGTTAGCTGTATGGGCGATCGCTGATCGCCCGCCACATGAGAGCTATAGCTAAATAGCCCGCTTTAGGAATAATGCGAGAATGCTTTTAACAGTTTTTGTTTTATGATATCATATGATCATGGATAAACTCTCATCGGGAGCATATAAGCTCCTTAAACAAGTCAACAGGCGCGGAGCGGATAACGTCGATACTTTTTATAGCATTTGGTTTCCCACGCTGTATAAGCTGGGTTATATTGACCCTTTACTTTCAGACGGCAGTCAAAGTAAAAAAGTTAACGCTTACGTTATTAATGAAAACGGGAAAGCCGCCATACGCAGCCATCAAAGAAAAACATTTAAGAAATGGTTTATTGCCGTTATGTTATTATTAGCCGCTTTTACCGCTTTTGTATTACAATCGGTTATTGATTTATTATAATATAAATTATTTTCTGCTATAATGCGGGTAAGAGGTGCTTATGAGATTAGACAAGTTTTTAAAGGTTTCAAGGATAATAAAGCGCCGCACGGTTGCAAGCGAAGCGTGCGACCGCCAGCGCGTTTCCGTTAACGGAAACGCGGCGAAAGCGGGCAAAGAGTTGAAAATAGGCGATATCATAGAGATACGCTTCGGGTCGAACACGCTTAAAGTCAAGGTGCTTCAGCTTTCCGAAACAGTGCGCAAAGAGGAGGCCGAAGGCATGTATCAGGTATTGGAGGAAAAGAAGCATGAATAATACGGTCGGTATCGTTCTCGCCGCTGGCAGCTCGCAGCGCATGGGCCAGAACAAGCTGTTTATATCCATCGGCGGCAGGACGGTGCTCGAGCGCACGCTGCTCGCGTTTGAAAATTCGATCTGCTTTGAGCGCATCGTCATAGTCGCAAGAAAACAGGATATGCCGGACGTAGATTCCGCCGCGAGGAAAACTCTAAGCATCCCATATACCATAGTAGAAGGCGGCAGCGAGCGCCAGTTTTCAGTATGGAACGCACTGCTCGAGGCAAAGGGCGCGGACGTCGTGGCGGTGCACGACGGGGCGAGGTGCTTTGTCAAACCTTCGGTAATAAAGGCGTGCGTGCGCAAAGCGTATGAAACGGGCGCTGCGGCTGCGGGCGTAAAAACAAAGGATACTATAAAAGTAGTGGACGAAGGCCTTATAGCCGATACGCTCGACAGGGACAGGCTCGTCAATATACAGACTCCGCAGGCTATAAAATACGATATACTGCTCGATGCGCATACGAAGGCCCGTGAAGACGGCTTTATCGGAACGGACGAGTGCGTATTATTAGAACGGGCCGGCATACCCGTCAGCTTCGTCGAGGCGCATTACGACAACATAAAGATAACCACGCAGGAAGATCTTCTTTACGGCAGGGCGATAGCGGGGCAGCAGACAAGAGCGGGCATAGGTTACGACGCGCACAGATTGCAAGCCGGGCTGCCGCTCATACTCGGTGGGGTAAATATCCCTCATGAAAAGGGCCTTGCCGGACACAGCGACGCCGACGTACTCGTTCACGCAATAATAGACGCGCTGCTCGGCGCGGCAGCCGCGGGCGATATTGGGCGGCATTTCCCGTGCACCGACGAATTCAAAGGCATAAGCAGCATAAAGCTGCTCGAGCGCACGCTCGAGATAATCAGCAGGGAAGGATATTCCGTAGAAAACATAGACTCTACCGTGGTGATGCAGGAACCGAAACTGGCCCCTTATATAGACAATATGCGCGCAAATATAGCGGCTGCGCTGTGCATAGAAACAGACATGGTCAGCGTAAAGGCGAAAACGACGGAGGGCATGGGCTTCGAGGGCAGCGGGGAAGGAGTTTCTGCGACCGCAGTGGCGACGCTGGTAAGGTAAAAAACGTTGGCAGGCTCTTACTTTTAGGAGAGTTCACTGCTATTTTATGATGGCGGCCATTTATCGGTCGCTTTGTTTTCCGGCATGAAACGCCGCAATACTTGCATTTTGCGCTATTCTATATCATAATGGTGCAAGCGATAATATAGGGAGAAAATTCATGGATTTTGTACAAGTCGAGAAGAAATGGCAGCAAAAATGGGAAGACACAGCCCTCTATAAATTCGACAGATCGAGAGTTGACAACAAGAAATACATTCTCGAGATGTTCTCATACCCTTCGGGAGCAAAGCTCCACGTAGGCCACTGGTATAACTACGGGCTTTCCGACTCGTACGCGCGCTATATGCGCATGAAAGGCCTGGAAGTGTTCCAGCCGATGGGCTTCGACGCGTTCGGCCTGCCCGCAGAAAACTACGCAATAAAGACGGGCATACACCCCGAAGATTCCACGCTCGCAAACATCGACACGATGGAGAAGCAGCTGCGCGCTATGGGCGCGATGTTCGACTGGGACTACGAGATAAAAACATGCCTGCCCGACTACTATAAATGGACGCAGTGGTGCTTTTTGCAGCTGTATAAAAACGGCCTGGCCTACAGGAAGAAAGCTCCTGTAAACTGGTGCACATGCTGCAACACAGTGCTCGCCAACGAACAGGTGATAAACGGTGAATGCGAGCGTTGCCATACTTCCGTGAAGCGCCGGAGCCTTACGCAATGGTTCTTTAAAATTACGGATTACGCGGAGAAACTGCTCTCCGGCCTCGACAGCCTCGACTGGCCCGAGAAGACGAAGGCCATGCAGCGCAACTGGATAGGCAAATCGGTGGGCGGGGAGATAACGTTCAAAATAGAGGGCGGCGGCGAATTCACCGTATTCACAACGAGGGCGGATACGCTCTACGGCTGCACATACGCTGTGCTCGCTCCCGAGCACCCGCTAACACTCAAGATAACCACAAGTGATCAGCGCAAAGCCGTTGAAGATTATATAGACTCCGCCGTAAGCGCAAGCGAGATAGACCGTATGTCCACGACGCGCGAAAAGACCGGCGTGTTCACCGGGGCGTACGCCATAAACCCGGTAAACGGACGCAGCATACCCGTATACATTGCCGACTACGTGCTCGCTACTTACGGTACGGGCGCGGTAATGGCCGTTCCCGCTCACGACGAGAGGGACTTCGAGTTTGCGAAGAAGTACGATCTGCCCATAGAGCGTGTGATAAAGGCTAAGGGTGATGAGAACGACGACCTGCCTTACGTGGAATACGGCGTTCTCACTGGCAGCGCCGAGTTCAGCGGACTACCCGTGGAAGAGGGCAAAAAAGCTATCATAGAAAAGCTCAACAAACAGGGAGCGGGAGATTTCAAAATCAACTACCGCCTTAGGGACTGGCTCATCTCGCGCCAGCGCTACTGGGGCGCGCCCATACCCATTGTTTACTGCGATAAATGCGGCGAAGTGCCCGTGCCCGAGAGCGACCTGCCGGTCAGGCTGCCGTACGACGTCAACTTCACGCCCGACGGAACGTCGCCTCTTTTAAAGTCGGAGTCGTTTATGGGTACGGCCTGCCCGCACTGCGGAGGGCCCGCGAAGCGCGACGCCGACACCATGGACACGTTCGTGTGCTCGTCGTGGTATTTCCTGCGCTATCCGGATAACAAAAACGATAAACAGGCTTTCGACTCCGAATGGATAAACAGGATGCTGCCGGTGGATACATATATAGGCGGCGCGGAGCACGCGTGCATGCATCTTCTTTACGCGCGGTTCTTCACTATGGCACTGCACGATATGGGTTATCTTAACTTCGACGAGCCGTTTACCCGGCTGGTGCACCAGGGCGTGATACTCGGCCCCGACGGCATGCGCATGAGCAAGACGCGCGGCAACGTGGTATCACCCGACGAGTATATACAAAAGTTCGGCAGCGACGTATTCCGCACTTACTTAGGTTTCGGGTTCTCGTACGTAGAGGGCGGCCCGTGGAACGACGAAGGAGTGAGGGCCGTTTCGAAGTTTTTGGAGCGCGTCGAGCGCATAGCTCTGCGCCTTAAAAACGTAAAGGAAACGAGCAATGAAGGAAAGGCAGAGATACTGTACGCGCTGAACTACTGTATAAAGCATGTGTCCGCCGATATAGAAAATTTCCAGTTCAACACTGCCATAGCGCGCATAATGGAGCTAACCAACGCGCTCTATAAATACGCCGACGCCTCGCCCGACGCCGGGATATCCGCAGACGCCGTAAACGCGCTAATCAGGCTCATAGCGCCGTTCGCGCCGCATTTCGCGGAAGAGCTTTGGGAAGCGACAGGCGAAAAGTACTCCGTATTTAACGCCGAATACCCCGTCTGCGACGAGAGCGCATTAACGCTCGACACCATGGAGATGCCTTTGCAGATAAACGGCAAGCTGCGCGCCACGTTCTGCGTGCCTTCCAGCGCGACAAAAGAAGATATAGAAAAGCATATAATGAACACCGAAGAGCTTTCCTCGCTGTTTACCGGCAAGCAGGTAAGAAAAGTGATAATCATCCCCGGCCGCATAGCCAATATTGTGGTGGCTGAGTGAAAAGGAGCGTTTTCTCCGCCCGCTTCATAGCTGAAGCGGGAATAATAGCCGCGCTCTATTTCGTGCTTACGGTGGCCGTCGCTCCCCTTTCTTACGGGCAGCTGCAGGTGCGGATATCCGAGGCGCTTTGCATACTGCCGTTTTTTACTCCCGCGGCTGTGCCCGGGCTTTTTGTGGGCTGCGTGCTCGCTAA
>CAZJOS010000196.1:0-4854 GCA_964547655.1 uncultured Christensenellaceae bacterium
CCGGTACGATATAGAAGAAGGGCTTAGCAAAACAGTAGACTGGTATAAGAAGAATATCTGAATACAAAAATGCTGGACTTTGATCATACGTAATGGTTTAATATTCCCTGAAGGAGACGCGATGATATATTTCGGGCCCTCGGGCAATTCGGATAGTTTTTACGCCGAGGGGCATAAACACACGGTTGAAGCTTTCGAGTGGATAGCCGGTATGGGGCTTAACGCTTATGAATACTCGTTCGGGCGCGGCGTAAGGCTGAAACAGGAGACCGCAAATGAGATAGGCAAAAAGGCGGCGGAAGCGGAAGTGGTTTTGAGCGTTCACGCGCCGTATTATATAAACTTTGCCACGGAAGAGCCGGATAAAGCCAAAGCAAGTTTGAGGTATCTTGAGGAATCGGCGCAGGCGGCGGCGTGGCTGGGAGCGAGGCGCATCGTGTTTCACGCGGGGTCACAGGGGATGCTGGGTAAAGAAGAAGCCTTCGCGCGCGCAAAGAATGGCCTTAAGGCTGCCGCAGACGCCCTAAAAAACGAAGGCCTGTGGGAAACGGAACTCTGCCCGGAAACCATGGGCAGGCTAAAGCAGATAGGCGACCTCGATGAAATAATTGAGCTTTGCGGCATAGACGAGCGCATAGTGCCTGCTATAGACTTCGGCCATCTGCACGCGCGGGGAAAAGGAGCCATAAACTCGGAAGAGGATTACGCCTGCATACTGGACAGGCTTTCGGATGAACTCGGAGGGTACCGAGCGAAGCGGTTCCATGTTCATTTTTCGAGGATAGAGTATACCGCGGCGGGGGAGAAAGCGCACAGGACGTTTGCGGACACGCAGTTCGGCCCGGATTTTCGGCCGCTGGCAAGGCTTATTGCAAGGCGGGGCCTCGAGCCCACATTGATATGCGAGTCGAAGGGGACTATGGCCGAAGACGCCGCCGACATGAAAAGACAGTATACGGAGGAACTTGAAAAGCTATGAGAGTAGAGCGGCTAAGGGAAATGATGCTAAAGGCGGGGGCGGACGCAGCGCTTATAACTTCGGACATAAACGTAAGGTATTATTCGCATTTTTCGGGAAACAGCAGCCAGCTGCTGATAACGCCTGATGAAAAGCTGTTCTTTACGGATTTTCGGTATACCGAGCAGGCGGAGAACGAAACGGATTTTACCGTCGTCGAGACGAAGGCGGGAGACCGGGTAAAAACGATATTCGAGCATGTGGGGAAAAGCAAAGCAAAAAGAATCGGCATCGACCTTTCGGAAGTATCGCATTATTCGTATAAAAGCTACCTCGTACATACGGACGAGGAGAATATAATAGACTTGTCTTCCGCAATAGCCTCGCAAAGGGCGGTAAAGGACGCGGGAGAGATTGAGCTTATTGCCAGGGGCGCGAAGCACAACGACGAGCTGTTTGCCCATCTATGCGGCATATTAAAGCCGGGGATGAGCGAACTTGATATAAAGGCGGAGATAGTCTATTTTATGAACAGGCACGGCGCCGAGACGGCTTTCGACCCTATAGTAGCTTCCGGGCCCAACTCCAGCCTGCCGCACGCGACGCCGGCAGAAAGGAAGATAGCGGCGGGGGATTTCGTGACCATGGACTATGGGTGCAGGTTTGGCGGATACTGCTCTGACTTCACGAGGACGGTCGCCATTTCTCATATAGACAAAGACATGCAAAAAGTATATGATATAGTGAATATCGCGGCCATGAGGGCGTTTGACGCGCTGAAAGCGGGCGCAATGGGGAAAGACGTTGACTGGGCAGCGAGGGAATACATAGCTGAAGCGGGGTACGGCGACGCCTTCGGCCACGGGCTGGGGCACGGCGTCGGGATACTGATCCACGAGGCGCCTACGTTAAACGCCTGGTCTGAGGAGATATTAGTTCCGGGCAATGTGGTAACAGTTGAGCCGGGCATCTATTTAAAAGGCAGGTACGGCGTTCGCATCGAGGACATCTGCGTAGTTCGGGAAGGCGGATTTGAGAACCTCTCGGCAGCGCCGCGAGATATGATAATTATATAAACTTGGAGGAATGTATGGTTTCAGCCGGAGAATTCAGAAAAGGTATAACGATTGAGATAGACGGGCAGGTATGGGTCATTGTGGATTTCCAGCACGTAAAGCCCGGAAAAGGCGCGGCGTTCGTGCGCACCAGGATGAAGAACATAATGCAGGGCAACGTTCTTGAAAGGTCTTTTAACCCGACCGAGAAGTTCGAGAACGCGCATGTAGACAAAAAGGAGATGCAGTACCTCTACAACGACGGAGAGCTTTATTATTTTATGGACAACGAGACATACGAACAGCTTCCGCTGAACAAAGAGAAAGTGGAAGAAGCAATGAATTTCGTAAAAGAGAACATGACCGTTACCATCAAGTTCTTTAAGGGCGAGGCGTTCTCGGTGGAGCCGCCGAACTTCGTCGAGCTGCTCATTGCCGAGACTGAGCCGGGATTCAAGGGCGACACGGCCACCGCGGGCAACAAGCCCGCCATACTCGAAACGGGTTACAAGATAATGGTGCCGCTTTTCATAAACGAAGGCGACCTGATACGCGTGGATACGCGTACCGGCGAGTACATGGAAAGAGCGTAAAGATATATAATAAAGAGGAGCTGTCTATTTAAGAACAGCTCCTCTTTACTATTATTGATTTTTTATACATACTATTGACGCGAAAGCGTTTTGATATTAACATAACACTAAAAAACATACAAAAATATACAGGACCAAGGAGGCGATGCTTTTGAAACGCGACGATACCTATTCCAATATAACGCCGGAGATACTCGGGCTTACGAAGCTATGCGAGAAAAACTGCGCCATAGACCCTGAGTATTATAAGCAATACGACGTAAAGCGCGGCCTCCGTGACTTAAGCGGCAAAGGCGTGCTTACCGGATTGACCGAGATATCGGAGATCCGTTCATACAGGATGGAAGATGGGCAGCAGATACCCTGCGAAGGCAAGCTTTATTACAGGGGAATAGACGTAGAGCGGATAGTGGAAGGTATAGTGGGCGAAGGTCGGTTCGGGTTTGAGGAGGTAACTTACCTGCTGCTGTTCGGAGAGCTGCCTACACAGGAAGAGCTGGGGCGCTTTTCCGCCATGCTCGCGGAATACCGCACGCTCCCCACGAATTTCGTGCGAGATGTCATCCTTAAAGCGCCTACGGCCGACATGATGAACACGCTTGCGCGCGGCGTATTAACGCTGTACGCATACGATGAGAACGCGAACGACATAAGAATACCCAACGTGCTCCGGCAGTCGCTTCAGCTGATATCCAACTTCCCGGTGCTGTCGGTATACGGTTATCAGGCGTACCGTCACTATTACTGTGGGCAGAGCCTTTTTATACACACTCCGCGGCCGGAGCTTTCCACCGCCGAGAACATACTCCATATGCTGCGGGCCGACAGCAGATATACGGATACCGAGGCGCTTATACTCGACATAGCGCTGGCGCTTCACGCCGAGCACGGCGGCGGAAACAACTCGACTTTTACGACGCATGTGGTCACCTCGAGCGGCTCCGATACTTATTCGACCATAGCGGCTGCTTTGGGTTCGCTGAAAGGGCCGAGGCATGGGGGAGCGAACATAAAGGTCATACAGATGTTCGAGGATATGAAGAACACCTTGAAAGACTGGAAAGATGAAGACGAAGTGCGCAGCTACCTAAAAGCGCTGCTCCATAAAGAGGCGTTCGACAGGTCGGGCCTCATATACGGAATGGGGCATGCGGTATATTCGCTGTCCGACCCGAGGGCCACAGTCTTAAAATCGTTCGTAAAGCAGCTTTCCGACGAGAAAGGGCTGCAGGACGAGTTCATGCTTTACTCTTTGGTGGAGAGTCTGGCGCCCGAGGTTATTGGCAGCGAGCGCAGGATATATAAAGGCGTAAGCGCGAACATAGATTTTTACAGCGGTTTCGTGTATCACATGCTGGGATTGCCGCTCGAACTCGTTACGCCGATATTCGCGATAGCCCGCATATCGGGATGGAGCGCACATCGCATAGAAGAACTGGTGGGCGCGGGCAAGATAATCCGGCCGGCGTACGAGAGCGTGGCGAAGCGCAGGGAATACGTACCGATAGAAAAAAGAAAGCCTGCAGCAGCCTCGGAATAAAGCCTTTATTCAGGTATGAAAAAGCCTCCGGGACGGGGTTTTTTATCTTCGCGCATATCTATTGCCCACGACGCAAGCAGGTCGGGATCGGCGACTTTTTCTCCGGTAGATCTAAGTGTATATATCCCTTCGGGCGCGCGCTTGATGCGCGACACATCCGGGGGTACGGAATATATCCTGTCTTCATTGAGCGTTATATCGGGCGGGACCGGGTCGCTTTCAACTTTTATACTGATCTTATCGCCTTTTCGGGCATATATGATTGGCCCGTGGAGCTCGAAACTGTATAATCTATTTCCCTCTCTGTCATATCCGGTGATACCGACCAAAATGTGTTTTCCGACAATATTTTCTAATTTGATTTTCATAATATCCTCAAAAGCTTTAAAGCTTTATCCAATACCTCTGGATTATCCTGCCCTCGTAAATCACTTCGTTTTCCAGTACCCCGCCGTTTTTTATCATCACCCTTGCCGAGGCCGGGTTGCTCTTGTTGCAGCTGAGCATTACCTTATCCATTCCCATCCCGCGGCATATATCGAGGGCCAGCCGGAGAGCTTCGGTGGCGTAGCCCTTTGTCCGCTCGTCCGGCCTTATGCCGTAACCTATGTTACCCCAATACGCCAGCAGAGAGGCGCTCAAATAATGCCGTATGTTCACTGCGCCGACTATTGTATCCCTGTCCGGCTCATATACCCAGAACGTTGT
>CAZJOS010000197.1:0-4794 GCA_964547655.1 uncultured Christensenellaceae bacterium
CAAAATCCATTGGTAGCAATACCGTGTCGGTTCGAGTCCGACCACCGGCACCATTGACATAAGCTGCCGAAACGATTCGGCGGCTTTTTTATATCCTTACCTATGCCCCTGTTTTAAGAGTCGTATGATCCAACTGCATCCCTCCGGTTCCTGCGGCTTCTGAATATACTTGTAAAACTCAAAATCCATTGGTAGCAATACCGTGTCGGTTCGAGTCCGACCACCGGCACCATTAACGCTTCAATGATAGAAGCGCGCGTGCGTGATTTGAAAAGTGTTACACAAAACGGCTCTTCTCTTTCAAATCCTTTGCTTTTTACTTCCTGTCTTCTTTCCCGAAAACCGCCCTCGCACTTTCAGCCTGAGGGTCGTGCTTTACCTTTTTGGAACGGAACGTTCCGTCTTCTTTTTTCCCGTTGTTCGTGCTTTTCATTCTGTTACTCTTGCCCATTATAACTCCTCCTACCTCTTTGAGCCGGGGCCTATCTTTACTTTGTGGCTGTCGGGCTTAGAGCCGTCCTTATCCACGCCGGCGCGCTCCTTAACGTTTGGCAGATCGAGAGGAGCGCCTGGTATTATGTTCCTTAGCCTTTTATCCTTCGGCCTCATATCATCACCTCGTTTTTATTATGGGCTGCTTTAATACTGTTTATGTTTGGTTCTTAAAACTTCACCGGGTAAACGATCATAACCCAATAAAAGATTCTTGCAGGAACCCTTGGGCATATTACGGTTCAACATGCCGACATTTATACGTTTTTGCTCTTATAAAAACAGGCAGCCCGCTGTGAGCTGCCTGTTGTTTATCAGTGACTTACCCTGCTATTACGATGCCGTCGAATATATCCTCTGCGGTGTAGTGCATGACCTGCCAGTAACCCCATATATTGCCGTCCACGCATTTCAGCCATCCCTGCTTGCCGTCAGCGGCTTTAAGCTTAAACCACATTTTACCATATACTTTTATAATAGTAAGCTGTTCCCCCGCCTGCGGTACGAACGCTACAATATCATCCGATTTATTCCTATCACCCCACCCATATCCTCCGCTCCCGCTTGCGTAATCCCAGACTACGGTAGTATCGGTACCGTCAGAACCATCAAAATCAAAATATGTCTGATCAATGTTTTTGAGCAAAATAATATAGGACTTCAGCGTAAGCGGTTCCTGATGGAATAAGACCGGCGCCGCGTACAGGTCCTCTTTAAGCTTCCTGTTTGCTCCGTCCGGTTTATAATGCCCGGTATACCATACATCCGAAAAATTCTGCGTTCTGGTAAGGCACATAACGATGCCGTGCGCGTCGAAGTTGTCAGCCGGATCAAAGCCGCTCCTCCACGCTCCCGCAAATTTCATGTTCATAAGGCCTCCCATCTTTATAAGGTCGGCCCCATCCCACCAGTAAAGGTATGTGAAAGGAAACTCGGTATCGGCAAGTTCGTCATTATACTCGTCTGTAAAGGCCAGTTCCAGAATATTATCCGTAATATCAACGTCGGTGACCGCGAACAATTGGGCCTGGTTTTCACGGTCTATCGTATATGTATTCGCGCCTATCTGCAGCGTTGACGTACCGCTCCCCGCGGTGAACGTTATCTCCTCGGGCGTACCGTCGCAGTTTAAGTCCACTAGCGCCGTATGCTCGTATATGTCGAATAAAATATCGCCGCTGCCCGCGTGGTCGGGTTCCTCACCGAACGGAGCCGGCGTTGAGGCAGGCGTTGAAGCGGACGGCAATGCAACAGTGGGCGTAGGCATAATCGATGTTTCGGCTGTAAGCTCAGATGATTCTTCTGCCGAGGTCTCAGGCGATATTTTGATCGTGCAGGCAGACAGGGACAAAACAATGACAGTTACGATAACGGCTATAAAAAACCTCTTCATATATATCTCCTTCTATCTGACTAATTTTACGATGCTATTATCAGTAATTATGAGGTATATTATAACACATTAAAGCCGCCTGCACCATTAGCGCCAAGCTTAAGGCGCAAAAATATTTATTCAAATCTTCCTGACAGTTATGACCCCTTATATCTTATTGTTCTCTCAGTTTCGGCGAATTGAAGTACAGGCCTTCGATCGTCTTTGCCTCTTCTCCTGCGAACGTGATCGTAACGAGCACATCTCCCGGCTCTTCGGAGTATTTGGCAATATAGACTATCACCGTCATCATTACTCCATTTTGCTCAACGTTTGCTCCTTCGCCGAAGCTCACCTGCTGAAAGCTCCCGACTTTATCGGCGAGCAGGCCGGCAAGCGAGTTAAACGCATCTTCCGTCATAGCCGCCTTCATAGTATCGCCTATGTCTTTGCTGAAAGCCACATAATCCCTGCTTTCCAGCGCGGCAAGAATGTTATCGACCATCGGCCCGGCATACGGAACATCCTCTTCGGCAACGGGGCCGACTCCGGGCGTGCCGCTTGTTTCAGGCACATCAGATGCCTCTGTGCTTTCAGGTTCGTTAGCTTCACATCCTGAAAAAACAAGCAATAAAACCATCAGCGCAGCAAGTACAAATAAAAAACTCTTTTTCATGTAACATCCTTTCCCGCGGCCGCGCCTAGCGCGTTCCGCAATTTAAAAGTAATAATAAGCGCAAGCGCCGCAAATACGGCTACAACGCCTTCAATGACCCATATATCCTGTATTCCCCAAACGTACGGGAGAAAGACCGCAAGAGCGTCGACAACGGCATGAAACACTATTGCCAATATGAAAAAACATATGTTCCTGCGCTTTACCGCGTAAAAAACTAACATCGTAAGACCGATGTGCAGCGCGACGGCAAGCGCTCTTTCCAGCCCGCCTGCCAGAAAATAGGCAGGCGGTGTGCTAAGAATAGCTGCGGTACTTTCGCCCGAGAGCGAGGCCGCAATAGCGTCTATATACGGCAGCCCCGCAAGCCAGAATGCTTCGACTCCCCCGTGCCCGAGTCCGAACAGCACGCCGTTCTCCCATGTCAGCAGGTCTTTATTCAAAAACCTTAAAGCCGCGTACCTTCCCGCTTCCTCAAATACGCCCGCGCTCAGCGCAAGTATCAGAAGATACAGAATCTTTTGAGTCAATGCAAACAGCGTAAACCACGCGGTGTTTTGAAGCTCGCCCAAGATCGGTATGCGCAAAAGCAGCTGCGAGACTGTAAACGATACGATACCGAGAAGGAGCATATACCATTTGCCTCTGCGCTTTATTATCATAACAGCTGCAATCAGCAAAGGGACCGCAAGGCATATAAACGCGCTGATAAACATAAATACTATACGCAATGTCATGTTGTTACTCCTCTCATTCTACGAGCAGCGCTGATGTTACTATTGACGCCACTATGAGCAAAAGCAATCCCGCTGTTACCAGCATAGCCGCGGGCCTTCCGAAATTTACCGTAAACCCTATGCCGAAACGCTTCTCGACGAACAGCGCCGGATCGTCTTTGTTCACATATATGACTCCCCATTTCCAGTACCTGTCGTCGTCGCGGCGTATCTCGCCGCCGCTGACGCTCCTGCCCGCTTTAACCCTGCTTCCGCTCTGCCCTGTCGCGATACCTAATGCCAAAGCGCCGATCACGAGCGACCCCGCTCCTATTATCGGCGCCCACAGCTGAGTCTCAACACCTATTACTCCTGTTATCCCAAGCTGGGCAACCAGAAATACAAGCAGCATCACTATGCCGCCGAACACGATATAGGCCGACCAGCGGTAACGGAACACCGTGTTTTGCCTCGACGTAGCCTCGGGGTTGTCGGGGTCGAGCACCGGCGGGGTTCTTAGCATCATCCAGTAAGCGAAAGCAAAAACCAGCGACATTATCGCTTGCGTTACGGGCGCAAAGAAGATAAGCCCTATGCTCTTATCGGCCATTTTTACCGCGTTGCCCTGAACGTCGTATTTCTGCACTATCTGCTCCGGCATATCGCCGTATAGCAGCAGGCCCGCCGCTGCTGTGGCCAGGATTATGAGTGCGTAAACTATGAACCACGCGGGCGATACTGCCCGCCTTTTTTTAGCGAACCCGGTATCGGCCGCGACCATCTCATGCGCTTCCCAGCCTTTTCTTGCCTTTATCTCTTTTACGCGCCGCCACATGCTCACGTACATCGCTGAGACTACTACAAGATAGACCAGAAGTATGGCTGTCATGAAATAGACGGCGGCCTCCGCGGACACAAAGGACAGCAGCACGATATAAGCGGCTGTAAACGCCCCTCCCGCTGCCGAAACCGCTGCGGCATATATCTTTCTCAGGTGCCTGAGTTCATCATCCATGAATTCGGCGGACGGTATGCTTACGCCGAAACTCAGCGTCTTCCTGCCAATATAGGGCAGAACAGCGAATATAACCACTATTGGTAAAAAGCAAACCGCGTAAAAAACAACAAGTATCCCGTACGTCATACACTACCTCCCGTTTTATCAAAGGCCTTTCTGCATAACTCAAGCCATCCATTTTTATCGATCCCCCGGCATTTCGCTGCGAGAGCGTTTATCCTCAGTTGTTCCGTCAAAGCCGCTATATACGCCTCTCCCGCCTTGTACGATTCCGGCACGTTGACTATGGCGCCTTTTTTCCTGTGCACAGTCACAAAGCCCTCGTCCTTAAGCTGGTTGTAAGCTTTTGCCACCGTATGCATGTTAACGGAAAGGTCGGCCGCAAGCTGGCGGACCGAAGGCAGCTGCTCCCCCGGCTGCAGGTCTCCCCTGGCTATGGCCTCGACAACGCTCTGCTTCAGCTGCTCATACAGGGGCGTATCCTTTGTCATTTCAAGTTTTATAATCATGCTGAGCCCTC
>CAZJOS010000198.1:0-4781 GCA_964547655.1 uncultured Christensenellaceae bacterium
AGGGCCGCCTTTGCCATCCTGGATTTAAGGGCCAATTTTATCTTGCGAAACATCGAGTAATTGCAACCGTTTTTAACCGGGCATTCGCTGCAGCCAAAGCACCTTACTTCAGGATAAAAAGCATCTATCACTTTACTCTGGTCGCTCAGTTTTTCGCATATTTCGCCGGCGATATCCGGCGGGTAGAAGAGGCGAAGCAGCGCGCCTGTTTTCTCGGCTGGGATATTCTCGGCTCTGGCAGAGGCGTAATGCGCCAAACAACGAAAATATGCTTCTTTGTCGCTTCCCGAATACATATCGGCCATCCTTTTCCAGGCAGAGAAGGCATCGCGGAAATTTCCAAGCTTATACTGGCATACGCCTATAAGCATATATTGTTCGTTCGGTATGCCTATAAACCGGTCTTTTAATTCGACCCCCATCATCATAAAAAACGTGTTTTCGCTAATTGAATATTGTTTTTTCATTAAATGGTTGACCAGCATACTCAGCTCTTCACCTGATGCATGACGGAGGTTTTTTATGACGCCTCTTATATACATGCAGTTTTGAGCGTCCCTTATCATCGCCGGATCTACCCGGTACATCTCACTAAACCCCGGAACGACGACGTGGTATGCGGGAAACCCAAGGTAAGAGCAGTCTCTTATAAGGATATCGTACCCTTGAGAGATGAGCTGACCGGACATTTCCTTAAGCAGGTCGTGGTTGCTCTTCCCCGCGGTATCTTCAAAAGGCGTAAATTTATAGTCCGGCGTTTCCCCGAAAAGCTCAACAGGATACTGGCCGATGCCAACTTTGGCAATATTGATGATATTCTCATCCGGGTTGATACACGAAAAATCGCTTGACCGGTCGAAAATAAGGCTGCTGAAACCGGTGAAGATCTCGAGGGTCTTTCCCTGCAGCGCTTCGGCAAACGCCCTTTCCAGCGCGATTTCAAATTCCGGATGAGCGCCGAACTTCACTCCATAGCTATGCCTTATATTGTCAATGACGATAAGGCCGACTACGGGATATTTCCCTCCAAAGGAACCGTCTTTAACTATTACCTTATAGCGTCCGCCTGCTTCGATCTCTTTTATAAGGTTATAATATTTTTCATACCTCATAAGATACGACTTAGGGATATCGGGCAGTGTTATCTTTTCCCGCACCGTTTTTATATTTACGTGCCTTTCAAAAACCTCGGAAAGCCCCTGGGTCAGCGCTTCTTCCGGAGTATTCCCCGCGCACATGCCGTTGGTATAATAAAACCGGAGGCAAAGCCCCTGCGGCACGTACTCATACCTGTTATTTCTGACGCTGTAATATTTCACCGACAGAAATTTACCGTCAATATTCAAATAATGATACCATTGCCTGAGCACGTCAGCTTTATTTAAATGCCTGCTGCCGGGCAGGCTTAAATTTTCTTTTACAAAGAATTCTATAAAAGAGTTGCCCGAGTTTGCCGCTTCTTCCGGGCTAATCGTTTTTTCATCCGGAGTCAAAACGAATCCGTTTTGCTTCCACACACTGTCTTCATAGCTCCCAAAGGTCATGTAATCGTTTTCCAGCCTTTCCATGAACTCAGCGTAAGCGCTCGCAAGGGCATATTCTCTTGTCGTGCCTTTTCCGTTGGAAGCAAACGCCTCCGACCCGTTAAAAGTGAGCCTTAAAGTGAAGAAATCCTTTACACCCGTTTCCGCCCACTTTTCTTCAAGCTTGATACCCAGGTCTTTTAATATATTTTTTAAGTTTTCCACCGTTTGTTCAGGAGCGCACTCTTTAAATTTGGTCTCTTTGGAAACCTGCATCTGTTTCACATCCTTACATATATTCTGATAATAATAAAGTATTCAAAGCCGTACATATGTGTTCTATTAATTCACTTAAAAGATGCTCTCATTATTCAATAAACTGATAAAAGCCGGTTATTGGCGGGATCGTTTTGTTTTATAAAAGGGAGAATGGACAATAGTCTTTAATAGATCATGTTATAAAAGTTACAGTATAAATCATTGATATTACGGAACGGTCAGACAGCAATATAACGAAAGGCGATAGGTATCGGCGGTAAATAAAAAGAGTACAATGATCGGGCAATGCTTTCCATTGTGTTTTTGATCGCTGATAAAAATTTCGGAAAAACAGAGGCTGCATCGCTGCAGCCTCCGTTTGTGATGGCCTTATACCGCATTATGCACATATCCGGCGATAGCAGCTATAGGGATAACTACTACGGAACCGACATTGTTTATAAAGGGGCCGCCCGTAACGTTGCCGTAACCAAAACCGCCTCCGCCAAAGCCTCCGCTTATCCTTCCGCCGGCGCATGCGCTTCCGAGCGGGCAGCACGGCGCAGGGCCTATGCAGGCTATCAGCTTGATAAAGCAGGGATCAACGCATACAAGAACGCCGGTAAATCCGAAGCCCGACTGTCCCCCGCTTGTTGTATATATAGTTACGGTCGTTCCAATAAATCTGGCTAATTGTTCTACCAGGCTTCCACCCATAATACCTCCAGCTGCAGGCATTTTGTTTTCCTCCTTTAATGATAATCTTTCTATTTCATGATATGCTGATCATACTTTCGTGTTACCCCTCGCAAAGCGGCGGACCTTTTCGTTTAGAGATTGGGCCCGATCAATCCGATAATAATCATGCAATGCGGTACAAGACGCCTGGTTTAGTAATAAATGAGCTTTATGTAAAAATAACGGTGTCGGCCCGCATATCTTCAGCCCCTGTCTGAGGCCCGTTTAATACTCAGATTATTACTGCCGTCTGTAAAGCCGCGCAAATGTTCTCTGTTAAAGCATATAAAGTTCTCTGAGCCTTGCCTGAGGTAAAAGTATATGCCTTCATCAATAACGAAGATGTATAAAAAGGGGGCATGCCGTAATGCATGCCCCCCCGATAAGCTTACCACAAGCCGCCGTAGCCGCCGTAGCCGCCGTAGCCGCCATAGCCGCATCCTCCGCCCCAGCCGCAGAAACAGCCAAAGCCGCATCCTCCGCCCCAGCCGCCATAGCAGCCGTATCCGCCATAGCAGCCGTATCCGCCGTAGCTACCGCCACAGAACATATATATCACCTCCTCTTTCATATGTATTGAATTTTATTAATGGACTTAATTCTTGAAGTGATAGTATATATTATTCAAACAAAATTGAATGGTTAACAGTTTATTGGATCAAATTTGAAAGGTACAGCATCTATACTGCTTAGTACAATCTTTGCTGAGCAAGGTATACGCAGGGAAAAAGAGGCTGCATTGGGCAGCCTCTTTATACGGATCCGTAAAAAGTCAAAGACTTTTTAAAGCGATAATTAAGTTTTAGACCGCATTGTGCACGTATCCGGCGATAGCGGCTATGGGGATCACTACTACGGAACCAACATTGTTTATAAAGGGGCCGCCAGTAACGTTGCCATAACCAAACCCGCCGCCGGCCGCGCCTCCGCCTATCCTTCCACAGGTGCATGCGCTCCCCAATGGGCAGCACGGAGCAGGGCCTATACAGGCTATCAACTTGATAAAGCACGGATCGACGCACACGAGAACTCCGGTGAACCCGAAGCCTGACTGTCCGCCGCTCGTTGTATATATGGTAACGGTTGTTCCGATGAACCTGGCTAATTGCTCTATAATACTTCCACCCATAATACCTCCAGCTGTAGGCATTTTGTTTTCCTCCTTTCCTGTAATTATCTATATTACATGATATGCTGATGATACTTTCACGTTACTCTATCAATAAACGATAAACCGCAAAACCTGGCATCTTGCAGGTATTTATGAATATAAGCTTGCTGCGATGGCGGTTTTAAGCGAAAGTCAAGCAACTTAAGCACTTGAGTTTATTTATTATAGCGTTTTCTTCTTGAACAAAAAAGAGGCCGCTGAGAGCAGCCTCAGTTTCCGATCCTTAAACGGCGTTGTGCACATATGCCGCAATTCTATCGAGCGGGATCACTGTTACGGAACCCACATTGTTTATGAACGGGCCGCCCGTAACGTTGCCGTAACCAAAACCGCTTCCAAAGCCTCCGCCTATCCTTCCACAGGTGCATGCGCTTCCCAGAGGGCAGCACGGAGCCGGGCCGATGCAGGTTATCAGCTTTATGAAGCAGGGGTCGACGCACACTAGGATGCCGGTTATGCCAACACCCGCCTGTCCGCCGGTTGTTGGATATATAGTAATGGTCGTTCCGATAAACCTGGCTAATTGCTCTAAAAGCGTTCCGCCCATTATACCTCCAGCTGTAGGCATCTTGATTTCCTCCTTTTCTGGTGTTCTTCTATTACATGATATGCAAATGATACTTTCATGTTACTTCATCATCATATAGGATAATTAAAGCAGGAAGCATTTTTGGGGCGGCAATTCAAGACATTAAACTGTATTGTGCACATACGCCGCGATCCTGTCAACAGGAATCACCGTTACCGAACCCACAGCGCTTAGGCCGTCGCCGTACCCGCGGCAGCCGCAATTATAAAAACAGCCGCATCCGTTATAGAAACCGCGCTTTCCGCCTATACAGTCGTAGGCCATATCACCATAAACAAAGCCGCCGCTTATCCTTCCGTCGGTGCATGCACTCCCTAAGGCGCAGCATGGGTCCGGGCCTATGCAGTTGATAAGCTTTACAACGCAGGGGCCAACACTTTCCAGCACGCCGGTTATCCCGACGCCCGACTCTCCGCCGCTCGTTGTATATATCGTTACGGTCGATCCGACAAAACCGGCTAACCGCTCCAAATCAGGTTTACCCGCCTTACGTTCAGCAGCA
>CAZJOS010000199.1:0-4692 GCA_964547655.1 uncultured Christensenellaceae bacterium
ATGAAGGATAAAGGCAATAACATTATACTCAGCTGTCAGATTTGATTTACTCGTTAATTTGATATATACTGCCTTCTAATATGGTAACAAAAGGGGTCTTCCTATATGACGATTTTGTTCTTTTCAGCTGCCGGCAACAGCCTGTCGGCCGCCAAGCATTTATGCGGTGAGATAAAATCGATACCGCAGCTTGAGCGGGCGGGCGAATACGTGATAGAAGATGATGTTGCCGGGGTCGTAACGCTGTATATGTCACGCTGAAAGAACTTATAAATGCTAACGGCGGTTAATGCCATTCTGCCGGGAAAGCAAGTATATTCCGATATGTAACTATTATTAAAAATGCGGCATAATTTGATATATCATACAGACGGGGGCAATTGAAATATGAAGATCCTTGTACAGAAATTCGGCGGCACATCGGTAAGATCGGGGCAGGCGCGCGGCGCGGCAATCGAAAAGATAATCGCGGCAAAAAACAGCGGCTTTTCTCCGGTCGTCATAGTATCGGCAATAGGCAGGACTGGCGACCCATACGCTACCGACACGCTGCTGGATTTTGCCCGCAATGCCGCCGGAGGAGAGGTAAGCCCAAGAGAGAAGGACCTTCTTATGTCGTGCGGCGAGACTATTTCCGCCGTTATCATGTCGGCTTTGCTGGAGAGGTCGGGCTGCAGGTCACGCGCGCTGACAGGCTGGCAGGCGGGGATATACACCAACGACAGTTTCGGGGACGCCTCGGATTTCGAAGTGGACACGGCTAGGCTTAACGCGCTGCTTAAAGACGGCATAATACCCGTAGTCACCGGCTTTCAGGGCATCACGCGAGGCGGCGATATAACCACCTTAGGGCGCGGGGGTTCCGATACTACAGCAGCCTTACTGGGCTCGGCGCTTCGCGCCGAGGCTATAGAGATATATACCGACGTAGACGGAGTGATGACCGCCGACCCGCGGCTGGTGCCCGAGGCTAAGGTAATACCCGACGCGAGCTATAACGAGGTATTCCAGATGGCCGACCACGGCGCGAAGGTTATACACGCAAAGGCCGTGGAAGCGGCGATGCGCGGCAACGTGCCGCTTATAGTGCGCAACACTATGAGCGACGCTTCGGGAACGCGTATATTTTCCGTGCTTCCCGATTCAGGCAAGGCTTCGCAGGATGTTGTTTCAGGTATAGTATACGCGGGAGGAAGGGCACAGATAAAAGTGTCCGGCATGAGCGCCGCGTCGGAAAAGGCGCTGCTTGGAGCGCTGGCCGTATCGGGCATAAGCATAGACCTCATAAACGTTTTTCCCGATAATGTGGTTGTGACCATAGACGAAGACAAGGCGGAGAAGGCAAAAGCTATACTGGAGGAACTGGAGCTTAAGCACGAGGTCTCCTGCGGCCTTGGGAAGGTATCGGCCATAGGCGCGCGCATGCGCGGAGTGCCGGGCGTTATGGCAAGGATAATACGCTCGCTCACAGACGCCGGGGTCGCCGTTTTGCAGACGGCGGACTCGCACATGACCATTTCGTGCCTTATAAAGGCAAAAGACGCGCAGCCGGCCGTAAGAGCGCTGCATGCCGAGTTTAAATTATTGCAGCAATAACAGATCAATGGTATAACAATACATAGAAAATGATTATACAAACGCATTTATGTTTTTATTGACTTATAAAACCACATCCGTTATAATACATACCAATCAGAAACGTGACGAGAAGAGAATATATTGCAGAAGAGATGAGATGAGAAGATGATGCGGGCAATGACGGCCGGGAGTCTTCCCAGGGCCGTTTTTTTAATTCTCAACGGTTTTTGTTTGACGGTATGATGGTATAAACCAATTATATTATAAGGAGAACATTATGAAGAAGTATGGTAAAAAGGTAGTAGTATTGGGACTGGCTTTGATTATGGCGCTGGCTGTTTTCGGGTTTGCGGGGTGTTCCGATAAAAACGCGCCAACCACTACGGTAAGCGATAGCCAGACCCCGGCAGCAACGACACCGGCTCCTACGGAACCGCCTAAGACTTACAAGCTGGGAATTTCGCAGATAGCTACGCATCCCGCTCTTGACGCATGCAGGCAGGGGGCAATAGACGCTCTTGCTGAACTGGGATTCGTCGAAGGCGATAACCTGACAATCGATTATCAGAACTCTGAGGGCGATTCCGCTGTAGCGGGCACTATTGCGCAGCAGTTCGTTTCCGGGAAAGTAGACGTGATAATGGCGATTTCGACGCCCAGCGCGCAGTCGGCGTGCGCCGCGGCCATGGGCAACATACCAGTTGTCTTTTCGGCTGTTACCGATCCTGTTGTGGGCGGATTCGCGAATGCCGACGGCACAAATATGGCGGGTGTGACGGGAACGAGCGACGCGCTTCCTATAGACGGAGTGTTCAAGCTTATAAAGCAGCTAACCCCCGATGCCGTTAACGTCGGCATACTGCATACAACGAGCGAAGTAAACAGCGACGTGCAGCTCGCGAAGGCGAAGGAGCTTGCGCCCAATTACGGCATGAACATCATAGACGTAGGTATAACTAACTCAAACGAGATGAGTACCGCGCTCGACACGCTGCTGCCGCAGGTAGACGTTGTGATGAACCTTACCGATAACACTGTCGTTACTGCATTGGCTCTCGAGATAGAGAAGTGCGATGCGGCGGGCATTCCGCTGTACGGCTCGGAAGATTCGCAGGTAAAGGCAGGAGCGCTTGCCTCAGCCGGAATAGATTACTATTCTCTCGGACGCAAGACGGGCGAATTGATCGCTGAAATACTGAACGGCAAAGCTGCCGAGGATGTTCCGATATCTACGTCTGACGAGACTTCGGTCACCATCAACTCCGATCGGGTAACGGCTCTCGGAATTACCATTCCTGATGTGCTAAAATCGGCGACTATGGTCACGACCGAATAGAAATAATAATAACGAAGAAAGAAGAATCCTAATTGTTTGGCTCAGTACAGGAAGTATTTGACTTCTTACTTGGAATATTTGGACAGGGATTGATATACGCCCCGATGGTACTCGGGGTGTATATCACCTACAAGATACTCGACTTTCCCGACCTTTCAGTGGACGGGACTTTTCCTCTTGGGGCGGCGGTGACCGCGGTATGCATTATGGCGGGCGTTCCGCCATTACTCACAATACCCATTGCCATTGTTGCGGGCGCCTTAGGAGGGCTAATTACCGGCGCTTTGCACGTTTACTTAAAGATAACTAATCTTTTAAGCGGCATCCTCACTATGACGGCGTTGTATTCAGTAAACCTCATGGTAATGGGAAAGTCAAATATAACGCTTTTAAAAGTGGACACCATTTTCCCCGGTTCACAGGATATCATGAAATTGCTTAACTTTTTTAACATTTCGAATCCGAAAGATTATATGAATACGGCAAGCCTTTGCATCACGACGCTTATCGGATTACTTTTCGTAGTCGTTATAAAGGTTTTACTCGATCTGTATATGAAGACGTATGCCGGAAAATCGCTGCTGGCCGTGGGAGTCAACGAGCAGCTCGTTAAGACGCTGTCGATAAACACCGGGAGGCTTAAGATAACAGGGCTCATGATAGCGAACGGCCTTACCGCTCTTTCGGGCTCGCTTATGGCGCAGAGTCAGAGGTTTGCGGACATAAACATGGGGCCCGGCACAGTTGTTATCGGTCTCGCGTCCGTTATAATAGGGCGCGCGATATTCGGCAGGGCAAAATTCATTCAGGGAAGCACGTCCGTGATATTCGGCTCTATTATATATAAACTCAGCATAGGAGTAGCTATGCGGCTGGGGCTTCCGGCTATAAACATGAGGCTTATGACAGCGGTATTCTTCGTTATCGTAATAGCGATGCAGAACAAGGGGCTTAAAAAAGGGTTTTCCTCGCTGTTCAAAAGACGGGAGGGAAGATGATATGCTGGAACTGAGCGGTATCTTTAAGACATACGACCCTAACCTGCCTACGAGGAATGAACTTTTCACGGGGCTTGATTATCACGTCGATAAGGGCGAGTTCGTGAGCATAGTGGGCAGCAACGGCAGCGGCAAGACGACGCTCTTAAATATAGTCG
Organism: uncultured Christensenellaceae bacterium; assembly: GCA_964547655.1. Lineage (GTDB taxonomy): Bacteria > Bacillota > Clostridia > Christensenellales > SZUA-584 > DTFZ01. The sequence goes on from CAZJOS010000199.1 coordinate 4,071, forward strand.
CGGGAACGGTTACCAACGACAGCGGCAGGATAAGCATACTCGGCAAAGATGTGACAAAGCTGAGCGAGCACAGGCGCGCGAAGTATATAGCGCGCGTGTTCCAGGACCCTAAGCAGGGTACGTGCCCTATACTTACGGTGGCGGAAAACCTCGCCATGGCCGCGAACAAGGGCAAATCTTACGGGCTTAAGTTTTGCCTCAGGCAAAGGGACAAACGGAAGTTCAGGGACGTTTTAAGCGTGCTCGAAATGGGCCTCGAAGACAAGCTTGACATGCTTGCGGGCCAGCTCTCGGGCGGCCAGAGGCAGGCGCTGGCGCTGCTGATGGCGAGCATATCGCAGCCCGATCTGCTGCTGCTCGACGAGCACACCGCGGCTTTAGACCCGCGGACTTCGGCGCATATAATGGAGCTCACGAAAAAGATAATCACCGAGCGGGGCATCACTACGCTGATGGTGACGCATAACCTCGCTTACGCCATAGGCTACGGTTCGCGCATGACGATGCTTCACTCGGGCAACGTGCTGTTCGACATATCGGGCGAGGAAAAGCAGGCGCAGACGATAGACGGGCTCATAGAGAAATTCCAGAAGGCGCACGGAGCCGTAAGCGACACGATGGC
>CAZJOS010000200.1:0-4674 GCA_964547655.1 uncultured Christensenellaceae bacterium
TCCTTCGGTTATAGCGGTGGCAACCCTGTCGATAAAGTTGCCTATTGCCCCGCCAACCAACAGAGAAAGGCAGATCTTCAAATATAAAGGCTGCTTATGCCTCGTCTTTATCATATAAATTCCGCCTGCTATAAGCACTATTATCGTTACGATTATAAAGAAGAGCTGGAAACCCTGAAGCATACCGAACGAAGCGCCTTCGTTATTAGTATAAGTTAATTTGAATACGCCGGGAATAACGGTTATTGAATCATTTGCCGGTATCATAGGAACGAGAAAGTATTTCGTAAGCTGGTCCGCGGCGACCGCCAGTACTATTATTATTATCTGAAGCATTATCCCTCCATACGCCTTGCAGCGAAATAGTCTAAAGTTGGTTTTCCTTGCCTTCGGCGAGCCTCTTTATATTTGCCCTGTGTGAATAGAACACGAGCACGAAAAGCGCGGTGCACGTTAGGGGCACCCAGATCGATGTTATCGGCAGCCACCACTGCGTCAGATAGAATACCCATGACACTGCAGCCATTACCATCGTGCCTACAAGCGAGCCTATCGACATCGTTTTTGTTAAAGCTATGAGTATTATACAGACTGTGAATACGATAAGCGCCTGCCAGGGCATTATCACGAGGAATACACCGAAGCTCGTGGCTACGCCTTTGCCGCCCTTGAACTTTAAGTATGCCGGCCATATATGGCCGATAACCGCCATAAGACCGCCTATGCACATTCCGGCCGCCGTCCCGCCTGAGATCCAGAAGCCAATAAGAGAGGCAGCCACGCCTTTTAATACGTCTCCCGCGAACGTGATCAGCCCCGGCACCCATCCGTAGCTGCGTATAACGTTAGTCGTGCCCGCGTTGCCGCTGCCCTCGTTGCGTATGTCTCTGCCCTTAAGAATCTTTCCGGTTATGTAACCGAAAGAAATACATCCGATCAAATAGCCGGCTGCCGCGCTAAGCAAACACATCCAATTCATAATCAAGACTCCCTTTGATCTTTATTGTTTCTGTTGCGGGCAACTATTTTTATTGGCGTTCCCGCGAAGTCAAAAGATTTCCTCAAGTAATTTTCCAGATACCTCAGATACGAAAAATGCATAAGCCGCCCGTCGTTAATGAATACGACGAAATACGGTGGCGCCGCGCTCACCTGCGCGGCGTAATAAACCTTAAGGCTCCTGCCCTTGTCGGTAGGAGGAGAGACCGCCTCGACCGCCTCCGATATGCATTCGTTCAGCAGCCCGGTAGTAATGCGCCTCAAGCTGTTTTCCCTCGCGGCATTAAGTTCCTCAAGCAGTTTGCCTAGCCTTTGCCCCGTCTTCGCCGAGATGTATACCGTCTTCGCGTAGCTCATGAACGCGAGGCTGGAGGCTATATCCTTGTCGAACCTGTTCGTCGTATATGCGTCCTTCTCGGCCGCGTCCCACTTGTTTACCGCTATCACGCAGGGCTTGCCTTCGTCGTGCACAAAACCCGCGATTTTAACGTCCTGCTCCGTTATGCCTTCAATGGCGTCTATCATCACAACGGCAACGTCAGCCCGCCTTACCGCCGCGAACGAGCGTATAACGCTGTAGCGCTCTATCGATTCGTCTTCGATGCGCGCCTTCTTTCGTATGCCCGCCGTATCGATAAGTATATAACTCGCGCCGCCGCGCTCGAAAGGTACGTCTATAGCGTCCCGCGTGGTGCCCGCGACATCTGAGACTATCGTCCTTCGCTCGCCTATCAGCGCGTTAACAAGCGACGATTTCCCTACATTCGGCTTGCCTGCTACCGCTATCTTTATGGCCTCTCCCTGCTCTTCCTCCCCTTCGGGGAAGTCTTTTATCACCTCGTCGAGAAGATCGCCAAGGCCCAGCCCCTGCGCCGAAGATATGGTGAACAGGTTATCCATCCCAAGAGCGTAAAAGTCGTACGCATTCTGCTCGTCCGCCCTCGTGTCCGCCTTGTTGACGACCGTTATTATAGGCTTGTTCGAGCGCCGGAGCATGTCGGCCACCTCGTAGTCGGCGGGTACCAGCCCCTGCTTCGCGTCCACAAAAAACAGTATCACGTCGGCTATGTCAACAGCGAGCCGCGCCTGATTCCGCATCTGCACCAGTATCTCGTCTTTGCTGTCCGGGTCGATCCCTCCGGTGTCGATGAGCGTGAACCCGCGTCCGAGCCATTCCGCATCCGCGTATATGCGGTCGCGCGTTACGCCCGGGGTATCCTCTACTATAGATATCCTCTTACCCGCTATCCTGTTAAAAAACGTGGACTTGCCGACGTTAGGCCTGCCGACTATGGCCACAAACGGTTTTGCCATTATTTACCTCTTAAGCAGCTCCGCAAATTCGTATCCGTCTGCCACGGGAAATATTTTTACCCCGAGCCTGCGCTCAAGCTCACAGAGCTTCATATCGTCGAGGAATACGCCCTCGCGCAGCGAATCCGCGGATATCAGCAGCGCTTCCCCCAAGTCTTTGCCGGATAACGCCTGCAAATAGTCCTTGCCCGCCAGCAGCCCCGATACCGTGACGCCGCCGCCGAAGGTTATATTCTTTACGCTGTACACCTTAACGTCAGCGCCCCGGCCGTTTGCCGTTTCCGCCAGCCCGCTTAAAAAAGAATAGGCGTCTTCCCCGGCCGCCAGGCTTATACGGGCGCTTCTTAAGATTTCCGGAAAAGACTCTAATGCCTCTGAGAGGAATTTGCTCATCATTCCGACGCCGTTTCCGAGCTGCGGAAAGGCTTCGTATTCTTTTGCGGGCGGCAATTCCCTTCCCGCTTTTATATAAAGCTCGTCCGCCGCAAATACGAACCGGGTGCCTAGACTATTTAAACATTCTTTCTGCCATTTTTCAACCCTTTTGATTGTCTCTTCCGCGGCTTCTTTTGTTACCGGCTTCAGGCTGAAAAGCCCTTCCCTGTGCCCCGTGAGGCCTACGGGCACTATTGCGAGCGAGGCCGCCGCCGGGTGCAGTTTCCGCAAAAATCTATATGTATCTTCAAGCTTATCTCTATTGTTAAACCCCGGACAGAGCACTATCTGGGAGTGAAAACTTATGCCGTGCGAAGCGAACTTTTTCAAAACAGGTCTTATAGGTGCCGCGTTCGGGTTGCCGAGCATCGTTTTTCTCTGATCTTCGTCAACGGTATGCACCGATATATACAGCGGGGAAGCTTTGCGTCTTATTATTCTGTCCGCTTCTTTCCTGCCGATAGTTGATAGTGTCACGAAATTGCCCATCAATATGGAATAGCGCCAGTCTTCGTCCTTTTCGTAAAGCCCGCTTCTCATGCCGCGCGGCAGCTGGTCCACAAAACAAAAAACGCACTTATTGCCGCAGATTCTTTTTTTACCGAGCAGAGGCTTGGTAAACTCCAATCCTAAAGGCTCGTCTTCATCCTTGCGTATATGCAAAGTCTTTTTGTTGCCCTGCCGCGATATTTTTACAGCCAGATTATCAAGCGCGCTGAAATATACGTAATCTATATAGTCGATAAGCTCTTCGCCGTTTATCGATATTATGCGGTCGCCTTTTCTTATCCCGGCCTTATATGCCCCGCTTTCAATATTGACGCTCTCAACTTCAAACAAGGGTCATCCCCTTTCGAAATAGTTTGCGTCATTATACCGCAATTTGTTTTTATGTTCCAGTAAACAAATATTAAACTTTTACCATAAACCGATTGTACGAAAACGGATCAGGTCTGGAGCTGGGCGGAATGCGCGCCTCTCCGCCTTGTCAGCAGATAAGACGTAAACAGGCAGAAAGCGGCGCACAGCGATATCGTCCCTATCCCCGCAAATAGCGTAACCGAATCGTCCATGCCCCCGAACAATTCCATGAATCCTTCGGCAACGCCGTAAACGCCCATCATCACCGGGGCAAACAGCGGAGCGTTCGATTTAAAGGAAATAAGAGCCCCGGCCGCTATAACGAAGACTACGATATACGGAAGATACTGCAGGGTGTATGTGTTTGTAAAGAACGTTACGCCTACGGCAAACAGCGTCGTTACAACAACGGCAAGATAGTAGATATAAGTATACCGCCTTTTGACCGCGAGATATATAGCCGGAGCTATGCAGAAAAACGCTCCCGCTGGGCTCAGGCGTATCCCCTCTATAAGCTTTATTGCCTGTATGAACGACAGCGCGGCCGTGATCGCGAAATACAGAACGAACGCGGCGCCGCCTACTCCCGCGTTTTTTACTACTTTTTTTAAGCTGCCGGTAACGTAAAGGACCGGCAGCCCTAATATAATGATAAACGAAATATCCATTGCACTCTCCCTTTGTTTGCATATAGTTTTTCCAAAAAACAAAGCATTATAAAAGGATAATAAAAAAGCGCCAGGTAATGCCGAGCGTGAAAAAATGCCGTTGTTATTTGGAAACGCAGGACGGATGCTTACTATTCCGTTGCAGGAAACAACCCTTGTGCTGTTCCGTAATGCGTCTGAGATCCGTTTAAATTTAAAAGGCTCTGACCTTAGCCGAAGGGGCCGTTCTTTTTTAAAACTCCCCCGCGAAGCGGGGGGAGTGCCAGCCTTTTCTTGTATTTCGATTCATTTTGCACTTAAGGAATAATGAGCCCTTCCTCTTTAATGGCCGCCTGGCCGTCGGCTCCTAAGCAGTAGTCGACGAACGCCTGAGCCTCAGCCGAAGGGGCCGTTCTTT
>CAZJOS010000201.1:0-4672 GCA_964547655.1 uncultured Christensenellaceae bacterium
CCGGTGTAATAGAGCACGCGCTCGGTAGTGGTAGTCTTGCCCGCATCTATATGAGCCATTATACCTATATTTCTTGTTTTTTCAAGCGGGTATTTTCTAGGCAAATTTACCTCCTGTTACTACCACCTGTAATGCGCGAACGCCCTGTTGGCTTCCGCCATCTTGTGCATGTCTTCGCGTTTCTTTACAGATCCGCCGGTATTGTTGTAAGCGTCCATGATCTCGGCCGAGAGCCTTTGTTTCATGGTCTTCTCGCTTCTGCTCCTCGTGTTGTTCACAAGCCACCTTATGCCCAGGGTCTGCCGTCTCTCCGGCCTTACCTCCATAGGCACCTGATAAGTAGCTCCGCCGACTCTCCTCGCTTTGCATTCGAGCACAGGCATAACGTTTTCCATCGCCTTCTCGAAAACCTCCAGCGGCTCGAGTCCCAGTTTTTCCTTTATGATATTAAAAGCGTCATAGCAGATAGTCTGCGCGACCCCTTTCTTGCCCTTGAGCATGACCTGGTTTATGAGTTTGGTCACGACCGTTGACTGGTATATGGGATCGGGCAGTACGTCATGCTTTGGAGCGCCTCCGCGTCTTGGCATGGTTTACTCCTCCTTGATTACTTCTTCGGACGTTTAGCTCCGTATTTGCTGCGCGCCTGTTTTCTGTCGGCTACTCCCGCGCTGTCGAGAGCGCCCCTTACTATATGATATCTTACGCCCGGAAGGTCTTTTACCCTGCCTCCCCTGATAAGCACTACCGAGTGCTCCTGAAGGTTATGGCCGACTCCCGGAATGTAGGCGGTACCTTCCATTCCGTTGACCAGGCGGACTCTCGCTATCTTTCTAAGTGCTGAATTGGGCTTCTTGGGAGTCATAGTCCGAACCGTTAAGCATACTCCTCTTTTCTGAGGATTCTGCTTCAGTATGGGAGAATTGCTCTTCGACTCCGAGGTCTTTCTGCCCTGCTTTATCAGCTGGTTAATTGTTGGCATTCTTTCTTTTCTACCTCCTTCCCTAAGTTCTGTTACAGTCTATAAAAACCCCTCGCAACCCAAATATAGGGGGATAAATCCTTAACGCTCACAAGTTTCACTTTTGGATGCTCCGGCCTTATGCCATAGGTTTAAGGCCGCTATAGCGGCTGTTTTAAAACTCCGGCGCACGATGAGCCTACTTCTATGCCGCACGCATTGCCGATCTGATGCATCGTATGCGTCATGTCATAGGCAATCGAATATTTTACGCAAACTCCGAGCAGCTTCTGCGTAACATCTTCATCCGCGTCTTTCGCTATGTACACCCTGTCAAGCAGGTTAAGCCGCGCAAACCTTTGCACCTGTTTTAAACCGGCCACCCTTTTGTCCGGCGACAGACCGCTTAGGCTCAAATAACTCCCTCCATAGGCGTAAAAACGCACAGTAGTGCCATTTTAACACCCGCAAAATGTCTTGTCAATCATCAAACAGGTCCGCCGTCACCCTTTATACCGCTCAGTTTTTTCGTCATAGGTTTGCGTGAAAATATGTACCGGGTCACCGGAGTATCGTCCTGAACGGTGAACCATCCCAGATCCTTCATCTTTGAGCATATCGGGATCTCAAACACGTTGAACCGTACATCTGCGCTCCTTGCCCTTATATACCTCCCGGCGGCGATCCTGCCAACGGCATATCCTATCAGCGCCCCCGCTATAATTGCAATTATGCTGTACCCCTCGCCTAATACCGAGCTCAGCAGCATCACGGTTAACACAACTGCCAGGGCTGTGACCAATGCGGCAACGCCCCACTTTATAATTTCCGCATTTCTGAACGCCGCCATACATTTTTTGCATACCGAAATGGAGAGAGGCATCAATGAGCCTATTTTACGGCGCACCTTTTTCCCAAAGCCGAAAAACATCCCCGTAACGCTTTCCGGTTCCTGGTGGCCCAAGTCTATAAGGGCGTATTTAGCCCTCTTGCCCTTTTCCCCTTTGCACAGCTGGCATTCTTCCCCCTGCAGCCCGTCAAAATCTTCGGGCAGCAGCGATAACATGACCTCAAAATCTTCCACCGCTTTTTTTGCGTCTCCGGCGCTTTTCAGCCCTGCTATCCGGCATACATTGCAATCCCTGCCCATCCATTTGCATAAGCTGCTCTCCGCCGCGGCGCAATTCTCGTTTTTCTCCATCGTTCCCCCTTACCCAGGCAGTTACAGGTTTGCACCGAGTATAGACGCTGCATACTCCCTGCCTGAAATCTCGGGCATTGATTTTTCGACCGTAACCTCGTCGTTCAGTATGTTTTTTATAACGTCTATATTCTTATAGCGTTTCATACCCGTTCCCGCGGGTATCAGCTTGCCGATTATAACGTTTTCCTTAAGGCCCAAAAGCGGGTCGGTCTTGCCCTTTATGGCAGCTTCGGTAAGCACCCTCGTGGTCTCCTGGAACGATGCCGCCGAAAGGAACGAATCGGTCGCCAGCGAGGCTTTCGTTATCCCTAAAAGCACGCGCTTTGCGGTGGCGGGCTTTTTACCCGCCTGCAATACCCTCTCGTTTTCCGAGTCAAAATAATGGATATCGACGAGCGCACCCGGCAGAAGGTCGGTGTCTCCCGCTTCCTCGATCTTGCATTTTTTAAGCATCTGGCGGATTATTACCTCTATGTGCTTGTCGGAGATCTCGACGCCCTGCAGGCGGTAAACCATCTGTACCTCTTTTAAGAGGTACGCCTGAACTCCCTTCGCGCCTTTTATCTTCAGTATGTCGTTAGGGTTTATCGAGCCTTCGGTCAGCTCGTCGCCCTCCTCGACAACGTCTCCGTCTTTTACCTTCAGCCTCGAGCCGAACGGTATGGAATATACTTCGGCCTGGCCATCTTCATTGGTGACGGTCACTTCCGTCTTCTTTTTATTGTCTCCTAAAGACACTTTGCCCGCTATCTCGGTTATGACCGCGAGGCCTTTCGGCTTTCTCGCCTCAAACAACTCCTCTACGCGCGGGAGGCCGTGCGTTATGTCCTCTCCGGCAACGCCGCCCGTATGGAACGTTCTCATCGTAAGCTGCGTGCCCGGCTCGCCTATAGACTGCGCCGCGATTATGCCTACCGCCTCGCCTATGCTGACGAGCTTGCTGGAAGACATATCGGCGCCGTAGCATTTCGCGCATACGCCGTGCTTGGTCTTGCAGGTGAGCACCGAGCGTATATACGCGCCCTTTATGCCCGCCTTTTCTATCCTGCGGCAGTGGTCGTACGTGATAAACTCGTTGGAACGCACTATTACTTCTTTAGTCTGCGGGTCTGTGATATCCGCCGCGGAATACCTTCCGCTTATCCTGTCTATAAACGGCTCTATTATCTCCCTGCCGTTCAATATGTCTTCGACCCATACGCCCTTTACCGGGTCGCCTTCCTTTAAACAATCGTGCTCGCGCACTATAACATCCTGGCTTACGTCTACAAGGCGGCGGGTCAAATACCCCGAGTCCGCCGTTCTTAAGGCAGTGTCCGCGAGGCCTTTTCTCGCGCCGTGCGTGGAAATGAAGAATTCGAGAACGGTAAGCCCTTCGCGGAAGTTCGCCCTTATGGGTATCTCGATTATCTCGCCCGACGGGTCGGCCATGAGTCCGCGCATTCCCGCGAGCTGCCTTATCTGGTTGGTCGATCCTCTCGCGCCCGAGTTTGCCATCATGAATACCGGGTTAAAAGGAGAAAGGCCGTCCATCAGCGCCTCGGTCACGGAATTCGTTGTATCCGCCCAAACTTTTATGACGTTTTCTTTTCTTTCCTTATTGGTCAAAAAGCCTCTCTTGAACTTCTTCTCGATCTCCACGACTTTTTCTTCGGCTTTTGCCATCAGCTGCGCCTTTTCCCTGGGTATTTCGATATCGCTCACGCTTATGGTAACTGCCCCGAGAGTCGAATAGTGGAACCCTAAGTTTTTGACGCTGTCGAGCACCGCCGAAGTCTTCGTCTCCCCGTATTTACGGAAACAGTAATCCACTATTTTCCCAAGCTGCCTCTTTCCAACGAGGAAGTCGACCTCGAGCTTTAGATCGTTTTCGGGATTGCTCCTGTCCACAAACCCCAGATCCTGAGGTATCGCCTCGTTGAATATTATCCTTCCGGGGGTCGTCTTCATCATCTCGACGCGCTCAGCGCCGTTTATCACCCTCGAAAACTTAACGTTGACCATGGCCTGCAGGGCAACCTCTCCCGTCTGGTAGGCAATAACGGCCTCCTCCGGGCTTGAGAAATAACTGCCTTCGCCTTTTGCGCCGTCGCGGTTTATTGTCATATAATAGCTGCCTATTACCATGTCCTGCGTCGGGCTGACGACCGGCTTCCCGTCCTGCGGCTTCAATATATTATTGGCTGCCAGCATAAGGAACCGGCACTCCGCCTGCGCCTCAACGGAAAGCGGAACGTGCACGGCCATCTGGTCTCCGTCGAAGTCCGCGTTGTACGCCGTACATACGAGAGGGTGAAGCTTTAAAGCCTTGCCTTCCACCAGCACGGGCTCAAATGCCTGAATGCCGAGGCGGTGCAGCGTAGGGGCGCGGTTTAACAGCACCGGGTGGTCTTTTATGACGTGTTCCAAAACGCCCCAGACTTCCGGTCTTACCCTTTCCACCATGCGCTTAGCGCTCTTTATGTTATGTGCAAGAGAGTCTTCCACGAGTTTCTTCATTACAAACG
>CAZJOS010000202.1:0-4666 GCA_964547655.1 uncultured Christensenellaceae bacterium
CGGTGGAGGGATTCTGCGCCCCTTACCTTCGGCTCATTTTCCGCCATGCTTATGTTTACCGCTTGTCTGCGAATTTAAGGGTATTTCTTTTCCGCAGGCATGGCAAAAACACGGCTTTTTCAAAAACTCTATCAATTCCAATATCGAATCAGGCACTTCTTCATTTTCTCTTTTTCGTATTTTTTGCCCGCAGCAGGGGCAGGTGTCCGCCCTGTCTGATAATCTTTTCAGCTCATCCAAAGCGTAGGAAACTTTAACAGTTTTATTATTCGTCTTTTTAAACATATCGACGTCCCCTCTATATGATTTATATGTATTATAACATTATATTGGAACAGCGTTGAAGATGTAACACGAAATACTTCATTTTCCGCTATGTTTGCAATCACTGCTTGTATGCGATAGGAGAAGTTTCTATTTGTTACGACTGAGCGCCTTCACAATTTTCAAGTTAGAATTTATTTTCCTATAAAAAGAAATTAACTACTAGAAATTTATTTTCCCATAGAATAGTTTAATAAATAGGTGAATGGTAATATGTTTCGCAAGGTTTTAATCTTATCTCTTGCTGCCGTTGCGCCGTAGGGGCAGGTCTCCGTACCCGCCTGCCATAGGCTCCTTTTGAAAGGAGCTGTCAGCGGAGCTGACTGAGGATTGTCTAGACGTGCAGTTAACGTTAGAAGGATTAAGCTCGCAGGTTAATATCCTCCGACCAGGTAATCTTCCGTTACTTCTCCAATATCTCCGCCCTTCGGCCTCTCGCTCTCGAAGTTATAAACCGGCTTTGCCGCGGGCGCCAGCACTCTCAGCTGCCTCACCGAGCACCAGCCCCTTAAGGCGTCGCACGAGTGCGTTATCTCGTGCGGCTCAGTCGCGCAGTCGTTCGGTTTCTTCGCGTCAAACTGCAGCAGCGGCAGATACTTTATTATCCATACGCACGTGTCTAAGAACAGCATCTTCGGCGGCGTCTTCACGGCGAGCTTCTTGTTCTCGTTCTCCGCCCGCTCATACTTCAAATATTCCTTTACGTTGAGCCATCCGGCCGCCCTCTCGCGCCCTGCCATTACGAGCGGCACTCCCGCCTCGAAGAATATCTCCGCCGCCGACTTACCTGTATCGTTCCGCCGGTTCCATAAGTCCGGCGGCGCCACGGCTATCTCTATCACTTCCGCCGTCCCGTCCGGGTACCTCGACAACTCTTTAAACTTCTCCGCCGCCTCGCTCACCACGAGGTTGCTGGCCTCAAAATTTCTGTAGCAGTACGCCTGCCCTCTCTCGTCCACCGCGAACCACAGCGCGGCAAACCTGTCAAGGCCGTAGTCAATAGCGGCAGACCTGCGCCAGTGCCGCGGCAGGCCTTCGCCTTTGTAGCCGTCTTTTCTCAGTTTTCCTACTACCGCCGCTTCGCTCACCACGTGCGCGTCTTCGCTGAACTCCGGGAAAAACTGCCCCGAAAATACGTCCCAGTTCCCCTCGAGGTACGCCTCCCGCAAAGCTGCGGGCAGGTTATCGAGCGCCTTTACGTACTCCGAAGCGTACATAAGCTCCTTTATCACTTCCGCGGTAAGCTCCGCGCTTTTGTGCCTCCTGCCGTATTCCCTCCACGCTTTGCGGAAACCCGGGTCCGCCGTCATCAGCGGTATGTTGTCCCATATGTGCGCCTGTATAAATGTGTAGTCTTCCGCGCTCTCGCTTCTCCGGTACTCCCTCGATATAAACAGCCGCTTTATGTTCGAGTGCCCCTGCCCTCCGGGGTTGCACGTAACGTACACCCGCTTTGGGTATTCGTTCACGCCCCTCACGCATGAAACCAGCACGCCATACTGGTATTCCGAAAGCTCCGTCCCCTCATCTATAAACAGCACGTCCCACTCGCTTCCGCGGTAGTTGTCCGCGTCCGCATCCGCGTCGCAATACCCCATCTCGAGCATCGAGCCGTTGGGGTATATAAACGCCATCTCCTGCGCCTTGAATTTCGGCCTTAAACTCGGCGGAAACAGCGCGTACGCGCTCTGAAGCGGCCTTGCGTAATTGCGCCTTAGATCTTTAAGCGTCTTGCGGACTATGAGCATCTTTATGCCGGGGTATCTGTCCGCCAGCAGCGTCGCCTTCACCCTCACAGCGTGCGACTTACCGCCCCCGCGACTTCCCCCGTAGCCTACGTACCTTGTCTTCGCCGCGTAAAATTCTTCCTGCTTGGGCGTAGGTTCCCCAAACGCTTCCGTTATATAATCTCTCATTTCACTTTCCCACAAGTTCGCTGCGGCATCATTCTCAATCTCCATATTCACTATACCCGCCCGTCTTTGCAAACCCAAACCCGTTCTGTCATTGCGACCCCGCACTAGATTGCCAAACCACAAAGAAAAGACCCCAATCTAGTGCGGGGGAAGAATCTTTTCTCTGCCTTTCAGCATACCGCCCGTATCGGGGCAGCAGCCTGTCTTTCTCTTTGTTTAACAGCCGCCTTCTTCACTGCCGCTCGCCATGCTCCTTTGTCGTCCATCTTCGCTAGTCGTTGAGCCTTAAACATCCCGCTTCACTTCGAGGTATACCGCGCGCGATTTAACCGACTGCCCGTCTTTCTCCGCCTCAACAGCCATCTTTATCACCTCGGGTATCATGCTCTCCTCGGGTATGTCGTAGCTGAACTCCCTGTCGCCCTCCGATATTATATACGCCGTCGCCTCCGCGCCGCTAAAATTGACTCTCACAGTGTACCCGTCAAACTTCTCCCCGAATTTAAACGAAAGCCTCGTGGCCTCGTTCTCGCCCGCCTGCCCGGCATACAGCCTCTTCCCGGCATAATACCCTGTAAACGTATCGCTGTATACGTATATCCTGTCAATGTCGCCTATGCTGAAAGTTATCACCCTTACCATTTTACCCTCTCCTTATATACTTCTCTTTTTGCAGTCTCGGTTTCCATATAAAAATAGGCGCTCTTCGCGCCCCGCTCATCGTCCCGATTGTAGCATATCGTATCCGCCATTATCCGCCATGTTAAGCCTTCTCTGTTCAATATGGCTCCTTTCACCGCGGGCTCAATATTTATTTTTCGGCCGCAGAGGTGTATAATCAAAATGGAGGCGTATAATGAATAAAAAAATCACCAGTATAATAATCGTTCTGGCCGCAGCGCTTATCATAATATTCTGTCTTGTTTTTGTAGATATTTCTTATTTAAACTACCAGTCCGCATTAACAAAATACAATAACGGAGAGCTTGATTCCGCCGCAAACCATTTATACAGCCTGGCTAAAGACAGCTATAAAGACAGCCGGGAGATATTCGACAGCATATGTACGCCGGAATGGTTGTTCGGCGGGTTGTCGTTCGGCAATATAAAGCTGACCCGGGGCGAATCCGAAGAAATGACCGACAACTCCGGCCAGATATTCTTCAGGGATAGTTTTTACGCGGCTTTTACGTTAACGAACAACGGCCCTTTCCCCATAGAGGGAAGCTTTCACGTAACTATGATCGTGGCCGGCGGAGCAGGCGGCCCTGTAAAAACTGTTGTCTATACTATAGACGGCGTTTTGCAGCCCGGCGAATCGCGCGCCTGCCAGACTGAGTCGTTCAGCTACGACTCATACGGAGATTACGGGGAAGCCGAAGATTCAGTAGGACTCGGCGTTATTGCCGATAGTGAAGCCGGGCTGAAAGTATATTTTGAAGACCGGCAGGGATAAAAATGCTTTTTCTCATAATCATCTGTAATATTTCCCGTATATGTGCTATAATTGGTTCTGTTGAAGGGAGAGTAATATACAGATGTTCGACATCGATGTAAAAGCATATAAAGTACTCATGCGGTTGTATAATGTCAAAGACAGCCGTAATTTTAAACCATCTCATGCCTATTGGCTGAGTTATCTCATCAACCGCGGCCTCGCGCAAAACGAATATATCAAAACTGAGGAAAACGAAAATCTGGGCGTCGTAGTTATCACCCCCAAGGGCAGATCTTTAATAAAAGAAAAATACAAGCAGGAATTTAAAGTCTGGGTTTTCTGGCTGATACCGATAATTATCTCCGTTGCCGCCCTCATCATTGCGATATTGAAATGATCCTGAGCAAAAACTATCGGTCTTAAGGGCAGTGTCATATATATGATGTTTTATTCCGCCCTTTTTGCCCATTCCCCCGCGGCCAGGGGCGAATATCCCTGTTCCCGTAAGGCCGCGAATTCACCCATCGCCTCGAGCAGCCTTATGCTTTTAGTTGAGCTTCCGCTGTCGTTGTTTTCAACAAGGTACTGCGCTATAGCGTCGTCTCCTTCGCGCATGGCGTCCGCCAGCTCTTCATTGGCGGCGCAGTCCGTATTCCCGTCTGCAAATCCCTTAAGCCACAGGTCATACGTGTCCCTGCCTATGCCCAGCTTCAGCCGCAGCCCCGGCCTGCTTATGGGTGCGTAAACCACTTCTTCCGCCGCGCCGTTTTTCTTCGTCCGGGTTTCCCTGCGATACCCCAAATCCACGTACGCAGCAATTATCTCTCTTATCTTTTGCGTGTCTATCTCGCAGTGCTTCCCGTCCCCGCTGGTTTTATAGTGTTTCAGCCGCTTTAAAGATGCTTTTCCTTCAATGGTGTCCGGGTCGTAGCCCGTTCCGCTTATCCTGATTGCCGTTCCTTTTTCCTCTTTCGCTTTTCCGCCCATA
>CAZJOS010000203.1:0-4655 GCA_964547655.1 uncultured Christensenellaceae bacterium
GCCGAGGGGTACTGCGATACTTACCTGTCCGACGCTTCGGGCGGGCCGCCGAGAAAGTATTATACGCTGACCGATAAGGGGCGGCGCGAAGAAGAAGCGCTCAAAGAAGAGTGGTGCAGCTTCGTCGGGCAAGTAGCAAAGCTAATGGAGGATAATTAAATGGAAGAGTTTTTAAATGTATTTTATACGTCGCTTAAGCATATGCGCGCGGAAGAAAAACAGGAGGTATTGCAGGATTTCAGAGAGCATTTCGAGATCGGCCTCTCTTCGGGAAAGACCGAAAAAGAGATAGCCGCTGAACTGGGCGACCCCCGTCAGCTTGCGCGCATGTATTCTGCGGAGAGCGCGGCGGGCAGAGCCGCCGAAACCAGAGGCTTTAAGGATACGCTGCGCATGATCGGCGCGATAATAAGCTACAAGATAGGCGGCGGGCTTCTTATATTTACGCTGTATCTGTTCTGCCTTGGGCTAACGCTGTCGCTGTTTGCTGCGGCAATAGCGCTCATTGCCGGCGGAACGGGATGCGCCGTGTTTATAGCGCTCGAACTTGCCCGCGGTTATTGGGGATACGCGCTGCTGGCGTTATTCGGAACGCTGACGCTTATCTGCGGAGGCCTGCTCTGGTGGAACGGCACTATAAGGCTCTGGAAAGCCACCATATCTCGGCTGCCGCTGCTCGCGTCGCGCATAACGCTCATCGATAAGCGGCAAGGAGAGAGAGTATGAAACGAAGAATGAAGCTGCTGCTGGCAAATCTGATGATCGGAGCGCTGACTCTTGTATACGGATGCCCTCTCTGGTGGATTGTAATGATCGATATATGGAAGGCGGCAATACTGCGGCTGCTGCCGACAGTACGGCGTATGATTAATGATAATATGGAGGGCCCAAAAAGCCGCAAGCCGTTTTGGAATGAAAATAAGCGAAAAGGAGAGCAACTGATATGAGCAAAAAAACCAAGCTGTTGTTGACGGGGCTGATAATAGGTCTTATAGGTATAGCGGTCACGATAGGAGTAGCGATAAGCACCGACGCTATAATGTCGAGGGAAGACGAAAAGATGTTTCCAATAAACGAGCGGTTCATTTCGATAGCTGCTCCTGATATAGAGCAAGCCTCTATCCAGGTAGTGCCCGCCGGGCAGGAAGGCCCGGGAATATCGGCTTATATTAAAGCGTGGCGCCCGGAGCATATAGATGTGAGCAAGATGATAAGTGCAAACGTAAAAGACGGGGTGCTTACTATAACGAAGACGCCGTTCCCCGACGACTTTCTCGGGCTGTTCCCTCAGCCGTATGAGCTTAAGATAACGGTTTACGCGCCCGAAGCTTATTTTGAAGGAGCGATAAAATGAAAACAGCGGTAATTACGGGAGCGACGTCGGGTATAGGCTTCGCCGCCGCCAAAGCATTGGCGTCCCATGGCTGGCGTGTAATCTGCGCAGGGCGCAGCAAAGAGAACAGCGACGCCGCGAAGGCGCGATTGCTGGAAGCTCTCCCCGATGCAGATATCACATTTGTATACGGGGACCTCGCGCAGCAGAGCGAAGTTAACAGGATGGCCGGTGAAATATCCGAATTACTCAACTCGCAGGGAGGAGGGCTTAACGCTCTAATAATCAACGCGGGTGGAGTGCGGAACTGGTATACCACGACCGAGCAGGGGTATGAGCTGCAGTTCGCGCTCAACCACCTCGCGGGGTTTCTTCTCTCTTACAGGCTTCTCCCCCATCTTTTCAGTGCGGGCGGCAGGCTGATACTTACGGGTAGCGGTTCGCACAAACACGCGCGCATACGTTGGAACGATATAATGTTCGAAAAGCGCTACAGCCCTCTGTATGCGTATAAGCAATCGAAGCTTGCCAACATGCTTTTCTCAAAGGAGTTCAACCGCAGGTTTTTAAGTATGGGGGTAAGAGCATATGTAGTTGACCCTGGGCTCGTGAATACGGATATCGGCTCGAAGCAGACGGGCGGGCTTACGCATCTGTTCTGGGAACTGCGCAAAAAGAGGGGCGCCTCTCCCGACAGGCCCGCGCAAACGTACCTATATCTTTGCAGCGCGGAGGAACACCCTGAAGGGTTTTACTATTACGATTCGAGCCCGTGCAATTACAGCAAATATGCCGACGATGAAGAACAAGCCGAACGGCTGTTTGAACTCAGCGAGAAGCTTTGCGGAATAAATTATGAAAGGAGCGTAAAAGAATGATAACACTTATAACCGGCGCCGCCGGAGGCCTCGGGCGCGCTATGGCGTGCGAATGCGCCCGCAGGGGTTACGACCTGTTTCTGACCGACTTAAGCGAAAGTCAGCTTGACGGCATACGTACGGGAGTCTTCCGCAGATACGGCGTTAAAGTATACACGAAGGCCTGCGACCTCACAGACCCCGATTCGGTCGATATGTTATTTACTCACCTCGACGGTATGGGCATTGAACCGGATATGCTGCTGAATATAGCGGGCCTCGATTTCGAGGGCAGCTTTGCCGGGCGCGACAGCAGGCGTATCAACGATATCGTTCAGCTAAACGTTGCCGCTACGCTTAAGGTAACGCACTCGGTGCTGGAAAGGAAAATTGCGGGTAAACCCCTCTATATCGTGAACGTGTCGAGCCTGGCGTCTATCTACCCTATACCGCTCAAGGCTACATACGCGGCCTCAAAGAGATTCCTGCTCGATTTCTCAATAGCTCTCGGGCAGGAATTAAAAAGGGATAACGTGCGCGTATTGGCGTTGTGTCCCGGCGGCCTCGCCACCACAAAGGAGGCTTTGGCGGGCATATCTTCCCAAGGGTTCTGGGGCAGCGCAACTACTAACCGCCTTGAAACGGTAGCGCGCAGGACGATCTCCCGCGTACTGTCGGGCAGGCGGGTCTATATACCGGGCGCTTTGAACCGCGCGTTCAGCATAGCGGGGAAGTTCGTGCCGGCAACGTGGATAGCTAAGCTGCTCTACGGCAGGTGGAACGCGGCGCAGAGTAAATGGCTTGAGAATAAAGCATGAGTTTGCCCGGAAAGCTGATCACTATTGATAAAAAATATTTCTAATAAGTTGTGAAAGGCTTCTCCCATGAAGTGAAGCCTTTTTTATTCCGGAAAGCCCCTTTATTAATAAACCATATCCAAATATCTTTGTACGGTCTCCCTGCTCTCTTCCGCGTTCTGTTCAAACAGCTCCGCTCTGAAATGCTTTATTCCGAGTTTGAGCAGCGCATTTACATCCATTTCAACATATCCGCTGTTTATAATATAATTATTGCAGTCTCCGTCGGTCACGACAGGGAACCTGCCGCCCGCTAGGTCTTCGAGATAATAGCCGCCCTTTTTGCACAGCCCGCAGTTCTTCTTCCCCGATATAACACAGTGCCGCATCGCCATCAATTCTTGCCGTGCAAAGACGACCGCCTCTACTGCCGGAACTTGTCCGTTGGCGATTCTGTATCCTTTGATCAGCGCCTCTGTCTGCTCCGTATCAAGCTCTGGAGAAAGGGTAATTCTCTTTGCGCCGAGCTTCGTAAAGTACGCGGCCGTTAACGAGTTAACTATATTGAGAGTGTAGTCAATCACTATGTCGTTTCCGCTTCGGTATGAGTAAACGCCGCCGTTATCTGTGACGAGAAGCCTCTCGCCCGAGTGCGGCTCGTTTGCTTTTGCGAGCCTGTCCGTCTTCAGCCTTATTTTCTTATATTCATTTTTATTATCAAAGTACAGCTGTCTGTCGCTTGTATATATATCGCCCAAAGGCATGCCCTTTACTGCCTCGAACTGCTCTATAGTTCGGACAAGTACGTGAAGCTTCGGCACTTTCAGATCATCGTCATGCCTTGCGGGGATGTATTTATATTCTGCAAACCTTCGGGGCTTCAGCGCTGTTCTCGCCTCAGTCAGCTTCTCTGCCGCATCGCGCCTTATTGCGTTCAGGTTGCTTTTGGCAATAAATATATCCCCGCCGCAGTCGATATCGAGACTGCCGAAGGCATACGGCGTACCGCCGAGCTTGCTTAAGCTTTCCCTTAAATCCGCTTCGGAAGCCGGGCTTGTCCTGCTTCGCTGAACCGTCTCCCCAATTACTGTTACGCTGTGCGCATCGTCGTCGGAGATATCGAGGCGCAGCGACTCCCCAGTTCTTGCGACGATATGCCCTTTTATTATAACTTTTCTTTGCCCCTCGCAGTTTTGCAGTTCTTCAAGCAGTTTTATATCGCTCGTCTTTGCGACAGTCTCCCCCGCTTCAGTTTCCGCTTTCCTGTCGAGTTCGATAATTTCGCCTTTATCCGCTCCGGCAACAAGCCTGCCGCTCTTGTATATTTTGTTGCATATAAACCCGGTGTCGCTCTTCTCGAATTTTATGCCGTCGCCCTGATCGATCCGCCCGCTGAGGCTTATCCTTATCCTGTCTCCGCTTATAGACAGCACCCGCCCAAGCGGCACTCCCCTGTGATTCGGGCGCAGCGTTCCCATCAGCTCGTCCCCGCTATTCCCGAAGAGATGCCCTTTTGAAAACCCGCGGTTAAACAGTTTGGCGAGCTTCTCTTCATCTTCGCCGCTTACCCGCAGCGGCTCGCCGTTTATGTAGTTCTCAAGCAGCCTTGCGTATATTTTCGTGACATGCCCTACATATTCGGGCGGCTTCATCCTGCCCTCTATCTTA
>CAZJOS010000204.1:0-2029 GCA_964547655.1 uncultured Christensenellaceae bacterium
ATAGACAACTATGGAAATATAGAAGGGTTGTTCTGATGTGGCAGGCTTAAGGCGGTGTATGCCCCGCCTTTTGTATGTTGCAGCTTTCCATATGTTCGCGCCGGGGTATTACGAGATTATTCCGCTGATAGGAGGAGTATTGTTCGTATCATCGCACAGCTGCTGTGCGGCAGCTATATATGACAGGGATTGGGCAATAGCGCCAATAAAATTGGCGAAAACGTTCATCTGCTGAATACTAAGCCCTTCCGATAATATTTCAGCGATAGCCGTCGCCAAAGCGGCTCCGCATTTAGGAGAGAGACATTCGGAACACGTACTCTTGTTCGCAGCATCTTTATCCATACCACCCCTCCCGATTACCAGTATATTCACCGGTCCGCCGAACGTTCAATAATATTCAGCGCATCTTATCCATTATTCTGCCGGTAACGTCGCTGCCCATTACAACGTTATGCCCGGATATGCATTTTAAAAAACTCATGTTCTCATAGATCTCAAGCGATCTTAAATATTCCTCTTTCGGGCAGTCAAGGCTCGGCACTATTTCCTCGGGCGTATCGCCTATGTTGTCCCCGGCGTTGAGTACTTTATCAACTTCATCGAGAACGCTTATGGAGTCTTCCGTATGGCCCGGCGTGAAGACAAGCCTTATTCCGTCTTCTTCAAATTTAAGGTCCCGGTTAAAGGTGAGGTTCGGCAGCAGCATGCGTGCTTCCCCCGAAATATAGCGGCCGTTCTTGCTTATCATCTCTTCCCATTTGCGTTCCGTTATCTCGCGGCAGAGGCTGTGCGATACTATAAGCGAATCTTTAAACATCCAGTTGCCCCATACGTGGTCCCAGTGGTAATGCGTATTTATTACGACGATGGGCCTTTTATTTTTTATATGCTGTATTATCGGCAAAACGCTCCCCGACCCCAGCCCCGTGTCTATCAGGTAATTATATTTCTCCGCTTCGATAAGCTGGATGTTAAGGTTCCATTCGGTAACTCCGAACGTAAAAAGCGTTGCCCTCGTTCCTATCTTTTGTATTATCATGTTATTGCTCCCCTATTATATCCACTACTACCACCTCGGGCGGATTGAATATGCGCGGCACCCGCGCGTTAAAGCTTAGCCCCCGGCTCACTATCATCGTTTGGCTGCCAAAATCATACCTCCCGCCCGGGTATTTCGGAAACCAGCCCTGGCTTGGAGCGAAAAGCCCGTTTGAGAACAGCGGTATCCTCACCTGGCCGCCGTGCGTATGGCCGGACAGCACCAGATCGAAATCATACTCTTTATATTCGTCGATAAGTTCCGGGCGATGGGCAAGCAGTATGTTAAACGTATCGCCGCCTATATCGGAAAACAGGCTTAATAAACCTTCCTCATCCTTATATTTAAGTACTTCGGCATCTTCCGAGTATCTGAACACCTCCGGGTCGTCAATGCCGCATATGCAGAGCCTCACCCCGTTAACTGTTACGTATTTACGCTCGTTGCTTAAAACAGTTATGCCGTAACTGCTTATCATCCGTTTGATGTTTTCGCATTCGCCCGACCAGTATTCGTGATTGCCCGATACGTAATATTCGGGAGCGATTTTGGCTATATCCTGAAGAAAAAGCTTTGCCCCGGCCTGCGGCTCATGGTCGTCCACAATATCTCCCACAAGCGCGATAATATCCGGCTGCTGCGCTCTTATCATATCGAGCAGAGGCTGCTGGTCTTCGCCATATATATGGCTGTGCAGGTCCGCGATTACCGCTATGCGCACGCTAGCGCCTTCCGGCGCCTTTTCGCTCTTTATCTCATACTTCCTTACTGTAAGCCCGATGTAAAACGCCCATATGGCAAGCGCGGCAAGAAAAATGACAATGCCGGAGAGTATGATAAGCCTATTTCTTTTCTTTCTTACGGCCTCTTCGGTTTTTACCGCTTCAGTTTCCATGGTCACCCCGCAGCTGCTTTTATAAAAAAAGCAGCGATATTTCTACCACCGCCTTATGTATTATAACAGCCGTTTTTAAATCACACAATAGC
>CAZJOS010000204.1:2129-4621 GCA_964547655.1 uncultured Christensenellaceae bacterium
TATTTCTACCACCGCCTTATGTATTATAACAGCCGTTTTTAAATCACACAATAGCCGGCTGTTTAATCCATATATATCGAATTGACCTTATATTTCAAAAAACCCTTTCCTATATCCATTAACGCCTTTTCACCTGTCCTCTTCATAAGCAGCGCGCACCCCGCCTCAGAAAGAAAATATATTTCGATCGCACTTTTTTTACTCTCAGACAGCGGATCGTGTGTCATATGGCAAAGCCTTATACGCTTTTTTGCGTCGATTAGAGTAAAGATGCTGTCCAGCACTATAAAGGGCAGGCTGTTGATATATACGTCCTTTTCCCCTCCTTTCTCCGCTATCTCGGTCTCCCGGAACAAAGACTCCACCCTACCGATATATTCCTCAAAAAACCATTTGGCCCGTTTCCCGGTGCTGAAAAACCGCGCAGCTTCAGCCTGTGCCGCTATTTCGTTTATATTTTCATCTATATATATAAGCTGTCGTATAAGCTTTTCATACGAAGCCTGCTCAAGCCTTATCAAATTTTTTACCCTCCTGTTTAGATTTCTTTATGGCAGCCATTATACAGCAGACAAGAGTATTTGAAAACATTCGGCCAAATAAAGACAGCGGCCTACTCGCCGCTGCCCCTATAATGAAATATGCAGGGTGGCATATTTACATCTTCATAAGTCTTTCTCCGAGCGCTGCAAGCTGTGATTTCAGCTCTTCGGGCATCCTGCCGTATTTCTCGTAGTGCTCTTTTATAGATTCCACTTCCGCGAGCCACTCGTCTTTACCTACCTCCAAAAGCTCCTCTAAGTCCGCTTTGCTCACGTCAAGGCCGCCCAAATCGAGCGCGTCCGCCGTGGGCATATAGCCTATAGCCGTTTTCTGCGCTTTTCCTTCACCGTCGCAGCGCTCGAATATCCACTTTAATACCCTGCTGTTTTCGCCGAAGCCCGGCCAGAGCCATTTGCCCTCTTTGCTCTTGCGGAACCAATTCACGTAGAATATCTTCGGGAGCTTATCCTCGCTCGTCGCCTCGCCTATATCGAGCCAGTGCTGCAAATAGTCGCAGACATTGTAGCCTATAAACGGCAGCATCGCGAACGGGTCGCGCCTTACCTGCCCTATTTTCTTCGATATCGTCGCCGCGGTAATCTCGCTTCCCATTATTGAGCCTAAGAACACGCCGTGTTTCCAGTCAAAGCTCTCGTGCACGAGCGGAACGGTATGCGGCCGCCTGCCTCCTATGAGTATCGCGGATATAGGCACACCGGCCGGGTCTTCCCATTCGGGAGCTATAACGGGGCACTGCGAAGCGGGCGCCGTAAAGCGGGCGTTCGGGTGCGCCGCCGGGGCTTCCGCTCCGGGAGCCCAGTCTTTGCCCTTCCAGTCTATAAGGTGCCTCGGCGTGTCGTATCCTATGCCTTCCCACCAGACGTCTTTGTCGTCGGTAAGGGCGGCGTTCGTGAATATCGTATTCTTTTCGCAGCTGTGCATAGCGTTCGGGTTCGATTGCATAGACGTTCCGGGCGCTACCCCGAAGAATCCCGCTTCCGGATTTATGGCGTAAAGCCTGCCGTCTTTGCCGAACTTCATCCACGCTATGTCGTCGCCTATCGTCTCGACTTTCCAGCCGGGTATGGTAGGTATGAGCATCGCGAGGTTCGTCTTTCCGCACGCACTCGGAAACGCGCCGGTAACGTATTTTACTTCGCCTTTCGGGCTCGTTAGCTTAAGTATTAACATGTGCTCTGCCATCCACCC
Source organism: uncultured Christensenellaceae bacterium (assembly GCA_964547655.1). Classification (GTDB taxonomy): domain Bacteria; phylum Bacillota; class Clostridia; order Christensenellales; family SZUA-584; genus DTFZ01. The sequence goes on from CAZJOS010000204.1 coordinate 3,882, forward strand.
TTCGTCTCTCGCCTGAGCCGAAGCTATGCGCAGCGCAAAGCACTTTTTGCCGAGCAGCGCGTTTCCGCCGTAGCCCGAGCCATAAGACCATATGAGCCTCTCCTCCGGGAAATGGCTGATGTATTTATTCTCCATCGGCGCGCAAGGCCACGCTGCGTCCTTCTCGCCTTTCTCGAGCGGAGCGCCCACCGAGTGCAGGCACGGCACGAATTCTCCGTCGCCCAGCGCCTCTAAAACCTTTTTGCCCATGCGCGTCATTATGCGCATATTGCAAACGACGTAAGGGCTGTCGGTTATCTCGACGCCTATCTTAGATATGGGCGAGCCGATTGGCCCCATCGAGAACGGTATTATATACATCGTCCTGCCCTTCATGCATCCGTCGTAAAGGCCGCTCATTATTTTTTTCAGTTCGTCAGGGTCTATCCAGTTGTTCGTCGGGCCCGCCGCGTCCTTTGTCTTTGCCGCTATATACGTCCTGTCTTCAACGCGCGCAACGTCGGAAGGATGGCTGCGGAACAGATAGCAGCCCGGCCTCTTTTGCTCATTAAGCTTCTCGGCCGCGCCCGTTTTCACCATGCCGTCCATAAGAGCGTCATATTCCTCCTGCGAGCCGTCGCACCAATATACGCTGTCCGGTTTGCAGAGCGCCTGGGCTTCTTTTACCCATGCAGCAAGTTTTTTGTTTTCTGCCATAATATCCCCCCTGGCCTTTATTTGAAATTATAATAATAGGTTCC
>CAZJOS010000205.1:0-4608 GCA_964547655.1 uncultured Christensenellaceae bacterium
CACTAGATTGAGGGTCTTTTCTTTTGGGCTTGGCAATCTAGTGCTGGGCGGAAAAATGGCGGGAAACCTAAAGTTTCACGCCAAGGGCGCTAGCCCGGATAGGAGGAAAATATGGCGAATACACTTTTAGACAGTTTGGATCAAATCAAAAAGAACTACGAACAGCAGCTTATAGACAGCAAGGCGGCGGCGGACGCCGCAAACGCGGCGGCGAAAGTGCAGTATCAGCAGAACATGGGCCAGGCGGATAAGATATACCAGCCGAAACTGAACGCGGTATATACGGGCGGCGAAATGGCGAGGCGCGCGCTGGCCGAGAGGATGGCAAACATGGGCCTCGGGGCGGCGGGAGGGACGTCGCAAAGGGCGGGCGCGAACCTTTCGAACAGCGTTTTAAAGGGCGCTGCAGGCGTAGGGCTGGAGAAGCAGGGCTATATAGATACGCAGAAGAACGCTATGACGCAGGCGGACGCGCAGCATCAGGCGAGCATAGCGGATATAACCGCGCAGAACGCGGCAAATAGGAACGCGGCGATACAGCAGCAGAAGAACATGATAGCGCAGCAGTTTCTTTCGATGTATCTCTCGAAACGGATAACGGGAGCGAAGTACAACGAGTATATGAAAAAATTAGAAGAGGCGTGAGGTAACTATGGATTACGAAGAAGCATTACAGGAAGCTTTGACCGCGATAAACGCCCAGTCCGCGCAGCAGGAAATGGCGGCCAACATAGAGGCGGGGAACGCCGCGTACGGAGAGCTTAAAGATACGGCGGAAACGAACAGAAGCATAGAGAAGCAGAGGCTGGCGCAGAGGATGGCGGATTTAGGGCTCGGCGGCACGGCGCAGCCTTTGAGCGTGAGCAACAATTACATGATGGCAGGCAAGAGCGATATAGGGGACATATCGGCACAGAACCAAAATTACACCGACGTGCAGAACGCAATGATAAAGCAGGCGGACGCAAACGCGGCCGCGCAGGCGGCGCAGGTTACCGCCGCGATGAACGCGGCGGAAGACGCCTCGGAACTCGATGAGCAGATGAACAAGTTTGACAGGTATTACAGGATGTATATGGCGAAGAAGATAACAGCGAGCCAGTTTAAGAAGGTGACGGGGATGGACGTGAGGGGATGGGCGAGGAAGAGAAGGGAACAACCAAAATGGACTGATGAAGTAGTGATGCCTCAGCTTAAAAACGCGGCGGACCATGCCTGGTTTAACGATACCGTCAGTTATATCAATAATTATGCTAATACAAATGTAAAGAACGGGCGGATGTCAAAACAAGCGGCGGCTAAATGGGCAATCAACTACTTTAAGAATTCTGCAAAGGTATATGGTATAAAGTGATGTTTGATATCAGAGATTACATAGTTGAAGAAAAAACAAAATACCGCAGCCGGCTTAACCGGCTTACCAAAGACCCGGAAAGTTTTTTTGAGTTCGGATTTGACAAGGCTGATTACAACAATTATTTGAATCATTTTACTGCTAAGGCCGCGCAGGAATCGATTGGGCTGAATAAGTCTTTTACGCCGAACCTAAGCGCGATGGACGATTTGATAGATAACCGGGATGTGTACATAGAGAAGTACGGTAAAGCCGGGTATAACAGCCTTTATTCTGCCAGGCTGTCGCAAGCTAAAGGCGATATCGAAAACATCAATAAAGCCATGAAATGGAAAGGCACGAAGTTTACCTCTGATGTTTTAAACTCTCCCTGGATAAAAGACCAGTTTGTATACGAGGATACCCCTGAAGAAAGATTGGCGCAGACGTTGGGATATGCGCCGTCTTCTTTTGACCAGACGGCGGCAAAACAGATAATATCTTACGCCAACCAGTTACGGAAACAAGACCCGGCATACGTTGAACTGGGATATCTTAAACCGGCGAGCGAAGTGGTTGCGGGAAACAGGCGGATTGCCCAGCAGGAGGTACAGGACGCGTTAGATTATATAAATAAGTATAATGCGCAGGAACAATCCAAGGAAAACACGAGCGGCAATTTAAGCGAAAGAGGATATAGCAGCACCCATGCGGGCGAGGGGCAGGGGTACGCGACTGGCGATTTGAGCGACAGAGGGTATAGCAGCACGCACTCGGGCGAGGGGCAGGGGTACGCGACGGGCGATTTGAGTGACAGAGGGTATAGCAGTACGCAAGGAGGGCAAGGACAGTTACCGCATAGAAGTTATGAAGAAAACATGGAGATTATCAAGGAAGCGATACAAAATCCGGAATTTTATGATTATTATGCGTACGCAGGAAACCCGTTAGGCCCGTTTATAGAAAACATGGGCGACCCTTCTCCGGAAACGGCCGTAAAAATTGCCGAAGATTTAATCGACATCAGGTATAACAAATTAGGGATAGCGCAGAGAGCGTTGGAGGTTGCAGCAAATCCAACGGATAACAAAGGCTCCGATATGTATTATATTGCGTATGGCAAAAGACCAAGCGGTAGTGAATATATGCAAAAAGTTGACGAATTAGGTATAATCTCAACTGGGGTTGGAAATACGGACAAACGTGTCGGGTCTGACCGGATATTCGCCGACATGTACAAAGAACAGGTTGAGGCGTTCATAAGCAATTTATCCGGTACGGAAATAGGCGGTTATGTGGAGGACATATCGCGTTATATTACCTATATAGACTTAGGTATTGCCGGCAATAATGTGGACAGCTATATCGATATTTATAAAGATGTTTATGGTGAAACACCCGAGATTAAAGATACGAAGGTGTTGAGTGACAGACTAAAAACCGAAGGGAAAAAAGTAGCAGTATATGGTAGTTTACCCGATAATGCAAAGGCGATTGTTGACAAGGTTATAACTCTGAACGAAAAAGGAAAAAAAGAAGGGTACGGATTTGACCTGACGAACGAAATTGATCAGCTTAATTACGATATAAAACAGATAGTAGGGGAAGATTTAGATGAACTTTTCGGTAGTCGCTATGACATAGTATTTACTCTTTCCGACAAGGATCGCGAATTTCTAGATAAAGCCCTTCGTATTGTAGTAAGCGCGGATCTATCTAATTATACGCAAAATGCCATTGTAGGGCAAGGTTCTACAGCATGGCTGCAAACACCGCTTGGTATGCTTGGGCGCGGTGGAAGCGACTGGATCAGCGGTTTCAGAAACGGTATATTATCGCTGTCGCAGATTGGCGATATTTTTACGGACGATAATAAAATAGAAAGAAGCAAAAACTACTTAAACGAACAATCAAGGCTGACTAATGAGATGTTTGCGCAGATGCTTGCGTCCACGCCGGATTACGCGCCGTGGACGAGCACGTTGCAGAATATAGGGTCAACCGTTGTTACGACTGGATTGGATGTTTTAACTGGGAGAATACTGGGAAGCGCATTTAGTGCATTTAAAGGGCCAACAATGTTGTCTAACCCGGCAATAAAACCAACGATAATAAACAGGATTGCTTCTACTCCTTCGGCAAAAATATTGTTATTCCGGACATACGGGGATAATACTGTAAAATACAAAGACGCCGGCGACCTTGCCCCTTTTTATATCGTTGCTGATACAATAATCAATACATGGATTGAAAGTTTTGGGGGCGCATACAGCTCCAATAGTGCGTTTGCACAGGGGATAAAGAACGCCCCCGAAGGTTTCTTTAAAGCATGGAGTAAAGATATATTCGAGGAATCGCTGGAAAATGTGGCTCAGGCGGGCGCAACGGATATTATCGAGAGCGTGGCCTATGGAAAAGGTACGTCGTTTGCGGAACAATACGGTTCTGTTGAATCCGCAATAACAACCGAAATAGCCCTTATCCTTACAACGGGTATTTTTGGCATAGGCGGGTTAAAATCGAATAAGGCTGATGCGGCGCGGCAAGCATACGAACAGGGAAACTTCAAAGAAGCCGCAGAATTGACTATTAAAGCAATAGAAGAACAGCATAAAAAGGGCGCGGTAACAGGCGAAGACGCGATGACATTTGATCTAATCAAAAATAAACTTACCCTTTACGTTTCACCCGAAGGGCAGGTATCGCCTATTAATCCAGATGATTTACTGACCTTACCGCCGGCGACAGGAGAAGCAGAGAATATTCAGCAGGATCAAACTATTGAAAACAACGAAGGAAATATGTTACAATCAACAAATAAGAATCAGATTAAACTGACAGAGCCGTCGTTACCAAAAGGAGGAAAGCCAAAAGGGAGTTATGCAAAGCCGGATGTTAAGAAGCCAAAGCCAATACAAAGGCAGAATGAATCTGCGGATTTGCTGGCGCAAGGGGGATATAATATTGAGATGTTACCGGATACTATAGGAGGAAATGGATACGGAATAACTCCAAAATCAAATCCGGATTACTTAATCGAAGGGGAAGTATTCGATTGCTATGCACCTGATACAGATAATGTTAGAAATATTTGGTCATATATAGAGGATAAGACGAAAAGGCAAGCCCAACGAGTAATTTTAAATCTTGATGACTATCCAGGTTCTATAGATGCGTTATATAAACAGTTTACGGAATATAAAATTAATACATTAAGTGAACTATTTATTATAAAAGACGGACAAATAGTAAGGTTAATACCATAAAATAAAGGA
>CAZJOS010000206.1:0-4604 GCA_964547655.1 uncultured Christensenellaceae bacterium
CTTTTTGTGCGGCTTTCCTGCGCAAAAAGGGTTTTTGATTTAACGCAAACCCCGGAGTTTAGTATCGGGGTCTCCCGCACTTAATTGTGGGCTTAAGGCTTGAGCTTACAATTAAGTGCGGGGGTGATTAAAGGAGGTGAAAGATTTGGGAGAAAAGGCCATCAAAATCAAGAAGCAGATAGTGACCGACATCGCGGGCAAGATGGATAAGGCCAAGGGCATGATATTTTACGACTACAGGGGCTTGACTGTCGCCGAAGTTACCGACCTTCGAAACCAGTTTCGCGCGGCGGGCGTCGAGTATCACGTTATAAAGAACTCTATGCTCAGGCGCGCGGCCGAGTCGCTTAAAATCACCGGGCTTGACGAACATTTAAACGGCCCCACAGCTGTGGCGTTCGGGTATAACGATCCCGTTGCGCCGGCGAAAGTGCTCGTGGAATTCGTCAAGAAGGTGAAAAAGACCGAGATAAAGACCGGCATACTCGACGGTAAGGTAATATCCATAGCCAGCGTTAACAGTCTCGCGGCGCTGCCGTCGAGAGAGCAGCTGCTGGCGCAGCTGGCAGGCACGCTGAACGCGCCTATAGCCGGGTTCGCGCGGACGCTCTCCGGCATAATATCAAAGCTGGGGTATGCGCTCAATGCGGTAAAAGAACAGAAAGGCGCTTAAAGCCTTAAAAGAGAAATCAATTTAAGAAATTATATGGAGGAAAATTATAATGGATAACAAGCAGATATTAGAAGCAATAGAAAAGATGAGCGTGCTCGAGCTTTCAGAGCTTATCAAGGCTATAGAAGATAAGTTCGGCGTAAGCGCTGCGGCTCCCGTAGCGGTAGCGGCAGGCCCCGCGGCTGCGGCAGGCCCCGCGGCTGCGGCTGAAGAAGAAAAGACCGAATTCGACGTTGTATTGAAAGACGTCGGCGCAGAGAAGATAAAGGTCATCAAGGTAGTGCGCGAGCTTACCGGCCTTGGGCTCAAGGAAGCCAAAGACGTGGTAGACGGCGCTCCCAGCACGGTGAAGGAAGCCGTAGCGAAAGACGAAGCGAACACCATGGTAGCAAAGCTCAAGGAAGCCGGAGCTACAGCCGAACTCAAATAATTTTCGAAACGCATGGAAAAAGTCCGGATTGTTTGAGTCTGTAAACAGAATCAGAAAGTCTGAATCTGTTTACAGATTCAGACTGACCGGACTTTTTTATTTGCTTTACTTCTCAATATACGGCTCTAGCGCCCTGCGCGCGAGCTTCATTATGCTCTTTTCCGCACTAAATCCAAACGGCTTTGCCCTGCCTCCCGCCGCGGCAATATGGACCTTCGTTTTTCCCTCGAAATTATCTGAAACCAGATAAAGCAATATCCATTCGTCTGCCCGCTGATAGTACTTTTCGTAGATTTTCATAAAGCAAGCACCTGAAGGCGCAGATACGGTATACTCATCGACTATTTTTGTTCCGTATTCTTCCGCATCCTCCATTATTGATAACTCTACGGCCATCACCGCGCCGAATGCGTCAGTTGATACGTAAAATGTTTCGCTCATCCTTTCACCCTTTTGTAATCATATCTGCGCCGCGACCCTGTAGCCTGAAGCGGCTTCATTCTCCTCTATCTCAGGGAAATACTCGAGCGCATGGCTGCAGTCGCTCTTCCCCGCCTCGACCAGCACTATTATCTCACCCGGGTTCTTTCTCTCAAAATCACGGAGTATGTTTACCCCGCTCGACGAAAGCTTCGACAGCCAAACCATGAATATAAAATAGGGCAGCCATATAACGAATGCGAAAGCGGCTAAAACGTTTAGCGCGACCCCGGCGGCCCCCGGCCCGCCGAAAAGCAGCAGCCTTATTGCCATGGCGGCAAGCAGAAATATTGTCACGACTATAAACGTTTTGAAATGCCCGCGGGTCTCTGCCCGCTTTTCTTCTATTATCTCATCCCTTATCTTCCTGGGGATATCTCCTTTACCCGCAAGCTCGATATAAAGCTCTTCGCCGCAGCACGGGCATGAAAACCTCTGCCCCCATACTTCGGACGCACCAAGGGCTATGTCGTATACATTGGAAACGTGCCTGCGCGGATTGCGGGAGGTGGGGGCTGGTTTAGAGCATTCAATCGTCGCCCAGCATAACGTATCGTCCATCTTTGCCGCCCTCCTTTTAGTGTGAATATGTAATGATGATTATATAATAACAAAAATAAGCCTGAATGTATACCGCGGATAAAATTACCTGTTATACGCCGGCTTTATATCTCATCCCGTCGCGTTATTTTAACCTTCATGCCTTTGCCACCGTCCTGTTATAACGTCCGGCACATCTTACCGGGCACTCCCTGCATATATCGTGGTCGAGCAGCGCTATATAATCCTCGGCAGCGGGCGCATTGCCGTCAACGGCCTGCATTATATGAAAGCAATATTCGCCGGTGATGCACCAGCGCAGCATCGGGCACTGCATAGCGCCCGAAGGCCAGGGGATAAAGCCTCCCTTCGCAGCCTTGGGGCGTTTCATTTCATCGAGCCTGCTTTCCGCGCGCTTCACCGACATCGCTGCGGGATACTGGGATACGCGATTCCAGTATCCCTCCGGGGTCTCCCCGTAACGCACCGCAAGGGCGTCAACCGAGAAAAACATATTGTCCCCGAACTCCCGCCTTATGTATTCTGCCGGTATTCCGGCTCTTAAAGGGTGATAAAGCAGAGCGGCTGTTTTTCCTTCGTCCCCTTCCGCAAGCTCGGTCACGCGCCTCACATAACCGCGCAGCGCGCTGTCGGTTATAACATTCCCGGCGAGCTTAAGCGCCTTAGCATGCAGCACCTGCTGCTCCGTCTTCCGGACGACAAGGCGGTTCTTCCCGGCGAACAGCAGCACAGCGATAGCGGCAAAGAGCGTTATTACAGCTATAACGTAATAGATATGATCATCTTCATAAACAGCGGGGGAGCTGAACACAGCGTACTCTACCCGGTAAGGGCCGAGATCAACAGGCGCAATGCATCCTGTGGCAAAATTCCATGCCGCGTGCAATCCCATCGCGCCCCATATGCTGCCCGTACGCAGCATGAAAAGAGCAAGCACCACCCCCAGCAGCGCCACCATGCATATCGTTAAAGGGCTGCCGGGCATATGGAACAGTGCAAACACCGCTGTGCTTATAACTACCGCCCATAAAACGCTGCCCCTGCGCGCAAGAGCGGTCATCAAATAGCCCCGAAAGAGAACCTCTTCGGCCGCAGACTGCACCATAAATGCCCCCAGGTAAACAGCAGCTAGAGGGGTAAGCCCGGTATAGTGAACAGGCGCGCTTAAAAACAGGGGTGAAGAGTATATTGCAAGCAGCGCAAGCCCGACGCCGAAACCGGCCGCATAGCGAAGCGCAAACCTGCGTTTAACGAGCCCTATCGTGCCGAGCTTTCGCTTTTCGATACTGTGCACATAAATAAGCGTCAGCGCAATAAGGGCTGCCTCAAAGTACAGTGAGAATATCAATATATCCTGAGAATACAGCTCCGAATAATCGCCGTAGCCAAATTGCTCCACGAGTGACACTCCGTATATAATGCCTGGTATAAAAAATATAAAAGAAAACGCGATGAATATCAGCAGCGAAATACCGATCGCCGCCGCAGTATTAGGGAAATACCTGGCCTGCTCCGCCCCTTTCATAAATTCGGGTCTTCTTATAGTGTATCTGCTCACTGGATGCTCCTTGCCGCCCGTGCAGGGCAAAAATATGACCGTGCGTCTGATTGCCGGAAGTTACACCATTATTTATACTATATGTTACCACAAACCATACGATATTGGAATGGCATTGCCTGCCGCAAAGCGTTAAAAATATCTTTATGTCTATGGGCCGGGTATGGTATACTTACCTAAAATCACATAGGAGCGCTTAAGTGAACAATATATTTTACGGCCTGCTGTTTGTGTTTGTTGACCTCGAGGTGCCTTTCGGTACCTGGAAGGTCGGGTTTGTGCCCGATTTCGTCGGCTATATGCTCATCTTCGCCGGGCTCGCGGAGCTTACCGCAGGCAAAGACAGGTTTTCGCGCATGCGGCCTTATGCGGCGGCAATGGCAGTGTATACCGCTGTGCTGTACGCCTTGGATCTCTTAGGTTTTTCATATTATTTTGTTACGCTTGTACCTTTCGCGCTGGGGCTTGCTTCAACTCTTGTGTCGCTCTATATATCATATAACATCGTAAAGGGAGTAAAAGACCTCGAAGCCGCGCTGGAGCAGAGCCTTAACAGCCGCCCGCTGCATTATATGTGGATAGCGCTCGCCGCGTTTTCGCCCCTGCTATGCGTTCTTTTCCTCATGCCGGAACTCGGCTATATCCGAATGATCGCAGGAGACGCGCTGGGTATAGCGTTCCTTGTGTTGTTTAATAAGACAAAGAATCTGTATTATTACGGGAAGTGAAATGGATCATCTGTAATAACGGTCACTCTTCCATTTAAGCGGATTTGTATCAATGTATTCCCAAATCTCCTGATAGTCCTGTTCGTTTCTGATAATGTGATCATGATAGGATTTTTGCCATATTGATGAACCGAATTGTTTAGTCACATAAGCTTTCATTTGCTTAACTACCTG
>CAZJOS010000207.1:0-4563 GCA_964547655.1 uncultured Christensenellaceae bacterium
GCCACCGCTGCGTTGCCATGTGCCCCACGCGCGCGCTCAAAATAAGGGTGAACGACTTAGCGTTTAAGCCCAACGCCAACTGGGACGCCACTGCTATTAAAGAAGTGTATAAGCAGGCGGCTACGGGAGGCGTGCTTCAGTCGGGTATGGGCAACCCCAAACCGTTCCCGGTATACTGGGATAAGATGGTGATAAACGCTTCTCAGGTGACGAACCCTTCTATAGACCCATTAAGAGAGCCTATGGAGACGGGGGTCATACTCGGCAGGAAGCCCGAAAGATTGGAGTTTGGGCGGGACGGCAGCCTTCACACGAAGATGCCGCCGCAGGTAAAGCTGAAAGTGCCGTTGATGTTTTCAGCGATGTCGTTCGGCTCTATCTCCATGAACGCGCACGAGGCGCTGGCGAGAGCGGCTACGCAGCTCGGCACGATGTATAACACCGGCGAGGGCGGGCTCGCGAAAGATATGTATAAATACGGCCCGAATACGATAGTGCAGGTGGCGTCGGGCAGGTTTGGAGTCGATCCTGATTATTTAAACGCCGGAGCGATACTCGAGATAAAGATAGGCCAGGGCGCGAAGCCGGGGCTGGGCGGCCATTTGCCAGGCGCTAAGGTGGGCGAAGAGGTATCGAAGGCAAGGATGATACCAGTGGGGACCGACGCGCTTTCGCCCGCGCCCCATCACGACATATATTCGATAGAAGACCTGCGGCAATTAATATTCTCGCTGAAAGAGGCGACGAACTATGAGAAGCCTGTTTCGGTAAAGATAGCGGCGGTGCACAACGCCGCGGCGATAGCCTCGGGCATAGCTCGGGCGGGCGCTGACATAATAGCGATAGACGGCTTTCGGGGAGGCACTGGCTCTGCTCCCACGCGCACGAGGGACAACGTAGGGATTCCCATAGAACTCGCGCTTGCAGCAGTAGACCAGCGCCTTAGGGAAGAGGGCATAAGGAACGAAGTGTCGCTCGTTGCCGCGGGCAGCATAAGAAACAGCGCCGACGTGGTAAAGGCGATAGCGCTGGGAGCGGACGCGTGCTATATAGCTTCGGCGGCTTTAATAGCCATAGGGTGCCATATGTGCCAGACGTGCTATACCGGCAAGTGCAACTGGGGCATAGCGACGCAGCGCGAAGACCTTGTGAAGAGGCTCAACCCGGACATCGCCACGGAGAGGCTTGTTAACCTCGTTACCGGATGGAAGCACGAGATAGACGAGATGCTGGGAGGAATGGGCATAAACGCCATAGAGAGCCTTAGGGGAAACAGGCTCATGCTGAGGGGAGTGGGCCTTAACGTAAAAGAGCTCGAGATACTCGGTATCAAACATGCGGGGGAATAGATCCTGGCGAAAAACCTTGGGTTTTTCGCCAGTTTTCCGGTTTTGTGCTTCGCGGGCAAAGCGAGGAGCAGCACAAAACCGCAAGGTGTGGGTTTCGCGGGCAAAGCTCGTCTCGCCCACATATTTAAATATGTTTTTATGATTGCTTCTTTACAGAATGCACTGAAAAAGGAAAGTTACCAGGGTCAAAGGGGGATGTATGAAAAAAGTTTACGCTGACGAAAGATGGTGCCTCGGGTGCGGGCTGTGCAAAGTGTATTGCAGGACGTCGCACTCGGTCACGAAAGATATAATAAAAGCGCACAAGACGGAAACCCCACGGCCTGTGGAGAGGCTGCACATAGAGACGGGCGATAAAATAAACTTTGCGCTGCAGTGCAGGCACTGCGACGACCCGAAGTGCGTGCAAGGGTGCATAACCGGGGCGATGAGCAAAGACCCGGTAACGGGGCTTGTGACCAACGACTATGATCGGTGCGTAGGGTGCTGGACGTGCGTGCTCGTGTGCCCTTATGGCGCTATTGTGCGCGACGAGGGCAACAGGAAAGTAGCCGCGAAGTGCGACCTGTGCGCCGAGCAAGGCGAGCCGGAGTGCGTGAAGCACTGCCCCAACAACGCATTGAAGTATGAGGACAGGGGGGATGAGCAGTGAAATACGTTATAATAGGAAACTCTGCTGCGGCAGTGGGCTGCATAGAGGGTATAAGAAAATACGACAAGAGCGGAACCATAACCGTGATATCCGACGAGAAGCATCATGTTTATTCGCGCCCCCTTATATCGTATTACCTCGCGGGCAAGGTGACCCCGGAGAACATGGTGTACCGCAAGAGCGATTTTTATAAGAAAAACAAGGTTGAATTATTGCTCGGGAAAAGAGCGCAGAGCATAGATACGAAGAAAAAGGCCGTAACGCTTGAAGACAGCGAAACGGTAAGCTATGACAAGCTGCTGATAGCAATGGGATCGTCGCCGTTCGTGCCGCCCACCGGAGGGCTCGGCAATCAGGACAACGTATTTACGTTTTTGAAATACGATGACGCACTGGGGATCGGGAAACTCATTAACAAAGACAGCCACGTGGTGGTGATAGGCGCGGGTCTCATCGGCCTTAAGGCCGCGGAAGGCTTAGCGCACGCAGCCCACAGCCTCGACGTTGTGGAGCTTGCGGGAAGGGTATTGCCTGCCATACTCGACGAGGAGGCGGCGAAACCCGTACAGAAGCGCATGGAGGAAAACGGGGTGAAGTTTCACCTCGCGATGACCGCGGACAGCGTTATCGGCGAAAAACACGTGGAGAAAGTGATACTCAAAGACGGAACTGAATTACCCTGCGACGTGCTCATAATGGGCGTGGGCGTAAGGCCGAACACAGCGGAAGCAAAGGCCGCAGGCGTTGCCGTTAACCGCGGCATAGTTATAGACGAAAACATGCGCACGAATATAGACGGCGTATACGCCGCAGGCGACGTTACGGAAGGGACGGACGTTATTACCGGCGAGAAGAAGATAATGGCGCTGTGGCCCAACGCGTACGCGCAAGGGTACGGCGCCGGAACTCACATGACGGGGGGCAAAGACGAGAATGCCGGCGTGTTCCCCATGAACGCGATAGGCTTCTTCGGGCTCTCGATGATAACAGCAGGAGTACAGGGCGGCGAGGGAGTAAAGATGATATCCGCAAGCGACAAAAAGACAGGCAATATGAAGAGGTTTTTCGTAAAGGATGACAAACTCGTTGGCATGATACTCTTAGACGATGTGGACAGGGCGGGCATATATACTTATATTATGAGCGAGAAGATAGCGCTCTCCGGCCTCGGTAAAAAGCTTATTGACCCGGGCTTCGGGCTCATGGCGCTTGGGTACGACAGGATGAAAGAGAGGATCTCGTCATGACGGAACTGTGTGCGGAAACTACTCGGTATTTCGAGCTTAACCAACAGATAAAGGAGATCGCCCAAAACCCCGGAGAGATAACCGTAAAGGGCGTGTACGGGCAGCGGTATATGGGCTGCGGCCTAAAAAGCCACACCAGGCTCACCGTTTACGGCACTCTGGGGAACGACTCGGCGTGTTATATGGACGGCGCGACGTTGGAGGTGTTCGGCAACGCGCAGGAGGGCATAGCCAACATCATGAACGACGGCGCTGTTATAATACACGGCAACTGCGGCGACATTATGGGTTACGCCATGCGCGGCGGCTCGGTTTTCGTTAAGGGCTATGCGGGGTACCGCGCGGGCATACACATGAAAGAGTATATGGGCAGGAAGCCCAGGATAGTTATAGGCACCAGGGCGGGTGATTTCCTCGGTGAATATATGGCGGGCGGAAGGATAGTGGTATTGGGCCTGGGGCTACAAAACGGAGAGCTTGCCGCCGGAAGGTTTTTCGGCACCGGCATACACGGCGGGAAGATATATATACGCGGCAGGGTGAACGAAGCGCTTATAGGAAAAGAGGTTGCTACCGCTCCGCTCGACGACGAGGATAAAGCTTTTCTAAAGCAGACCATAGACGAATACGGCAAGTATTTCGATGTGAGCGTAAAGGGCGTAAAGGTGGAAGACTTTAAGAAATATCAGCCGAAAAGCTCGAGGCCGTACGGGAATATGTACGTTGGAAACTGACGTTTTCGGCGGCAACCTCACGATTGCCGCCGAGATTTTGTCGAGTGCGTTTTAATGCTTTATGTTGGCCTTTCACTGGCAAAGCCAGATGAAAGGCAAGGAGAGTGGGCGGATTTTAAGCGGAACGGCACAGAGGCCGTTCCCTACGTTGCTAATAGGAGCCGCTAAAAAATCAGCGGCTTTTTCAATTGTGGAGGAAAAAGAAGGATATCTTATGCTACAATAAAATAAAAAAAGGAAATGAGCGATAACGGACGAAACAAAAGCTGCTTCCGCTCCAGGGCAGCAGCTTCAGGCGGCTCCATCCGCCGAGAGACGTCTAAACGAACTTTAAAGCCCGCCGCGGGGAACGCGGCTCAAAGCGCAGACGAAACAAAAGCTGTTTCCGCTCCAGGGAAGCAGCGCAAGGCGGCTCCATCCGCCGGATATGATGAGTTAAGCGCATTGAGTGAGCGTGAAAGCGGTAAAAGCGGAGGATTTCAGGAGATACAGCCGAAGAGCTCAAGGCTGATTCGACGCCAATCTCACGATTGTCATCGAGGTGCGCCCCAGCACTAAATTGTATGCCGGAATGCATGCCC
>CAZJOS010000208.1:0-4562 GCA_964547655.1 uncultured Christensenellaceae bacterium
GCGTGGACGTATGCCCCGTCCACGCGTTTACGGGCAAAAACTTCCGCGAAGACGAATCGAGGGAGAAAAGGTACGACGCGCATAAGTGCGACGATTATTTCGACGCGATGGAAGCGGAGGGCAAGCTCAAGGTTTGCGGCATGTGCCTGAATGTTTGCCCGTACGGGAGGAAAAATATGATCGATTAACTAAAATATATTACATATGACTATAAAAAAATGAAAATTAATACATATATACTATTGTTTATCAAGATTTGTGTTGACAAATAGCAAACCAGTTATTAAAATGGTTATTGTTATATGATGGTAATAAAAACGTCACATAATTAGTTTATATTGGCATATAATGAACTACGAAATACTAATAATGGAGGAAAATATGGCAACTGAAACAAAGAAGAAAGATTTTATAAGTAGGTTTTATGAATGCCATAATAAAATTAATACTGATCCGGAAATAAAATTAGAACGTTACCTATATAGACTTGCTTTAATTAACAAGAGACAAGAAAATGGTACTAAAGCCTATAAAAAACTATTTAAAAGGATTTAATTATAAGGATCGAAATAATAATTCTCTTGTAAGCTATTAATATTTTGCGAGGTTCTCTGTGGATGAATATAGTGTAGAGAAATTATCTATCTATGTGAAGAATTTTATTGCCCAAGATAATGACTTATTAGAAGTTAAAAATCAATTATTAACTTTTGTTTTACCTAGAATTAAGAGAATTATTACTAACGCTAAGTTTTTTATTTTTGAAGATGAATATGTAGAAACAGCATGGAAGGATATGGTCTCGCTACATTATGTTAATACTTCATATAGTATTAAAAAAAATGTTGCTCGGGTACACTTTTTTTTGGATAATAATATATCTGAAGATTCTTACTTAGGCTATATAACATTGCGTCCAATAAATGAATTTAATATAATGTTATCTTTTGTAATACCAAATTGGAATGTACTTAAATTTGATTACCATCATGCATATATTATGACATATGAACAATATATACATATTGAAGGTAAACAAATAAATATTAGAACATTCCCATTTTTTACGCAAGATGGGATTGTTTCAATTTGTGCTCATGCAGATATATTAATGTGCTCAATGTTCTTAAATAAAAAGTACGGTTACAAAAAAATAAAACTTTATGAAATGATTGATACACAAAAAACTAGTATTTTTCCCCAAACTGGTCTAGATCCTTCAGAGGTTATAAATATTTTTAGCGAAAATAAGGTTCCAATAAAAGTTATTCCAAGATCGATTGATGGAATAGAAGAAGATTCTTTATCTGAACGTTTAATACTTACATATATAAAAAGTCAAATACCAATTATTATTGGAATAGATAAGCATGTAGTGTTAATAGTTGGATATATTATTAAAGATAATCAAATAGAGTTTATTATATATGATGATTCTGGAGTTTTCGTACAATCTAAAGAAGATTTTGTTTCTATTAAATCATGGGCTTATTTTAAAGAAAAAATTAAAGAGAAAAAAAATGATGAATTCTACATTATTATTCCAGAACCTGAACGTGTATATTTACAGTATATGGATTACGATGCATTCTTAGAAGAATACATAAAGTATAATGTTGAGTTAAAGAAAGTATTAGGTAAAAATTATATTCGTAAAGATTTGCTAATAGATAATTGTGAATTTAAAAATTATTTGATATCTTGTATTGATAAAGATTTAGTAAATGAGCAAGAAAGACAAAAAATAAGAAAGATATTAAAAAAAAGTATGCCCCACTATTTATGGCTTACAGAGCTACATTCACAAATTAGTGATGATAAATTCATTTTATTTGCTGATACTACCATTCACACATATTCAACAAATAGTGTTTTTACAGATGAAAATTTGTTTATATGTAATAATAGTAAACCAAACGAGGAAATGAATCTATTATATAAAAGGTGATTATAATGGAGAAAAAGAATAAAAGAAAATTTACTTCCTTTTTTATTAGACAAGTAAAAAAAGAACCGCTAGTAGATTTTAATAATAAAAAAGAAACAGAAGAACAAGAATCTGTTCCAATTAAAATATGTACAGATAATTCAGGACAGGTAATAAATACCGATGATAGTAACTGATATAATAAAGGTTATTCCAGATATACTGTCTTTATTAATTCCAGGATTTATTACAATACAAGTATTTCGGCATTTTTCATATAAAGATAAAAAATCGGAAGAACACAAGTATATTTTATATAGTATAACCTTAAGCTTTCTATATAAAATACTATCCGATTTAATAATACCTAATGCAGAGTTAAATGTTAAAATAATAGTTATACTTTCTTTTTCAATAATAATTGCAATTATTGCATCAAAAATACCGTTTATAAATCGAGCGGCGAATAGAAGCGGCACACTAAATATTTGGAATGATTTATGCTTGATAACTAAAAAGACCAATCTTACTGTCCGAATAATAATGACAAACGGAACGATTTATTACGGATTTTTATATATAGTTGCAGAAAAAGATGAACCTGAAATAGTTCTAAAAAGTTATAAGGTATATAAGATCGAAAATGATGAAGAGGTTTTAAAGTACGATTATTCTAATGATACGGATTATATAAAACTTATTATGATTAAAACAAAAGATGTCCAATTCGTTGAGTTTTTAATGTATCCGAAAAAAAGAGAAACAATAGGTAAATAAAAAGTCCAAGAAGCTTTTGTTCTTTTAATCATCTCACACATTCCTTCGCTAGCTAAGGATGACAGGAACTCACATGGGATCCATTCGGTCGCTGCACTCCCTCAGGATGACAGGAACGCACAGGGGTTCCGTTCATCGCCTGCGGCTCCTCAGGATGACGGAGGGCGAAGCGGGCGGACAGGTCGTCCGCCCCTACAATATAAAAAGGAGAGACTTTTGCTCTCCTTTATTATGTCGTACATGGGATCCATTCGGTCGCTATGCTCCCTCAGGATGACAGTGTGTTTACCCGTTTTCACGGGCCGCTATCATTTCTTTCGTCTTCATGAGGCGCGTTAAGTTGCCGCGCTCGTTCTCGTCGAGCTTCATCCTTATGTATTTGATAGTCTCTTCGAGCTGCGGTATCATGACGTATTCGAGCGCGTTCACGCGGCGGCGCGTCTTCTCTATCTCGTCGGCGAGCATGTTGCACGTTTTTTCGAGTTCGGCTAATTCCACCATCTGGGGAAGCACGCCCGCGAGCTTCGACGTAGCGCTGTCCAGCTCTGACGATGTTGTCAGCAGCCCGTATGGGAAGAACGCCTGCTCGCGTTTCTTCTCGGTAAAAGCTATTTTCGGCACGTAAACGCTCATTATGTTCTGCTTCGACAGTTCGAGTTCCACTTCCCTCACCGGGAACATGAGCGCCTCTTCGAACGATTCTCTGGGCATAGCTATGCGCGCGAGCACGAACCCCCCGAGTGCCGAGGAAAGCGCGGCCTCGACCTCCTGCCTGAGCTGCTTGTTGCGCTTTATGAGCAGCATAAAGCGGCGAACCATCTCGTCGCGCTTGTCTTTTAGCAGCTTGTGCCCCCGCGCGGCCACTACGAGGCGGCGCTTGAGCCTTGTGAGTTCCATGCGCGTGGGGTTTACTCTAAGGATAGCCATACTAGTCCTCGTTCTCCGGCAGGTATTTCTCTATGAACGCGTCCTTGATGCGCTTAAGCTCAGACTTGGGCAATATTTTAAGCAGCTTCCAGCCTAATTCGAGCGTCTCTTCTATATCACGGTTTTTCTCGTAGCCCTGAGATACGTATTCCCTCTCGAAGGCGTCCGCGAACTTCGCGTACAGCTTGTCGACGTCGGAAAGCGCCGCTTCGCCGAGTATTACCGACAGCTCTTTCGCTTCCTTGCCGCGGGCGTACGCCGCAAACAGCTGGTTCATGGTGTCAGCGTGGTCCTCCCTCGTCTTGCCCTTGCCTATGCCCTTGTCTTTGAGCCTTGACAGCGACGGCAGCACGTCGATAGGCGGAATAACGCCTTTCCTGTGCAGCTCGCGCGAGAGTATTATCTGCCCCTCGGTTATGTAACCCGTAAGGTCGGGTATGGGGTGAGTCTTATCGTCTTCGGGCATCGTGAGTATGGGTATCTGTGTTACCGAGCCCTTCCTGCCCTTTATGCGGCCCGCGCGTTCGTACATCGACGCTAAGTCGGTGTAGAGGTAGCCGGGGTATCCGCGCCTGCCGGGCACTTCCTTCCTCGCGGCGGACACTTCGCGCAGCGCTTCGGCGTAATTCGTTATGTCCGTTATTATTACGAGTACGTGCAGGTCTCTCTCATAAGCTAAATATTCCGCTGCGGTGAGCGCCATCCTGGGCGTAGATATACGCTCTATGGCCGGGTCGCTTGCGAGGTTCATGAACAGCACGGCTCTTTCGATAGCGCCCGTCTTCTTGAAGTCGCTTATGAAGAAGTCCGCTTCCTCAAACGTTATGCCTACCGCGGCGAACACGACGGCGAACTTCGACTCGCCGCCCAAGACCTTTGCCTGCCTCGCTATCTGTGCCGCAAGCTGCGCGTGCGGCAGCCCAGAGCCCGA
>CAZJOS010000209.1:0-4533 GCA_964547655.1 uncultured Christensenellaceae bacterium
GCCGGGGCAAGATAGTCTTTCAGTCGTATTATACCCCGCGTATAAGCTGCAGGAAGAAGTTGTTTTGGTAAAAAAACATGCCGAGAGGAGAACTCTGATAATACGCCATTATCTTATCGACAGGTATTACAAGAAAAATAACCGGGATCAGCATAACGATAAGGAAGCACAGCAGCAGGCCTCTCGACGCTCCGAACAGCCCGCCTATGGTGCGGTCGTATCGTTTAAGCTCGGGGAACTCCATGGTATAATTCATTGCTCCCAGCACAAACGAGAACAGTATCCGGGCTATAAGGAACACGAGAATAAACGACAGTATATTGAGCACCGCGCATACTATTGTCATATTGAAATATTCGCCTATAGTCGAAAGCCCCTGCGAAGCAAAGGCCTGAGACTCAACGTTTTGCCTTATAAGCGAATTGAAAGGCTCTGAGGCCGAAGACGAGGATAATATGCTGCTTAGCTTTTCCGGCGTAATGCTTGAAACCGCGAGCGAGGCGTCCTCGAAGTTTTTTATCTTTTCAGCCCCTTCGGTATAATAGAGTATAAATTTAAACAGAGAGGGGCTTGCTTTTACTGCCGCCGAAACTACCGGATAAAAGATATAGGAAGCAAGAGTTGAAAGAAAGAAGGCCCCGAGGCTCAGTGAAGAATGCAGGAACCCTTTATAGGAGCCTTCAAGGACTGCGACGATTATCAATAAAATAAAGGCCAGATTAATAAGGTTCATTCATACTCCTTAAAATAAAGGCAGCGGCAAAAGATATACTTCCCCGGCAGCCATCAGAAACACAAAACCGTCCATTGCGCGCTTTGCCCCGTCTATGGGAAACGGAACATCGTATTTTCTTAAATACTTGCCTTCTCCAGTATAAACGAATATATTATTCGTTGCAAAGCAATATATTTTTTCTCCCGTATCCAATATTTTAAACACGCTGGGAGGGAGATTTATTTTCACCTCGTCGCCTGAAGGTTTTATTATCCTGGTAATATCGATAAAAGCATCGTCGCTGCTCGGCACATATACGAATATTGGGTCTGCTTTATCGCATATATCCTCTAGGATCCAGCCGTAAACGAGTATTTCTTTTCCATCGGTGTTAAGGGACGAGTACTCTGTAAGCTGCTTTATGCCCATCGTAAAAACGGACGATTCCCCGAAATACACGCTGTGGGCGAGTTGGTCTTTAAGTTCTTTTACGCCCGTCATAGACTGGGTATCGGGGCGGTATGTTATTACCCTCGAGATCGGCGCCGCGCCCGTAACGTCAAGCTCAAGTATATAAAGCTGTTTGCTTCCAGCGTCAAATCCGTAATCGAGAACGTATTTGCCTGATATATCGAGCTTAAACAGGTCGGTGCCGTCAAGGCCGAACACTATTATATATGACAACGTCTTGTCTTCAAGCGCCTGATCGGTTTCCACCGCGATCTTATCCTTGCCCAGCCGTACGGAATTTATATTGCCTTCATTTATCCTCTTTGAGAAAAGATTCTGCCCCTGCGCGTCGAATACCATAAGCACGTCTTCGCCCGCGGCCGCAATAAGAGATTTGCCCGCGGTGAATTTAAGCACGTTTGACTCAAGCTCGATCTTCCATTTGTCATTTAAAGAAGTATCCGTACATGTAAGAGAATCGCTGCCGGTATACACTACTGTGTTTCCGATCGCAAAGAATGTCTCGTCAGCCGTAAACGGCATTTTAACAAGCGATTCCTCTATGTCTTTTCCTTTGGTGAGCAGCATCACCGTGCCGGTAACAAAGATCACGACAACTATAAAGACCGCGGATAAAAACAAAACGGCTTTAGGTTTTATCTGTTTTTTTTGTTTAACGTTAAGGTACACTCTGTTTTACTCCGAACCATTGATAAGCTGATTATACCATAAAAGGAAAGCATACGCCTAAAGCTTATTGGCCGGCCTGCCGGCCTGCCATATTTTCCGGACAGAAGACGCTGAGCGCCTTTTCTTTAAGCGTAAATGTCATCGGCGTTTCGCCCGCGATCTCCCCGTCGAGGTTGAAGTATTGTTTTTCATCGCATTCGATGGTTATTTCTTTGCAGGTAAACTGTTCGGCCACGGATATTTTATCAAGCTGCCCTTTTTTTAATTTGGGCAGCTCTATAAGAATACGGGGCTTTGCGACCTTGTTAAGTATTACTATGTTAAAAAGGCCGTCTGCAATATTCGAATCGGGCGATATCTTAAGGCCGCCTCCAAAGCATTTTCCGTTCGCGACGGCTATAAGAAGGACCTCTCTTTCAAGTTTTCTGCCGTCAGCCGTTATATGGAGCTTTTTATTCTTATAACCGATGATAGACATCACTATTCCAAGGAAGTATGCTAATCCGCCCGTAAAGGCCTTACGTACCTTGTTCATATTCCGGACGACCTCGACGTCGAACCCCGTTCCCGCTACGTTTAAAAAGCTTTTAGTGCCGTTTATCAGCCCTGTGTCAACGCGCAGGCTGTGCCCGGCCAGTATTATTTCCAGCGCCTCCGCGGCGTCGCCCGGCACTCCTATAGCTTCCCTGAAGTCGTTTCCGGTGCCTGCCGGTATAACGCCGAGTATCTCGCCGGTATCCTGCAAGCCCTGGGCAACTTCAAGAAGGGTGCCGTCTCCGCCGACGCTGATTATGCCTTCATATCCTTTTCCGACAGCCCCGCGTGCCAGCTCGGTCGCATGTGACCTGTATTCCGTATTTGAAACCGTATATTCTTTGTTTCTTTCCTTTAATATCTGTTCAACTGTTTCCAAAGCTTTATGCGACCGGCCCGCCCCTGCCGTAGGGTTGAAAATAATGTAATACATCTTTAAACCCCTTAAGAATAATAATTAATTAAAAGGAATAGTTTTTGAAATCAAAAACATTCTACTAAAAAACAGTTTGTTTGTACAGGCTAATATTATTAAAGGCTGCCGGCCGTGAACTGCTTTTTAACACCGGCGCAGCCTTCGTTTTCAGGCAATATAACGTGACTTTGATACATATTTCCGCGGAACAGATATCGTATACTTTTTTTAGGATACATATACGTTGAAAAAGGAGGTGAGATGATGCCGGATCTGCAGGCGGGAGCCGTATTCATAGCAGGCGTACTGTCGTTTTTTACGCCTTGTATAATGCCCGTTATACCTGTGTTTATATCGACGCTGCTGGGGGGCATAGACGAAAGCTCGAGGTATTTAAAGATAGGGAGCATGCGCGTTTACTTAAAGCCGCTGCTGCGAGTAACTTTGTTTGTTTTGGGGCTTTCGGTAAGCTTTGTGATACTCGGCATCGCGTTCGGCGCCGTGGGAAGGTTTATCAACTCAACGGTGTTTACCGTTGCCTGCGGCGTTATAGTGATACTCCTTGGAATATATCAGACAGGCCTTATAAAGATACCGCCGCTTATGAGGGAGAAGAAACTCGAAGCAAAACAGGGAACAGGCATTTTCAGCGCTTTTCTCTTAGGGTTTACGTTCAGTTTCGGGTGGACGCCCTGCATAGGGCCAATACTCGCCTCGGTGCTGGCTCTTACCGCCAGCAAAGGAGGAGCGTTTACAGGCGGATTGTATATGGCTGTATACTCGCTCGGCCTGCTCGTGCCTTTCCTGGTGTTTACGGTGTTTTCAAACCTGCTTTTAACGAGGATAAAGCGTATCTACAAATACATGAACATAATAAAAATTATCGGCGGGGTCATCATAATAATTATGGGCGTCTTCCTTCTTACGGACAGCCTGTACCTGTTTACGAAGATCGCCGAGTAAGGAGAATATTTTGAAAAGATCATTTTTATTGATTCTATCGGCAGTAATGGCACTCGCGGCTGCGGGATGCGGCAGCGGAACGTCGGAGCAGCCTTCTCAGACGGCCGCGGCCTCGCCTTCTGCGACTACAATGCCGGCATATGCGTTTGAGTTCGAAGACGTGGACGGCAATATCCGCAAGCTTTCCGATTATATTGGGAAACCCGTGTACCTCGAAGTATGGGGCACGTGGTGCGGCGTGTGCATGTCGGCATTGCCCGACCTTGATATGTTCGCGGGGGAAGACCACGACTTCACCTTGATTAGCGTTGTGTTTCCGGGCGTAGCCGGAGAAATGAGCAAGGATGATTTTATAGAGTGGTTCAAAGGCCAGAGCTACAAGAACCTTACCGTATTGCTCGACGAGAACGCGCAGATACTGAGCGACTTCGGCATATCGGCTTTCCCTTCCGGCATAGTATTCGACGGCAGCGGCGCGCCCGTTACGGGGTTTGCGGGGCTGTTGCCGCAGGAAAGTATAAAAGATATAATGAAGCAGGTAGCCGAAGGAACGTACGAACGCTGATAATTCTTATTGACGTTCATATGGTTTTCTGTTACTATAACCTAGGACAAAAAGCGGGGTTTGCCCCTGCTTTTTTAATCTTTATGGAGCTTTGACTCACCTGAGTCAAAGCGGAGTTAGGAGATCCAATGCCGGGAGTATCTGTATTTGGCGCCCAGTGGGGAGACGAAGGAAAAGGCAGGTTCGTCGACTTTCTTGCGC
>CAZJOS010000210.1:0-4491 GCA_964547655.1 uncultured Christensenellaceae bacterium
CGCTGATGCGCGCCGCCGTTATAGAAACAGGCAAAGACGATTATGTCCTGTTTATTGACATGCATCATATAATAAGCGACGAGCATACGGTTGAAGTTTTGCTCAGAGATCTGGCGGATATCTACGCCGGAAACACAGCCGGTAAAAACGGGGTCGAATATAAGGATTACTCGATATGGCAGCAGGGATTTTTTAAGTCAGAGAACATACTGAGTAAACGGGATTTTTGGAAAGACGCACTATCGGGGGAGCTGCCGCTGCTCAATATGCATACCGACAAGCCGAGGCCCTCAGTGCAGCAATTCAAAGGCGCCCGGTTAGAGTTCAGGGCCGGCAAAAAGGCGCTTGATAATCTTCGCTCTTTCGCAAAGCAAAGGAACTCCACAACGTTTATGGCAGTCCTTGCCGCTTACAACGTGCTTCTTTCGAAGTATACCGGCCAGGAGGACATCATAATAGGCACTCCGGTATCGGGAAGATACAGGGAAGAGATAAAAGACACTGCCGGAGTGTTCATAAATACTGTGCCGCTGCGTAATTTTCCAAAGGGAGAGATGACCTTCTCCGATTTTTTCGACGCGCTTCACAAAACGACGGTATCTGCTTTCGCGCACTCCGATTATCCGCTCGAGCGAATGATATCCGACCTTTCCCTTAATCGAGATATGAGCCGCAACCCGCTGTTCGATACGATGCTGAGCTACTCGAAAGCGTCGTTCGAGCTTAAATTGAAAGGCCTGGAATGCGAGCTTTACCCATTCGACCCCGGATTTGCCAAGCTGGACTTTACGCTCGAAGCATATGAACGGTCCGACGAGCTTATCTGCATGTTTGAGTATAATACCGGGCTTTTCGACGGCTCGACTTTTAAGCGTATGAGCGCGCACCTTTGCAGGTTGTTTGAGATACTTACCGATGAACCGCAGACCCGGTTGTGCGACGTTACAATGATGACGCAAAGCGAGATCGACCAGGTCGTTTACGATTTCAACCGGACCGACCTGCAGGTCGAAGAAAAAGCTATTCAGTCAATATTCGAAGAGACGGCTGAAAAAAACGCGGAGAAGACCGCGCTTATTTGCGACGGTAAAAGCATGACCTTTGCCGGGCTCAACAACAGGGCGAACCGTATAGCCTCCCGGTTGAGAGAAAAAGGGGTTACCCGAGACACGATAGTCGCGGTATATATGAAAAGATCTCAGGATATGGTAGCCGGTATATTAGGGATATTGAAGGCCGGAGGAGGATACCTGCCGCTCGACCCCTCATATCCGCCGGAGCGCATTTCACTCATGCTGTCGGACAGCGGCGCGAAAGTCATGCTTACCGACGGGAGCGCGGAACTCGATATAATCGGAGAGAAGATTTATGTACAAGATATTGCCGACAGCGAGCCGTACGGGAATCTGCCCCTTTCCGGAGGCGGGGAAGACACTTTCTGCATAATCTATACGTCCGGCTCAACGGGGGTTCCAAAAGGAGCGGTACTGCAAAGGCGCGGGCTTTTCAACCTGTATGAGGGCACAAAAACGGCAATAGGTTTCCCTCCCGAACAGACGAGCGTATCGGTTACTTCAATGTCTTTCGACATGTTTATTGTCGACGCGCTGCTGCCGCTGCTTTTCGGGTGCACGGTCGCGCTATGCACCGAAGAGGAGATGCGTCAGCCTCACCTGCTCGCCGCTCTTATCAGATCTGCAGACGCAAGATTCATACAGACGACGCCGACACGTATGCGCATAATGCTTGAAGACGAATCGTTCCGGGCAGCCGCCGCCGGACATATAGAGAAGGTCGTATTGGGTGGCGAAGAATTTCCGCTGTCGCTGCTCCAGCTGCTGAAAAAGCATACGAAGGCAAAGATAATAAGCATATACGGGCCTACAGAAATATCGGTGTACTGCTCGTACAAAGACCTTTCACACACTTCACACATCACCATAGGAAGGCCTATTGCCAATATGAGGATGTATATACTTGACAGATATCAAAAGCCAGTGCCTATAGGAGTGCTGGGCGAAGTATACATCAGCGGCGCAGGCATAGGGACGGGCTATATAAACAGGGACGAACTGAATAAAAAGAAATACCTTCCCGATCCGTTTTGGCCGGGTCATACGATGTATCAGTCGGGAGATATATGCGCGTTCCTTCCCGACGGCGAGATGGAGATATTCGGAAGGCTGGACTGCCAGGTAAAGATAAGGGGCATGCGTATAGAGCTTGGGGAGATAGAGGCCGCCATGCGCGCCATACAAGGAGTAAAAGAAGCGGTAATGAAGGTATGGGGCGAAGGCGCGGAAAGGTATATCTGCGCTTACTATACGGCTGGCGGGAATATGGAGCCGGATTCTATCAGGCAGATACTGAGCGGCAAATTACCGGCTTATATGGTCCCGTCTTACTTTATAAGAATGGATGAGCTGCCGATGACCCCAAACGGCAAAATCAACCGCAAAGAGCTGCAGGAGCCCGGCCGGGGAGCGGCGCAAAAGAAAACCTCTGCGCTGAAGGATATGACGGAGACGGAAAAAAGAATGGCGGAGGTATGGTCGGATATATTGAAGATCGACCCGATAACGCCGGACGATAGCTTCTTTTCGCTCGGAGGAGATTCGTTTGGGGTCATAAAGGTACAGGCGGCCATACTCCAATACGGTTGGATGGTATCGACCAGCGACTTCTATGAGTATCAGACCCTGCGCGCCGTATGCGGCTGCATCAACCGGGATACAAAGAAAAGCTTAACGCCAGCTGCCGAAAAAGTTCAGGAGAGGAATATTCCGCAGTACAGCCATCTTAAAAAAGCTGAGCTGAAGAATGTATTATTGACAGGAGCGACCGGTTACCTCGGCGCTCATATACTCGAGTCGCTGGCTAAGTATCCAATGACGCATGTTTACTGCCTGGTACGCGGAAAAGAGAAACAGGCTTGCGAAAAATACTTAAGAAGTGTATTGAGCTTTTATTTTGCAGACGAATGCGCGGACATCATGAAGCGGGTCACCGTTTTTAAGGGGGATATAACGGCTCCGATGCTGGGGCTGAGCAACACCAGGTTATCCTCGGCAGGCGTTGACACAATAATTCACTGCGCCGCGCTGACCGATCATTTCGGGCGGCCGGAGGTATTCGATAATATAAACGTACAGGGAACAAAGAACGCCATAGCGGCTGCAAAGGCGGCGGGAGCCGCGCTTTTGCATGTTTCAACGAGCAGCGTAGCGGGTACATATTATACATACGATGCCGGCCTTAAAGGGGTATTTACAGAAGATAGTTTTAATATAGGGCAGAACTATGCCGACAATGAGTATGTCAGGAGCAAATTTCTTGCGGAAGAGGCTGTTCTCGAGGCAATGGCAGAGGGTCTTAACGCCAGGATATTCAGGGTCGGCCGGCTCACCGGAGCTTTAGACGGGCATTTTCAGATGCATCCCGAAAAGAACGCTTTCGCCAACCGGATAAAAGCGCTGTGCTCTGTCAGATGCGTTCCGCTCGGCATGCTTGGTGAAATGGTGGAGATGACGCCCGTGGACTCCTGCGCGGAGGCAATATTAAAACTTGCGGCTGGATCGATACGGCCGGTATACCACGTTATGAGCGACGCAATTTCGTTGGGAGAAGTTATAGCATTGCTTGAGAAGAGCGGATATATGTTTGAGGTCGTATCCGAAAGCGAGTTTATGCAAAGGATTGCCCTGCTCAGCAAACAGGGAGAATCGTCCGACCTGGCCGGGCTTATAGAAGACCTGAATACGCGCGGGGCTTCTAATATCGTTATAACGGGAAACCTCACAAAGCAGGAACTTGCCCGTGAAGGGTTCAGTTGGCCTGCAATTGATGCTGAATATATGAAACGGTTTTTGAACTCAATAAAGAAGTTACCGGAAAAGGAGATATAATATATGAAATTGGACGCTTTTTTCTATTCCACTTGTATTACGAGCCTTATTCTGATTTTGATGTCCATCTACATCCTGTCACGAAGAAACAAGAGCGTAATACACTACAGCCTGTTGACGATCGCCGTCGGGGCTATAGTGTTGACCGTGGCGGTTATGATACAGAGTAATTTCTCGAAAGACAATATATTGCAGTATATGTTTTGGGAGAAAGTAACGTATTTCTTTTCCGCTATCGCACCTCCGTCGCTTATTCTGCTGGCGAGAGGGTATAAGGGTTCCGAGAAGGGGTTTTCTAAAAAAAGCCTGTTTCTGTATGCAATACCGGCCGTTACGCTTATAATGGTATGGACAAACGATCTGCATCATCTGTTTTTCACGCACTACCCTGATACGGTACAGCAGGTAATAGAACAGGGCATAACGTCGTTTACAGGGATATATTTTTATGTCCATGCCGCTTATTCATACGTATGCATGGTCATCGGGTTTTTCTTCCTGAGCTTTTATGCCATAAAAAATTCGGGGATATGGTCTTCCCAGGCTATATCGATACTTATCGGCAGCATAGTGCCTTTTGTAGTCA
>CAZJOS010000211.1:0-4481 GCA_964547655.1 uncultured Christensenellaceae bacterium
GAAGGCAGGGTTATTATGATACCAAAAGACGTATTATAAAGCGTTGCTTTGTTATACGGGTCGGTTATGCTGCTTATGAGGAAAACGTCTTTAAATACCTTTTGCCCATTGTCGTCCTTCTGTTCCCGCAGATTCAGGCAAAAAAGAGCAAGCGTTTCATCCGAGTCGGTAACGCCGCCCAAGTTTATTTTTCCCGTTTCGTCAGTTGTCAGATTAATTACTATTATATTCGACGGCCGCTGGCTCTCAATTACCTCAAGATATTTTATAATATCTGCCTTGGACGCATTCAGCGCATTAAGTTCCGCCAGTATCATGTCGAGATTGCTTTTCTGCTGGCCTTTGCTTGCAAGTTCCGCCATATCTACCATACTGGCGTTTAATTCTTCTTTGATCCTGGCAGCTTCCGCTTTTTCACTCTGAAGAGATAACGAAGGCAGTGTGAAAGCAGCAATAGCAACAACGCCGATTATTATAACAATCAAAAGTAAAACGATTATATTTTTGCTCGAATATGTTTTAACTTTTCGTTTGTATAGCAGGTTTATATCGTTCTTCATTATTGATCCTCTCTGAAGGTTGCCGTGTAAGCGTTAAGCAAAAAAGTAAGCCCGACAGTGTCGATATTGTTTGAAGTTACCGCTGCAAGCTCGGATGCGAAGCGCACAGGCAGGTTCATATGCGTTTCCATATATGTTTTAAGCCCGGGCAGCAGCGCGCCGCCGCCCGTAATATATATTGTGTTGATAGCGCTTTTTGTACGGTTCTTAAAATAATCGAATACACGGGATATTTCAAGAAACATGGAATCGACTTCATATGTGACTGCGGACTTTAATTCTTTATTCGGGTGGTCTCCGTTCAGAAAATCGATTTCTCTTTTTATTTTTTCTGAAACGAGTACATCTTTCCCCGTATACTGGGCTATCACCTCAGTAATACTTTGGCTCGATTTCTTGATTATATTGTTGACGTAGAACAACCCGTTGAAATAGATATTTATTCTTGTGTGTTTTGTGCCGAGATCCAGTATACATATGCCGCCTTCGGTATCGAACCCTGGGTCCCTTTCCTTGTTGAACCGGAGAAGCTTTTCCTTTGAATTCTCACATGTGTCTATAATATTCACATGCAGCCCTGCAGAGCGTAAAACCTTCCTGTACATGTCTACAACACGTTTATGAGCGGTCGTAACAAGAAGGTTATACATCTCGATTCCTTCTTCCTGAACCATTCCCTCTATCTTATAATCGATATAATACTTATCCGGGTCAACAGGAAGGTAACCGGACATCTCATGAAGGATATTCTGGTAAAGCTGCTCTTCTTCAAGTACAGGGAGCGTAAAATGCCTTATTATTATATCGCTCCCGCTGAGAACAAGGGTGCAATTGCCGCCGCGTATATTCCCTGCCTTTCTGGCTGTTTTAAGCGATCTTATCAGGGCATCTTCTGAAAAGATGTTTAGATCCTCAACACAGCCTTCGGGCATCTTATGCACGGCGAACCTTATTATTTTACCGTCAGAAGACGTCTGTATAATCTTAAGGTTTGAGTTGCCGATATCTACAGCTAACGCGGATGTCTGTTTTACTGCCATTAATACTCTCCTTAATTAAAGCCGGCCTATAGCCGTTACTTCCTGATCTACTATCACGGATCCGCCTTCCACTTCGATTTCGCCGCCTTCACCGCCTGAGAAGAAAAACTCGTTATTAGCGTCGTTCATTATGGCTTCTATTGCCGAGCGCGAATAGGAGAGGGTCAGCCATTGATTTTGAGTGACGTTATTCTTCGCGATGATAGCGCCTGTAAGTGAAGAGCCGCCGTTGATATCGATAGCACCGCCGGAAAACATGACCACGTTCTGATAGTTGCCGTTGCCGACGCTTATTTTAGTTTTTGAATAGATCACGTTATTGCCCTGATTGCCGTTGTTGATAGTGATAGGCCCTTCGGCAAAGAAACTGGCATGCAACCCGCCGTTTGCGTTGATAGAACCCTGAACTATCATCGTACCGTAATAGGTGTTGCACGTGTTAATGCAGTTGCCGTCGCTTATAACGTCGCCGTGAAAGTTACCAGAGGTAGTTATGTCGCCCCGGCAGAAGATATCGGCGTATACAGGCCCGTTGCTTACTACGACTTTATCATCGCTGTAGCACCTGATAGTATGGTTGGTATTAGAGCAGGACAATGTCAGAGTACCGGAGCCTTTTTTATATATCACTATGCTGGGGTCTAAATCGCCCCAGCCGATCTTGAAACTGATGCCGGGATTTGAAACGATCACCGCATTTTTTTCTTCGAACAATTTTTTCCCCGTCGCAGGGTTAATGGTGTTGCCATTCAGCTCCATATTGTTTGTTGTAACAGTATAAGTAGGCGTAAGCACCGGATTTGTATACGAAGGATACTCAAGGCAATCGTTAATAGTATCGGAAACACCGGGGGAGAGGATGAATTTTCCCGGCGGCTGAACGCTGTAATATATATTCTTAGGGTTGTACAGCGCCGATGCGATAACGTTGCCGCCGTTGATAACGCTATATCCGGCATTGAGGGTAAAGGTACCGCCTATCTTATAGGCTACATCGTCTAAAGTAAGCCAAGTGGGAGCGCTTATATCCACTCTCATAATATACAGCTTCGCGTCTACGCGGTATTGAGAATTATCGGCGGCTGTTGCGGTGCTGGAAACCAAAAACTCGTATACGTCGTTGGCAGGGTCATAACCGCCGGTCGTAAATGTCGTTTCCGTGGTTAAGCCGTCTCCGAATAAAGGCTCATTAAAATTATCGTCAGCCCTGTCGTTGATATTGGTGAAGAAGTTTTCGTACAATATGCCGTATTGAGTGCTGTCTGCTGCGATCATTTCTCCGTAATAGCCCAATACTTCAGATTTGAGCTGCTCGAGCGCGCTGGTTACGCCGGATTCCGCCGCATAGTATGCGTCGTTATTCAGCGCGTCGGCCTGATTTGCTGTAAGGTTTACCATCGTTATCGATATTATAGCAATCGCTAACGTTGCCAAAACAACGGTTGTCACCAAAGCAATAATCAATGCGGACCCGTGTATCCCTTTTAAAACCGTAAGTGTCTTTTTTACCATAATAAATCACTCCTAACCTAATAAAGATATTGAAGTTGAAATACTTTTTCCAGATAAACCGGTTATCGTTATATCCAATACGCCGCCGCTTATTGTAACATTGAAGGCGGCGATATCCTTTGCTATGGCGACCCCGTTTCTTTTGACCGAGTGGTTTTCAAATAAATAAGATTCGCTGCCCACATGCAAAATGCCGAAGGCATAAGATATTTCGCCGGGGTCGGTAAGCCTTGCGTTGTTTGTTATTTCAGATAAAGCCTGGCGAATGTTCGTCTGTTCGTTGGCCGACTTTGATTCTTCGGCGTACAGCCTGAAGCCCTGGCCGAAGATAGAATACATCATAAGACCTATAACCGATATCAGCGCAAGGACGATAATGACCTCTATAAACGTATAACCCTTTTTACTTCTCATAGATCACCAGTTTCTGATATACGCATAGCTGTATGACGTCGCTATAGAATTATTAGCGGGGTCGTACAGCTCAGTAGTAATGTATATAAGGGACGTATCTCCTGTAATAAGGTCTTCATAAAAATAGCTGGTTCCGCCGGTGAAAGTAATTTCTCCCGAATCAACTTTCTTGCCGTATAAGACTCCGCTGCAGTTTGCGGCAAGATTTATGTTAAAACTGGTCGCGTCGGGTTTTTTCATGGCGTTCACTGTTACACCGCAATAATTATATCCTGAAGGCCCGGTAAGCGAAGTATATCCGCCTGTGAAGGTATAAGTTCCGCCTGATACTACGAGTAAAAAGGATGAGGGAATGCTGGTGTATATGTGCCATTGGCCGTCGGGCATAACGCACAGAGCTTTTCCGTCTTCAAACAATATAAGATGCAGATAACTGCAGCGGTTATTAGAAAACAATGAAGTCAGACTGCCGTAAGGAAATATCTTTGCGGTAAATTTATAGTTTCCCACAGAAGAATTGCTCGGCTGGTTTGACAACGCGTCTGCGTATGTAAGAGTATCAAGTTTTTCTAAATAATCCTGCGTAATATAATTTGCGCTGAGCACGTCGCCCGCTTTTACGTCTATGATCATGGATTGCACAAATATAGAAAACAAAGGAAGGGTAATTATAGCGAATATCGCTACTGCGAGTATCAATTCGAGGAGCGTAACCCCTTTTTTACATTTAATTAACTTCATAGACCTATCAGCCCCATATACCAGCGTATAAGTTCGTTTCCGAAGAATACGCTTGCCGCTATCCCCAACGAGAGAAACGGCCCGAACGGTATCTCGTCTCCGCGCTTTTTCTTTCCGGTCGATAGGAGTATCACGCTGAAGACCGCACCAACAATAATACCTATTATATAGGATGTTATTACAAATTTCCACCCTATTACCAAACCCGCGGCAG
>CAZJOS010000212.1:0-4451 GCA_964547655.1 uncultured Christensenellaceae bacterium
AGCGTTATCGCACCGTTGACCGGCACTTCATCAAAGAAATAAAATTATAACATCAGATATTCCTTACATGCCCTGAGTGCATCCTCGGATGTTGCCAGCCATTTGGGATCGATCCATCGCTCGCCGGTCACGAAGTCAAATTTGTCATTTTGCTGATGATATTGAATGAACTTAAAAACACTCGGGCGGTTAAGAATATACCGAATCGGCTGGTGCGCTGCAAAATCCGTTTCGCCGTTTGCGCCTTGCACCATGCAGGCTATGACATATTCCGCCGGGATAAACGTTTCGTTCACCAGATGGTCCGCCGCGTTCGCCTGCGCCCATGCTGTAAATACTTTGCCCTTTCCCGCGTTAGGGGCGTTTATCCTCTCCTTTAATGCGTCTGATACGGCTTCCTCAGCAAAGGGCGCAAAAACCCCGGTTCCAAGGGCAGCCTTTGCAGCTTCTTTTTCCTTTTTGGGAATGAACATACCCTTCGTCCTTCCCGCGACATATATGGCCATACACGACGGGCACATACCAGCCTTAACCACGCCGCGTATCCCGGCCTGCTGCACCTGTCTGTTCCCGACCAGATTATCAGACCATTCCATAACGTAAAGTATTGTTTCTGCAATATCGCCGTTTTGGCCGCACTTAATACAATTTGTCAATGTATATCCCTCCTTTATTGTTGTTCCCGATTCATCTGCCGAGCGCCGCCATATCAAAACCGGCGAGAAGCTTCTGCGCTCCGCTGAAATCAAGATGATGAATTATGCAGTAGAGAATGGCCGCATCCCGCTTGACTTTTGGCGTAAGCTGGCATTCCTGCGCCGCTTTTAAAAGCTGCTGTGTCTGCTCAATATTGAGTCCAAAACCTATCGCGAGCTGTATCACTTTGTCCCGCGAGGGCTTCCGCGTCCCGTTAAAAATCTGATGCCCGTATGTGCGGTTGATGCCCGCGCGTTTGATTACGTGCTCTCGCGTTTCGCCCCGGTCCGCGCACATCTGCATGATATAATCGTGAAAAGGCGTCAGCGTCACATCCTTTTTCATGAAATCATCCAGCGCGTCGGTACACAGCTCTTTCAACAGATCTTTTGTGTTCATGCCGGTATTTTTCATTGCTTTTTCCTTAATCATCACATATATGGCAGCGCCGCTGCTTTATGTCCGCTTATTCGCCTGCGCGCAGTGCGTACAGCTCCTCTATGCTCATGCCGAAATGCTCCTGAACCACCTGCTCAAAGTAGGTCAGCGGCTTATGATATAATTCTTTGCCTGTCGTTCCAAAGGCGGCGTTGAACATCCTATGCGCCGTATCCAAGTCGGGATATTCCCAGCCTTTTTTGTCCGTGGCTGGATAAATTTCAAAACCGGCTTCCACACCACCCTTCTCTATGGAAACATGATATTTCCCCTCGGCTGCATAATACAAAATTTGTAGCTTGTAACCGTTCACATCGTTATCATAAAACTCAATATTCCAGCCGTCGGGGTTCTCGCCCCATTCCGGCCTGTGGATTGCAATGCGCATATAGTGCGGCTCATGCTGCTCATAAATGCAGGCCGCGTTGGCTGTGTCTGCGGTAAATCCCAGCTGCTCGTACGGCAGCGTATAGGGCGGCGCCGCTTGTTCCGGCTGCGCTGCGGTCTGCTCAAACGGCAGCGCGAACAGCGCGGCGGCGGTCATGCCGAAAGTCTCTCTGATCGTATTGTTGAAGAAGGTTATGGGCGCGAGCAGTATATCGCCAGAGCCCGTATCGCCCAGCATTGTCCGGATGGCATTTTCTACGCGTTCCCGGTCGCCTCCGAACATAAGGTTGTCTTCCGACGTAATGTAGATGTAATCCGTAAGGTGCTCGCCGTTTTGAGATATGCTGAATACATAGTTCCGGTTGCCCGCCGGGTCACAGCCTACGGTCAGCCTATAGCCGCCGTCCATATCCAAAGATATACGGATGGTGTCCGCCTCCATGTTCATTTCCGGGATTCCCCATTCCGAGTGATTGATGGTGACGCTCAGACTTTCAGCGGTATAACTCGCCCATACGCTGTTATCAGGCCGCGTAAACCCAAGCTCCTTAAGCGAGGATGGCACCGTAAAATCTTTTTCCTTGAGGTTCTTGCAGATGTCCGCCAGTGGGGAATAGTCAGTTATGGGGCAGTCTGCCAGATACAAGTTCGTAAGGCTCCTCAGCGCGGCCAGCGGCGAAACATCGCTGGCCTGCGTGCGCGCTAGGCTTAAATACGTAAGCCCGGTCAGCCCGGAGAGCGCGCCGAGGTCGGTGACCGCCGAATCGTCAAGCACCAGGTATTCCAGATTGACGAGTCCCGTGAGCGGGCTGTAGTCCTGCGCCGCGCAGCCGGACAGGTTAAGCGCTTTCAGGTTCGTAAGCCCTGCGAGCGGCGCGATATCGACGACCGGGTTGCCGCCCAGCGACAGCAATGTGAGCTTATTGAGCCCGGTGAGCGGCGTAATATCGGTGATTGCATGAAAGGACAGGTCGAGGCTTTCGAGGTTTGTAAAGCTTTCCAGCCCGCCGATATCCTTAACCGGCGGCTCTTCGGAAATATACCGCTGCCACTCAATGCTGAGGTTAAGCCACTTAACCGCCTCTGCCTCCGTCACAGTTATTTCGCCCTCCGGCTTACCTATCGAAGCGCGCACCATAGCCTCAAGCGCCGGGTCGGCAAACTTCACGCCGGCGGATGCCGACGTGATCGAAGGTGATGGTGTCGTCGCCGTGTCGGGCGCGCCGCAGGACGCTGCTAAAATCAACACCAGCGCCGTTGCAAAGCATAAAAACTTTTTCATATCGTACTCCTCGATGATAATGAAGAAGGGGGTAATTACTCCGCCTCTATCTCTCCCTCAATATACTCGATTGCCGCCATGTACTCCTTGCTGGCTAACAGCCGAAGAAGGGCGTTGTGATGTCCCGGTCTCCCGTGCCAAAGGGGGCTATTTCCGGTTTCCCGGGGTCTGCGGCCGTTGGGGAGGTGCCGGGCGACGCGCAGCCCGCCGCGCCCAGCACAAGCAATAGAATGACCAGCACAGAAACAAGTTTTTTCATAAAATCTGTTCCACGCTTATTCATATTCGTATACTATTTCATCTCAAAGTCCTTGTTTTCAATATTCGGGTATATGTCCGCAATCGGGCTGAAGTCCGTGACCGGGTTGTTCGCCAGCTCTAAAGAACGCAGCTTCGTCATACCCGACAGCGCGCTGATATCCGATATTTGATTTCCACTCATGTACAGGGTTGTCATTTCCGTCATACCGGAAAGCGCGCTGATATCCGAAACCTGATTGTTTCCGATATGCAGGGAATCGAGGCTCATCCCGGCAATCGGGCTCAGATCCGATATCTGGTTTCCAAACGCGGTCAGATGTTTCAGCGCGGCCATTCCGGAAAGCGCGCTTAAGTCGCTGATTTGGTTGATGCCGATATTTAAATCCTCCATCTGCGTCAGCCCTGAAAGCGCGCTGATATCGGAAACCTCGTTCAGACAGATGCTCAAAACCTTCAGGTTGATAAAGTACTCGATGCCGCCAAGATCGCTGAACTTGACGTCCCTCGGTACGTTGTCCGCCCATTCGTTGGAAAGGTCGAGCCTTAACACCAGCGCCGCGTCGCCCGCGGTGATGTCGCCGTCCAGTATCCCTGTCGCCTCGCGCACCTTCTTTTCCATCACAGGGTCGGTGAACACGATTACCTCGTCCGGGTTTTGGGCTGCGGGCAAAAGCTCGAAGTCTTTTTCCTGAAGGCCGTCAATTATATCCTTCAACGGCGCGTAGCTGTCTATGGGGCATCCGCTGATGTTCAGTCTCCACAGCGGCAATCCGGCGATCGGCCAGAGCGTCTTAACCTGGCAGTTGGCTATATCGAGAATGCCCAGTTCCTTCATACCCGAAACGGCGTCGATATTCTCCACGGGGCACTCACCCAACATCAAAACATGCATATGTGCCATACCGGAAAGCGGGCTTATATCTCTCAGCTCATAATTTCCCCATGCATGCAACTCGCCAAGATCCATCCCTGAAAGCGGCGTTAAGTCGCTCACCGCGTTGCCGCCGATGCAAAGCCTTTCCAGCTTTTTAAGATTTGACAGGGGGCTCAGATCGTCGAAGCAGTTAAACGTAAGGTTAAGATATGTCACGTTCGTAAAATACTCAAGCCCGCTTAAATTCCTTATGATCTTTTCTTCGGGCATGTTTTCCTGCCACTCGTTTGAAAGATCAAGCTCCGTCACCGCCTCAGCCTCCGCAAAAGTGATGTCTCCCGTCGGCTTCCCCATCACCTTGCGTACCTTCATCTCCAGCGCGGCATCAGCAAACACGACCGCTTCTGGTGTTACCACCGGCGAAACAGATACCTCCGGCGACGGCGACTTTACCGCCTCGGGCGCGCCGCAGGCCGCGAGCCCCAGCGCTGCTATTATAGCAAGCGTAACGTA
>CAZJOS010000213.1:0-4401 GCA_964547655.1 uncultured Christensenellaceae bacterium
AGGCAATTTTATACGTAATAGAGGAAATTGTCCTTTCTTGCCGAATATATCACGGAAGCAAAACATCCGAAAGGTAATATATGCATAAACATTTTAAGCTTGCCGCGTATGTGGCGGCTGCGGTTTTCATAGCCGTCGCGATCTTCTGTCTGCAGGGAAGCGGGATGCGTGAAGCAGCCGCCGTAAGTGAAACTCCGCCTGAAACAGCTGCCGCTGAGACCCCGGCCGTTACTCCTTCGCCGTCTCCGGCTGTTACGCCGACGCCTTCGCCGGCGGAGCCGCCATTGCCCGACAGCGCGACGCTTTTATTCGCGGGCGACATAATAACGTTCGGCTCCCAGCTAAACAGCCACAAGCTCGGGTCGTTTTACGATTTTACCGACGATTACAAATACATAAAGGATATAGTGTCTTCGGCCGACATTGCCGCGGTAAACCTGGAAACGGTGCTGTCAGGAAAACCGCCTTATACGGGTTTCCCTCGTTTCAACACTCCCGACAGCATTGCCGAAGCGCTTAAAACAGCCGGGTTCGACGTTGTCGCGACGGCTAACAACCACACGCTCGATCAGGGGAAAAACGAAGCGTTTAAGCGCAGCTCAACGTATCTGCGCGGCCTCGGCTTCGCCGTTATAGGTACTGCCGCCGCGGAAGACGAGCCCAAGTACGCGCTCGTTGAGGCGGGCGGCATAAAGGTGGGCTTCTTAAACTTTTCGAATACAACGAACCACGGATATCCAAGATCGACAGAGCCGTTTCTCAACTGCATGAATCGTAAGGACGGCGGATACGAGGCGGGGTACGCCGCGATGTCCGCAGAGATCGAAGCCCTGCGCGGTATGGGAGCGGAGTTTATTGTGGCGTTCATGCACTGGGGCTCGCAGTACCAGCTGAAAAACAACAGGAAGCAAAGGGAAGAGGCGGAACGCATAGCCGACTTAGGCGTCGATCTCATAATAGGGAACCACCCGCACGTGCTGCAGAACGTAGACGAATACACCTCGCCGGTAACGGGGGGAAAAGTGCTCATATACTATTCCATAGGAAATTTTGTTTCGAACCAGCTTTACAGCCAGGCTGTCGGCGGCGGGCACTTAGAGACGGGCATGCTCGCTCTCATAAAGCTTATCCGCGGAGAAGACGGCGCGGTTTCCATAGACTCGGCGGGATTCATAACGACATACACTCATAAGCCGACTGTGACGAAGGAATACACCAAGGACGGCGAGACGCGAACAAAAAAAACCAGGGCGTTTTATATAGTGCCGGCGGCACAGGCCGCGCAGGATCCTTCAAAATTCGAGGGCGCGAGCGGAACGCTGCTAAAGCACATCAAAAAGGGCGTGCAGAACGGTACGAAGATAGTCGGGCAATCGGGAGGAAAGCTTAAGCTGTTTAAATTTCAGGAGTTTACGGAGTGGCCGTGGTAAACGGACATTTTTGTAAACTTTTCCCTTGGCTGCCCTGTATTCCTGTACATACAGACCCGTGCATAGTATAATCAGCCAAGGGGGGTCTATGCGTACAAAACTGAAGCTTCTCGTAATGCTTATTCTGATATGTTTTCTTTCCTCCTGCGCCGGGAGCAAAACCGTTTCCTATGATATAAGCCAATATATCGAAAGCTTTAAGGCCATGGATTATGAGGCGATGTATTCGCTTACCTCTCCCAAGGTTAATATAAGCAAACAGGAATTTATAGATAAATACGACAACATAATAAGCAAAGGGCTCGGCGTTACGGAGATAGTCATAGACGATCTTTCGGGCCCCGACGAAAACGGCACGTATACATATACCGCTACCTATAAAACCGAAGATTACGGAGACTTCACCAACGACTTTACGCTGAGAGCCGGATTCAAGGCTAAAAAGTGCGTCGTGCTGTGGGATTATTCTCTCATTTTCCCGGAGATGGAAGACGGCTCAAGCGTGCGTATCAAGACGCTGAAAGCTGCGCGCGGCGAAATGTTCGGCGCCGACGGCTCGCTCATTGCGCAAAACACATACGCCGATACCATATACATGGACGTTACAAAGGTGCAGGACATAGCAACGGTCGAAAGCGTCGTGGCTCCGATAACGGGCATAACGCATTCCAGGCTTGTTAACCTGTTCAATTCCGCGGTAAAGGACGGCATAAGGGCGGTCTCGCTCGGCTCGTATTCTAAAACAGGGCTGTCGGAAGAGCAGAGGCAAAGCATACTCGCCGTGCCCGGCCTCGGCATAGACGATAAAATGTATACCCCCATACGGTATTACCCTCTCGGGGAGGCGGCCTCTCATATAGCCGGTTATACGGCGTTTGTCGATAAGGCGAATATCCCCGAAGGATACGACGTGTCCGACAGGACGGGCGCAGCCGGGCTTGAAAAAAAATACGAGACCGAATTGCGCGGCAAAGACGGTAAAATAATATATATAGAGAACAGATGGGGAGACAACGTGCGCACTCTGTTCGAGGAACCGATGCAGCAGGGGCAGGACCTGCGCCTTACAATAAAGCCAGCTCTTCAGCGGCGCGCGTATGACGCGCTTAAAAAACACCTTAAAGAAGGCCAGTCGGGCGTCGCTATCGTAATGGACGCCTCGACGGGCTATGTTGAGGCAATGGCGTCGTACCCTTCGTATGACGACAACCTGTTTACGTTTCCGGTATCGCAGGAACAGCTCGAATCGATGACGATGTTTTCATACGCGACTCAGGGGCTTTACCCTCCCGGCAGCGTGATAAAGCCTTTTACGGCGACCGCCGCGCTGGAGAACGGGACGATAACCCCGGATACTGTCTTTACCGGAACGATAGTTAATAACAAATGGCATCCCGACGGTTATTGGCCGTGGAAGGATATTAAGCGCGTAAGCAATTCGGGAACGCCGCTAAAGCTCAGCAACGCTGTCATCCGCTCCGACAACATATTTTTTGCGTTTGCCGCCATGGAACTGGGCAGCGAGAAATTCATAGAATATCTGCAGCGAATAGGCATGGGCGAAGCGATGCCTTTCGATTTGAATGTAAACGAAGCGAATATTAAGAACGAAGACAGGGGTATGGACAGGAGGCTGCTTGCGGAAATGGGCTATGGGCAGGGGCAGCTGCTTATAACGCCGATACAGATGGCTGCGATGTATACGGCTTTTGCGAACGGCACGGGAGATATGATGCAGCCTAAGCTGGTGGAGAGGACGTGCCGCACCGAAGGTCTCGATTACGTTATTGTAAAGGAGAATGAGCAGGAGGTCTGGAAGAAAGACGCCGTATCGCAAAGCAGCCTTGGAACCCTGCTTCCTTTGATGAAAGACGTAGTTAAGACCAGCCGCGGCACCGGCCATTACGCGAATATTCCTGGGATAGGGCTCGCAGGCAAGACAGGGACCGCCGAGATAGACAAGACAAGGGAGATATCGTGGTTTGCGTGCTTTTGGACCGACGGGTATTATAAGAGGCTCGTTATAGTGATGGTGGACGCCGCGCCGGAAGAAGGGCAGGCAAAGTTTACGATAGCGAAAGAATTATTGACTCCATAGAACCGCATAGAAAGGCGAGGCAAAGCATACCCGCTACATCATAGACGAAAAGAGATTCATGCGGAAGGTTGCCGAGAAAGAAAAAAGATGAACGTCGACATGCATGTGCACACCTCGTATTCCGACGGGGATCATACGCCGCTCGAGATAGTACGGATGGCCAAAGAAAAAGGATTGAAACTGATAGCTATAACCGACCACGACGAGTGCCGCGGGTATGAAAAAATAGCGGGGATCACAGATATTTTGGTCTGTCCGGGCATCGAGCTTGCCTCGATATATGAAGGCGAAGTGCACGTGCTGGGTTTCGGCATCGACTGGCGCAGCGCTCCGCTTATCGGCCACATCGAAGGAGTGACGCATAAGAGGAAGCGCCGCGCAGAGCGCATGATAAAAAATCTTAACTCGGCGGGCGTCGATATCACGATAGAAGACGTAAAGGCGGAGTGCGCCGGAAAGATAATAGGCAGGCCGCATATAGCCGCGGCGCTCGTTAAAAAAGGCTATGCTTCGAGCCATAAAGAGGCATTTAAAAGGTATCTTTCCAAGCACTCGCCTCATTATGTGCCGTTCGACAAAATAACGGTGCAGGGCGCGGCTGAGCTTATCATAAAAGCGGGCGGAAAAGCGGTGCTCGCGCACCCGGGGCTTATTAAAGATGAAACGCTTAAGTTGCTTTTTCCAAAACTGAAAGGTATGGGTTTTTGGGGCGTCGAAGCGTATCACACTGCTCACAGCGACGGGCAATGCAGAGAATTTGAAAGCATCGCACGGGGATACGGGCTGTATGTCACCGCAGGCAGCGATTTTCATGGGAGCGCGAAGCCCGCGATAGAGCTTGGCTGCGAAAAGCGCGGGGGAGAGTATCTTGCG
>CAZJOS010000214.1:0-4399 GCA_964547655.1 uncultured Christensenellaceae bacterium
TATCTAGCATCCCCTCCAGCCTCTGCCTCGTCCATTTGTCCAGCCCTTTCGCTTCCAATGCCGACGATATACTTTGCTTAAGCTGCTCCGCCGCTTTGTCATACGCAGCCGCCTTACCACCCTCATCCGCTTTCATGTAATCGTAAAGCGCCTGCCGTGCCGCCCCGGCTCCTGCCACGTGTTGCACTCCGGCAGGCAGGTTCGTGCCGGGGCCCTACCCGGCTTGGCGTGAAACTTTAGGTTTCCCGCCAGTTTTCCGGCTTTGCTTGTCCCTCTGTTCGCAATAGTCGTCTGTCTTCACTACCGTTCGCCATACTCCTTTGCTCACAGAGCCTCCGGTTCGCTTCATCTGCCACTGGCAGCGCTCACCTTCGGCTCCTCCCCCGCACTGGATTGCGGGTCTTACTTTGTAGCATTACAATCCAGTGCGGGGTCGAAGCTTCGCAAAGACATCCCGGGGTCCCCAAAAAGCCGTGAGACTTTTTGGGGTGGGCATGGTGTTCGCTTCGCGAGATTGGGGTCCCCGAAAAGCCTAAGCTTTACGGGGCATATCAGAGCCCGACTCGCTCACATATTCTATTTTTTGGTATAAAAAATACTGCAATAAAACGGTCATTTGCATTATACTATTTATACACGTTATTGCTTTTTTCTAAGGTTTATAAAAAGAAAAAAGCCAAGGTTATTTAACTAATTTCTATGTTAGCCAATATTTGCGCCCATCATTTTTTATTAAGGAATAGATAAATTTATCAAAGCTACTTTCAATTGTTCTCCACTCTGATGGCATTTCTTCAAAAAAACAATCAATAATATTGTACTCATCTTTCTCAGTTCTTTTAAAAGCGAGATAATTACTTTCCCCAATATATTTTGCGAAAATTATTAAGTCTTCATTCCAATCATCATCAAATGTTGCTTTTGCGTATTCATTTGCTTTAGCTATATTTTCTGTTCCATAAATCATAAAACCATCTAAGCCATCATAATCAAACAACTTTGCACCATTAAATTTTAATAAGAATTCCTTAAATGGATTTGGTAATTTTAAACCCATTTCCTCCTCAATTAATTGAATATCATTAATGCTTGCTTTTGTATTAAATTTAAACGAAACCTTAATCTTATTTCCTTCTTCATCAATTTTTTCGTAATATGAATTCTCCAATTTATTCATAAGCCTTTCGATACTTTGAATTCCCTCCATTTTATTCTCCTCCTATTATGGGTAATTTCTCCACCAGTTTGTAAATGGCTGATGCTGATCCGGCTGAACAAGCGGTACAAGATTTCAAAACTATTATCTCCACCTTTAGATAAAGGTTTTATATGATGTATATTTACATCGCCATCTGGCCAAGGCTTGCCTTTACTTATCCACCATTCTTTAAACCTTTGTTTAAATGAAGGTGTGAACTCATTTCTTTGAATACTGTTATTTATTTCATATGGTCCCTTTGGGAATGGTATATACCCATATCCATTAATATAAACCTGTGGGTACGGCTTACCTTTTCTATTATATTTAGTCTTATTGTCTTTATTATCCACCATCTCCCCCTTGCTGTCAATATTATCTAGCATCCCCTCCAGCC
This sequence comes from uncultured Christensenellaceae bacterium, assembly GCA_964547655.1. Lineage (GTDB taxonomy): Bacteria > Bacillota > Clostridia > Christensenellales > SZUA-584 > DTFZ01. The sequence continues at coordinate 1,596 of CAZJOS010000214.1, forward strand.
TCTGCCGCGTCCCCGCGTCCAGCCCATTCGCCTCCAGCGCCGCCGATATACTTTTCTTCAGCTGCTCCGTCGCTTTGCTCTGCGCCGCGGCCTTGCCGCCTTCGTCCGCTTTCAAGTAGTCGTATAGCGCCTGCCGCGCCGCCCCGGCGTCCGCCTGCGTCTGCACTCCGGCAGGCAAATTCGTCAGCGTTGAAACTGCTCTAGTCATGTTTCTTTCTGTTTCTACACGTTTGGTCTGCGTTTCTACGTCAGGTCGCGCCTGCGCCGCTTCGCTCTTCGCGCTTTCCATCCTCCCCTTAAGCTCTTCGAGCGCGGATGTATCCGCGCCGATCTGCTGCTCAGATGCAATGGCGCTATCGGTATTCTGTATAGAGGTATTGTAAAACGTTTCAGTGTTAGTATTAGTGGGAAAAATAAAAAAAAGCCGGGACAACGCCCGGCGAAATTCTCTAAATACTATTCTAACATATCAACAAAATAGATATCATTTTCTTGTACCTTTTTAATAAACTCTTCCAATGAATCAGCTATTACTGTATCATAATAATAAATTCTGCTTTTCTCTTTATTACCTAACTCAATCGAAATTAGTGCGTATGTATCGGATTCAAAGAAAATCAATTTATTATCTTCATAATCGTCATATATATCAATATCAGGATAAAACTCGAAATCGTTTTGTCTTAAACGAAAATCCCTTACCGAATATGGACCCATTAATCTATTAGCATTATATTTCGATCCGTCAAAAAAACCGCATCCAACTTGTTGATAAAAATCCTTCAATTCTTTCGGAAAGCTCATCCCTAAAGCTTCTTCAGACTCAGATACCGCCTTCTCAGTTACGGGATAAAATTTATTATTTCTCCCCCAATCAATAATCTGTTTAGTAATCATAGTTTCCTCCATCAAATAATCTGCTTGCAGATGAACCAACCCCATGTATTCCTGATTGATGAATATCAGGGTTACGGGCTGGATGAATGTTCCACCAAGCATTATCACCACCATAACTACATTCAATTATGTGATGTGCATCATAATATTGGCCTGCTTTAATGTAAGGTTCCCCAGTTTTTGTAGAGATAATATCTTCTTCATACACAGGCCATTTTTGCCCGGTCTTCTCTTCCCACTGAATTATTAGTCGATCTTTAATATATTTAAATTCATTTCTATGTTTATTTAGCTTTTTCTTTGATATTTTCCTATATTCCTTATTCCTCAATGCATTCTTTAATTCTTCAATCTGGTTTTTAGGAATCTTCATTCCTGTCCGCTTCTCAATGTCTTGTATATACTCTTTCACCAGATTAAAATCAATTACATTATTCTTATTATCCCCCATCCCTTCCCCGCTGTCAATATTATCTAATATCTCCTCCAGCCTCTGCCTCGTCCCCGCGTCCAGTTTTCCAGTCTCCAGCGCCGTCGATATGCTTTTCCTCAACTGCTCGGCCGCTTCGCTATACGCCGCGGCCTTGCCGCTTTCGTCCGCTTTCATGTAACCGTAAAGAGCCTGCCGCGCCGCCCCGGCGTCCGCCTGCGTCTGCACTTCGGCAGGCAAATTCGTCAGCGCGGATACCGCTCTGGTCATGTTTCTTTCTGTTTCTACCCGTTTGATCTGCGCTTCGGTGTCCGGCTGCGCCTGCGCAGCTCCGCTCTTCGCGCTCTCCATCTTTCCCTTAAGCTCTTCGAGCGCGGATGTATCCGCTCCCACTTTCTGCTCCGCTGCAATAGCGGTATCGATGTTTTGTATGGAAGTGTTATAGAATGCTTCTGCGTTAGCGTTTGTAGAGTTTATCCTAAATTTGTAGTAGGCGTTCTTTACATCGTCGTTAAACAGATCGGCTTGTGTTTCTTCAGCCAATGCCTTTATCTCCTGAGCGGTATTATTGACTGTAGTCTGTACCTCCGGTTCGGAAACAGCATTCGGGTCTATGTTTGCCAGTTGTAACAACGCAGTGCCTTCATCTTGTGCCTGTATCTGCTGCTGTCCGGCCTGCTGTTCCGCCTGCGGAGTAACGGTCTGCTGATTAATATTCGGCGTTGCAGTTCCGGGCTTAACTGGCGGTACTATATTCTGTGTGTCTGTTTGTTCCTGCTCCGTGGTGTGATCTTCAATGCCCTTTTTAACTGCCCTAAATATCTCCGCGTCCTCTGCCGATGCTGTATTTTGCGCTATTATTCTGTCTATTTCTTCGGCTGTCATAGTTGCCGCCAACCCAAGATTGCCCTGCTCATATGCGTACGTTATTGCGTCTGCTTTATTGGAACCCAGATCGTTGAGCCCAAACAAACCTACTGTTATAAGAATCGTTAGTTCGGTGTTAGCTGCGTCTTCAAGCGACCCATACTCCTGCGCAAACGTAGTATCTGACGACGGCGTGCCGGTCGCCATTTCAAGAATACCCGTTGAGCTCGATTGGGCAAGTTCTTCGAGCGTCTCTTCCCCGAAGTCTGCTCCTCTGTCCAGAAACCACTTCCCCAATTTTTTAAGAAAACCTTTGGGCATTTTTTTAGCGCCCTGCGCAAACGCGCTTTTTGGCCCGTAAATACCGCCCGATTGGGCTGGCGCCCTTGGCGTGAAACTTAAGGTTTCCCGCCAGTTTTACCGGTTTGCTCGTCCCTCTGTTCGTAATAGTCGTCTGCCTTTACTGCCGTTCGCCATACTCCTTTGCTCACAGAGCCTCCGCACAAAATTGTCAGCCAAAATGCAAGCCATGCAATTTTGTGCTCTGGTCGAAGCTTCGCAAAGACATCCCGGGGTCCCCAAAAAGCCGTGAGACTTTTTGGGGTGGGCA
>CAZJOS010000215.1:0-4361 GCA_964547655.1 uncultured Christensenellaceae bacterium
TCTTTGATTCCGCGCTGCTCACCTGATACGAAAAAAGCTCCAAAACGGAGCTTTCTGTTTTTGGAACTGTTATTTATACAGCGGCCTTCTGGCGCACAGCGCCAGTACTTTTTGTTTTACATCTTCCACCGCGGCTTCGCCCCCGTCGATGATTGCGGATAGAAGCGAACCTATCTCCTTCATGTCCGCCTCGTCCATACCCCTCGTGGTAACCGCGGGCGTGCCCAGCCTTACGCCGCTCGTTATGAACGGGCTCTGCGTCTCAAACGGTATGGCGTTCTTGTTGACAGTTATGTTCGCCCTGCCGAGCATGGCCTCCAGGTCTTTGCCCGTTATGCCTTTCTGCGTAAGATCTACAAGCATAAGGTGGGTGTCGGTGCCGCCCGATACGAGCCTTATGCCGTTATCGATGAGACTTTTCGCCAGAGCCTGCGCGTTGGCGATTATCCTCTTCTGGTATTCTTTAAATTCGCTCGTGAGCGCTTCCTTAAAGCACACGGCCTTAGCCGCTATAACGTGCATAAGCGGGCCGCCCTGCGTGCCCGGAAATACCGCCTTGTCTATAGCTTTCGCGTGCTGCTCTTTGCACAGTATCATGCCGCCCCTCGGGCCGCGAAGAGTCTTATGCGTCGTCGTCGTTACGAAGTCGGCGTAAGGTACAGGGCTTTCGTGCAGCCCTGCCGCAACAAGGCCCGCTATGTGCGCTATATCGACCATCAGCAATGCCCCGGCTTCGTCCGCTATATCGCGAAACTTTTTAAAGTCAAGCTTCCGCGGGTACGCGCTCGCGCCCGCGACAATAAGTTTCGGTTTCGCCTCGAGCGCTATGTTGCGAAGCGCGTCGTAGTCAATCTGCTCGTTGTCTTCCCTCACGCCGTACGGCACGAACTTATAATACTTCCCCGATATATTCACCGGGCTTCCGTGCGAAAGGTGCCCCCCGTGCGCGAGGTTCATGCCTACCACCGTGTCTCCCGGCTCCAGCATCGCGAAATACACGGCGTTGTTTGCCTGCGCTCCCGAATGCGGCTGCACGTTGGCGTGCTCCGCGCCGAATAGCTGTTTGGCGCGGTCTCTCGCGAGGTTCTCGGCAACGTCCACGAATTCGCATCCGCCGTAATAGCGTTTTCCCGGGTAACCTTCGGCATACTTGTTGGTAAGGTGCGACCCCATCGCGCTCATTACCGCTTCCGATACAAAATTCTCTGACGCTATCAGTTCAATGTTGCTCTGCTGCCGGTGAAGCTCATCCATCATCGCCGCGTAAACTTCTTCGTCTGCGGCTTTCACTTTTGAAAAATCAAGCATTCTACTTCCCCTTACTGCTAAAAATTTTTACGCCCCCAAAAAACTACAAGATTTTTGGCGACCCTAAACTTAAAAGGGCCTGCTTAGCCGCCCTTTGTTCTGCATTTTTTTTGGAAGAGCCTTTACCCTGCGCTATTTCCTCGCCGCCGGCATAGAGTTTAACAAAAAACACCCTGTCATGCGGAGGGCCTTCCTCTTTATAGACCGTATATTTTATATCGCTTACGCCCTGCTTGTGATAATGCTCCTGCAGCTTCGTCTTGTAATCTTTCAGGCCGCCCCCCGAAAGCACGGTCTCGACGCCTGCCTTCATAAGCTTATGCACGACCTTCTTTGCGCTGGCGAACCCGCCGTCAATATACACGGCCCCTATAACGGCCTCGACGACGTCTGCAAGTATAGAAGGCTTTTCCGCCCCGCCCGTGTGCTGCTCACCCTTGCCGAGTATTATATAACTCCCAATATCGAGCTCTTTTGCTACAGCGAACAGCATTCCCTCGTTGACGAGCGCAGCTCGGGTCTTTGTAAGTTCGCCTTCTGTATAATCCGGTTTCTTTAAAAAAATGAGTTCGCTGACAGCAAGTTCTAAAACAGCGTCGCCTAAAAATTCGAGCCGCTCGTAGCTTTCGCCCCTGTCGGCCGATGAATGAACGAATGCTTGTCTGAGCAGGTTTTCATCGGAAAACGAATGCCCTATTTTCTCCTGCAGCTCTTTAATATCTTTTTCCATCACCTATCGCCCCGGAAAGAGATCTGTCCCGGGGCGCCCCATAACTTTTCAGGAACTCCATGGCTGCCCAAAAAGTTCTTAACATTTCAGGGAGCTTACGTAACCTGTCCGCCTCCGGAAAAAGCGGAAACGGATCTTCTGGTTACCGGCAAATCAATATCCTCCAACGTTCTTTTCTATATACTGTACTACGTCTTTTACCGTTACCACCTTGGGCAGCTCCTCGTCGGGTATGTCGAGGTCAAACTCCTGCTCTAAGTCCATAATCAGCTCCACTATGGCAAGCGAGTCCGCCTTAAGGTCTTCCACGAGGTCGGATTCCATCGTGATGCTCTCTTCGTCGATCTCCAGCTGGTCTGATAATATCTTTCTTACTTTTTCGAATACCATCCTTAAACCTCCATGTACTGTTAATTAATAGTCTAATCGTCGAGTGATATCTTCGAAATCTCTGTTCTTATTATATTTACGACATCGGTTTCTACGAACTCCGCCGCCTGCCGCAATGCACTTTTTATCGCTTTCGCGTTGGAGGAACCATGCGCTTTTACGACCCCGCCGCTTGCTCCAAGCAGCAGCGCTCCCCCGTACTCGGTATAGTCGAGGTCTCTTTTAAACCTCTTGAATGCGGGCTTTGAAAGAGCCGCGCCAATCTTAGTCTTAAGGCTGCTGTAAAGCTGTCTCTTCAGCATAGTAAACAGCGTATCGGCGACGCCCTCTAAAAATTTGAGTATAACGTTGCCGGTAAAACCGTCGCATACTATCACGTCGTAATCCCCCGACAGAAGCTCTCTGCCCTCCGCATTGCCGCGGAAGTTTACCGGCATCGTTTTTAAAAGCTGATATGAGGCTTTTGTAAGCTCGGTTCCCTTCTCCTCTTCCGAGCCGATGTTGACAAGTCCTACTTTAGGAGAGACGATCCCCTCCATCTTCTGCATATAAATGCTGCCCATCAGGGCAAACTGCGCGAGATAAGACGGGCGGCATTCGGTGTTCGCCCCGCAGTCTATCAGCATCACCTTGCCCGTCTTCGACGGAAGCAGCGGCGCAAGCGCGCAGCGTTTTACTCCCGGTATCCGCTTTACAATAAAAGTGGCTCCCGCTATGGTAGCGCCGGTACTGCCCGCGGTAATGAATACCTGCCCTTCGCCGTCGTGCAGCAGCCGCATGCCTTTTACGAGGGAAGAATCGCGCTTTGTGCGTATCGCCTCCACAGGCGGCTCGGCCATAGCTATAACTTCTGTCGCGTTTACAATATTTATACGCTTTTTATCATAATCATATTTAACGAGTTCGCTTAAAATAACGTCTTCTTTTCCGACGAGTATTATTTCTAGAGCCGGATTCTCGGGGAGCGCAAGCACGCAGCCTTCTACGATCGCCTGCGGAGCGTTGTCTCCTCCCATCGCGTCTACAATAACTTTCATGCCCGCCACCTCAATAACACCCGATTTTTCGCTCCGCCGATTCGTCCGTCCGAAGGCCGGCCCGGCAGCTTCGCCGGAAGCCTTGTGTAATAACCGGAATTTTTACTGCTTGTAGTATATAATAAAGTATTAAAGCTTTGCAATATATTTTATTATTTTAACTCTAAACATGAAGGCATATCATGATCAGCAAAATAAAAAACGCACATCCAGTGTGCGTCAAATAAGCTTTGCAGTATTAATTATTCTGCCTTTTCTTTTTTCTCGGTGTCCATCACATGCCTGCCGTTATAGAAACCGCATGTGGGGCAGGCCCTGTGCGAAAGCTTCATCGCGTGGCACTGCGGGCACTCGGATATGCCGGGAACATGAAGCTTCCAGTTCGAAGCCCTTCTCGCGTGCTTTTTACGATTCGATGTTTTTCTCTTGGGTAATGCCATATATTATTCCTCCTCGTTCACTTTAAACTCAGCAAGGCCTTCAAGGCGGCTGTCTGTCTCTTTAGTTTCGCAGCCGCATTTGCCCTCGTTAAGATTCTTTCCGCATATCGTGCAAAGCCCTTTGCAGCTTTCCTTGCACAAAAACCTCATAGGAAGGTTCATTATCACGTTGTCCTGCAGCATGGTGTCTAGGTCTATAATATCTCCGGCATATGAGTACACGCCCTCGTCCTGCTGCGGGTCTTTCGCGTAATACTCCATAAACTCGAATTCCACCGGATACATGAACTGCTTTAAGCACCGCGAGCAATTGACTGCTGTTTTCGCCCTGAAATCGCCCTCTACTGTAAGCCCTTCGCCGTCAAAACGGTATTCGGCGTCTACATGCACCTTTGGAAACCTGTAAGCTTCGCCCATAAAGTCGATGTTCTCAAGCTCCCCGTCATAGACGCTCGT
>CAZJOS010000216.1:0-4328 GCA_964547655.1 uncultured Christensenellaceae bacterium
CTTTATATTTCTTCGTTAAATCTGTCGATAAATCCGACGATAGCCGAATCGACCGGAATCATCCTGCGCTCTTTGAAAGGAAGGGTCGCTTCTTTCTTTCCGATAAGGTACACGAAATCGCCCTCGCCGGCCTGCCTCGTGCCGTCAGCTGAAATTTCAAAGCCTTTCGGCAGCCCGTTCTCCATAAGCTGCACCACCAGAAGCTTAACGCCTTTGAGATTTTCGTCTTTCACCGTACTTACTACAGAGCCGACGACCTTCCCAGCATACATCCTTTAAGCCTTCTTCTCCGCTTTTGCGGCCTTTTCCGCCTGGGGCAGTATGTCTTCAACGTCGTCGTGCGGGCGAGGTATCACGTGAACGCTCACAAGCTCGCCCACTCTCTTCGCCGCTGCAGCCCCTGAGTCCACAGACGCCTTGACCGCTCCGACGTCTCCCCTTACCATGACCGTCACGAGCCCCGAGCCTACCTTTTCCTTGCCGATAAGCTTTACGTTCGCCGCCTTTACCATCGCGTCGGCAGCCTCTATGGCTCCTACCAGCCCTCTGGTTTCAACCATTCCCAAAGCCTCTTTTTCCATTGCCTTATCTCCTTTTTATTTTAAATTTATTTTATCTTTATTAGCTGCTTAAAAAACCGGGTGGAACGGCGGTTTACCGCCGCCCCTTCCCCAATTGCGTTACTCGTCTTATACTATCCTGAAATTGCCGTAAAGCACGCACCGCCGCAGGCGCGTAAACGTGCGCGCGCTGGTCACTCCTTCGCCGGTAGGCGTCGCTATGGTCAGCGATGCAAACCCCTCTCCGTTAAACCCCAGCCCCGCGTAAGACGGGGCGTTCTTTACGAATATCGATGTATTTAAGGCTTTTGCCGCCATCGACAGGTGCGTCACGTTCTGCGAGTGCATCATCGCAGTATGTTTGCAGCCGTTTTCAGCCCTAACGGCTTTCTCTATGGCCTTTTTAATATTGTTTTCGATACGCACGATGCCGAGCACCGGCATGAGCATTTCCGTAATGACAAACGGGTGGTCTTCGGCCACGTCGGCGATTATGAGGCGCGGGTCTCCTTCAAACGGAATACCGCTTTCCCTGAGTATCACCGCTGCGTCCCGGCCCACGAATCTTCTGTTTACAACATATCCGCCGTCTTTTCTTTCAAATACGGTATTCACTATCTTTGCTATGTCGGGGTCGGGTACCTTAACGGCGCCGTGTCTTTGCATTTCACTCATCAGTGAATCAGCAACGCTGCTGTATACGAATACTTCTTTTTCCGCGATGCAGAGCACGTTGTTGTCAAACGACGCGCCGTCCACTATGTCTCTCGCGGCATAAGGGATCACTGCCGTATCGTCCACTATTACGGGCGGGTTACCAGGCCCCGCGGCTATCACTTTTTTGCCCGTCTTCATGGCGACCTTCACGACCGCCTCGCCGCCGGTAATGACAAGCAGCGGTATGTCCCTGTGCTCCATTATTGTCTTGCCGGTCTCGAGCGTGGGCTCTTTTACCGTGCATATGAGCCCTGACGGCCCCCCGGCGGATACTATCGCTTCGTTGAGTATCCTCATCGTTTCCGTTGACGCCTTTTTCGCCGCCGGGTGCGGATTGTATACCACCGCGTTGCCCGCGGCTATCATGCTTATAGAATTGTTTATTACAGTTGACGTGGGGTTGGTGGACGGGGTTATCGCTCCTATCACTCCGAACGGCGCCCGCTCCACCAGCGTGAGCCCGTAGTCGCCGCTAACCGCTTCGGCATTCAGGTCCTCTATGCCCGGCGTCTTTTCAGCGGCGAGCTTGTTTTTCAGCATCTTATGCTCAACCTTGCCATAGCCGGTTTCATTATGGGCCAGTTCCGACAAGTATTTTAGATTCTGCGCTGCTGCGCGCCGCATAGCATCGATAAGCTTTCCGCGCTTCTCAAGGCTCAGCTTCATAAGCTCCGCCTGAGCGGCTTTCGCCGACGTTATCGCTTCTTCCGCGGTATCGCACAACCAGCAGCCGGTCGCGGCGCTTCTCCCCACTATCCTTCTGACCGTTTCTTCTATTACAGAACGGATCTCCTGTTCCGTCATATCCATCTGCATATCCCCCACCGTTTTCTGCCGTTATTACTTCTCATCGAACTTCCGGAATATCTGTTTCCCGCCGAGTTCTATCGAATCGATTATCCCGACTATGGCCATATCTGAAGGCTTGTTTTCCGTTATAGCCGTTTGCCGGGAGGAAGAACCGCTGCAAAGCATGACCACTTCGCCTTCACCCGCGCCGACTGTATCTATAGCCACTATGGGCTGCCCCTTTTCCTCGAACGAGGCGAGGTCGATAGGCACTACTATAAGCAATTTCAGGCCATACAGTTTTTCGGTTTTATTCGTGCTGACCACGTTCCCTTTTACCCTTGCGATCTGCATACGTTCCTCCTATGCCTCTATTTTAACGCCAAGTTCCTTCGCGGTGTCCTGCGCGAGCTGGGTCACTATAGCTCCCGGTTTTATCCTGATTAGCTTGTTTTCGCTTTTGCCCGCTTCCTTTACGTCCTGCTCCGTTACCAATTCTTTTGGCTCGCCGCCTGTTTTATTTTCCTGTTGGAGATGAACGATCTTTACTCCCATCGCCTCCAGAGAACTTATATCTTCCGCCAGCTTTAGAAGCGCGGGACTCCGGCGATTCTTCGGCGCCTCGAAATCCAGCAGCATCTTTACTTCCCGCCCCCAGAGCAGCGGCCGCAGCGCAAGCATCGCCTCATATATCGAATCGTCTCCCTGCGCAATAGAGCCAATGAGCCGCAGAGAAGGCGTTACAATCAATATTCTTTCGTATCCCTTGAGCCTTCCGGCAAGGCTCTCTTTCTCCTGCTGCGATTCTAATCTTTCGCCGCTATCGTATTTTGCTCCGTCAAGCAGCGCGCAGTCAGCTTCTTCATGGTTTTGCTTAATATACTCCGCTATCGCTTCCGGGCTGAATACGTAGCCTGTAAATACCGCCAGCGTCCCGCCCTGTTTTTCCGGGCCGTTTATGCGTTTCAGCACTTCTTCGGTTATTCTCGCTATTATGTCCCGCATCTCTTCCGCCATATATTACCTACTTGATCAGCTCCAACAGCTGCCCGCAGAGCATGCCCGCCGCGTTTGCTTCGTCTGTATCTAGATGCATCTCCAGCGAATGGCCTTTCCCGGAGCGAACCGCCACATTGCCGAGTATTATTTCTCTTTCCCCTGCCTTCCTGACGCTTACTTTATCCCCGTTCTTAAGCCCGAAAAGCGCCGCTTCCTCCGCGGACATGTGCAGGTGCCGTGCCGCCACTATCACTCCCTGTTTCAGCACCGCTTCGCCAGCGGGGCCTATGAGGCTGCCGCCCGGAGTGCCTTCGATATCTCCCGACATCCTCACCACCGGCTTTATACCGGCTTTATAACAGTCGGTAATGCTTATCTCCGCCTGAGTCGCGCTACGTTCAGGCCCGAGTATGCGTACGTTCTCTATGCTGCCCTTGGGCCCAGTCAGCGTCACCTGCTCCTCGCAGGCGAACTGCCCCGGCTGGTTCAAGTCCCGCAGCTTCTTTAATTGATATCCCTTGCCGAACAGCGTTTCAACGTCCGCTCTGGAAAGGTGCACATGGCGGGCCGATATCGCTGCGGGAACATAATACCCCTGGCCGCTATGTGCGCACTGCTTTATTACCTCCAGCTCTATCGTCCGTTTTACTTCGCCCTTCTCCATTCGGTTCATTATCCCTTATTTGTGATGCTTCTGTCCGTAGGTCTTATGCACCTCTACCGCCTGATCCGTCTGCTCGGCCGTCATTATCTTCGGTTCGCCCGCCGCCTTGGCAACCAGATACGTCTTCGCGGCGTCTTCCATGTATACCGCGGCGTAAAGCGCATCTTTCAGCGTCGGGCCTACCGCTATCACTCCGTGGTGCTTTAATATCACCGCGCGCTTGCCGTCAATATACTTAACCGTCTGTATACCCATGTCTATGCTCGCCGGCGAACAATACGGAGCCACGTTTACTGGCCCGAGAGTCACATTGGCGAGCGTGGTGACCGCCGCGGGGAGTACGTCGCCTATAAGCCCGGCCGCCGTTGCGTAAGGCTGGTGCGTGTGTATCACCGCGTTTACTTCAGGCATGTTCTTATATATATACAGTATCGCTTCGGTGTCGACCGACTCGCGCAGTTTACCTTCCACTCGCTCCCCGTCCAAAGTCAGTACGACTATATCCTTTGCCTTCATGGTCTCGTACGATGTGCCGGAGGGTGTGACAAGCACATGCCCGTTCTCTTTCCTCATGCTTACGTTGCCTCCCGAGAGGCTTA
>CAZJOS010000217.1:0-2473 GCA_964547655.1 uncultured Christensenellaceae bacterium
TTTATAATACTTCCAATACCTTTTTCAGCTTCGCGAACCTCGGCATGCCGTTTTCGAACGGCGGGCTCGATTCTCCCTGTATCAGCGGAAGCGCGTATTTGATATACTCTTCGCTTAAACCCGTTCCTGCGTTCGTTATCCACTCGAGCGGAACCTTTTTTTCCTTGTTCGCGACCTCTTCAAGCTTGATAAGCTTTATATTGCATTTATACTGCGGGCCGTCCGCGCGCTCAAAAGCTACCATGTAGTCCGTCTTGCCCTCTACGGCGGCACGCACCGCGGTCTGCCCCGCGAGATACGCTTCGTCGACGTCGGTCTTCGAGGCTATATGCGCGGCGCACCTCTGCAGCAGGCTGAACTCTATGGCTCGTACCTTTGCGCCCGTCTTCTCCTGAGTCAGGTTCCCCAGCGTCGAGGCAAGGCCGCCGAGCTGGGCGTGCCCGAACGAGTCCTTCATCTTCGCGAGGTCTGAGCCGTACTCGGATATGTACCTGCCGTCGCCGTCCTTTATGCCTTCTGAAGCGGCTATGATGACATAATTGTTCTTCTTGTATATCTCCGAAACACGGTCATAGAAGATATCGATGTCGAACGCCACCTCAGGCAGGTATATAAGGTCGGGGCCCGCACCGCTGTATGACGCAAGCGCCGCGGCGGCAGCGAGCCATCCCGCGTTCCTTCCCATTATCTCGAGCACAGTTATAGTGCCCTTATCGTATACGCGCGCGTCGCGGTAAACTTCCAGTATGGACGTGGCGATATATTTGGCTGCGCTGCCGTAACCCGGGCAGTGGTCCGTTCCCCACAGATCGTTGTCTATGGTTTTGGGGACGCCCATTACCCTGCACTCGTATCCGCTCTTCTGCATGTACTTGCTTATCTTGTTGCAGGTGTCCATCGAGTCGTTGCCGCCGTTATAGAAAAAATAACGGATGTTGTATTTTTGGAACACGTCCAGCATCCGCTTGTAGTCGCTCTCGTCGTCCATCACGTCTTTAAGCTTGTACCTTACAGAGCCGAGCGCCGACGACGGCGTGGTCTTCAAAAGATCCAGTTCCTTTGGGTCTTCCTGCCCGATATCGTACAGCTTCTCTTCAAGCAGCCCCTTTATGCCGTGGGCCATGCCGTATACCTTAGTGATGCAGCTTTGCTTCAGCGCTTCCTGAAACACTCCCGCCGCGCTGGCGTTGATTACCGAAGTCGGCCCTCCCGACTGCCCGAATACGCACGCGCCTTTAAGTTCGCTCATTAAATAATACCTCCCGCTTAAAATAGAAACTTGCTTTTTTTTATTATACCAATAAAACACTTTTTTTCAACGTTAAATATCAAACGCCGCCATACTGCGTATAATTTGAACATGATAATGAAATTAAAAAAAACAGGAAAATAATAACGATAACATATTGCATTTTAATATGATTTGTATTATATTATAAAGGTCAAAGATAGTCAAAGTCGTTACACGCGGCATTGGATTTGCGGGCAATCGGCAATCCGGCGCCGGGTGACAGGAGAAACATATGCAATACAAGGATTATTACAGCATACTAGGCGTAGATAAAACCGCGCCGCAGGACGATATAAAAAAACAATACAGAAAGCTAGCAAAGAAATACCACCCTGACATGAACCCCGGCAACAAAAAAGCCGAGGAGAAATTCAAGGAGGTAAGCGAAGCGTACGAGGTGCTTGGCGATGAGGATAAACGCAAGAAATACGATACGTTCGGCAGCCAGGCGAATTTTGCGGGCGGCGCCGATTTCGACCCGTCGCAGTACGGCTGGACGGGCGGCAACGTGCGCTATGAATACGCCGGAAACGGGGACCACAGCGATTTCTTCAACATGTTCTTCTCGGACGCTTTCGACCTGGGGAGCATATTCGGCCGGGGCCGCACGGGCACAAGGACTACGCGCGTCTACGACGGCGTCGATTTCGACGAGATGTTCGGCGCACAGGCTTCCCGCGGCAGCGGGCGCTCGCAGATAAAAAACGGCGAGAACGTCGAGGCTGAGATAGAGATAACGCCCGAAGAGGGCGCGGCGGGCGTGGAAAAGCGGATCGCGCTGCAGACGCAGACAGGCACGAGGAGCATAAACTTTAAGATTCCAAAAGGCGTGGGCAGCGGCGAGACTATACGCTTAAAAGGCCAGGGTCACGCCGGAGCGGGCGGAGGCAAGGCGGGCGACCTTCATTTGAAAGTGCACATACGCCCGAGCGAGCGTTTCACGCTCGAAGGCGGCGACCTTGTAACTAATGTGGACGTCTACCCGTGGGACGCGGCGCTGTCGGGCAAAGTGTCCGTCGAAACACTCGACGGGCGCATAATGGTCAAGATTCCCGAAGGCATACAGACGGACAGCAGGATACGCGTAGCGGGCAAGGGTTACCCGTCGCGCAGCGGCAAACAGGGCGACCTTTATATACGGGTGCGCATAGTGAACCCGAAGCATCTGACGGCAGAACAAAA
>CAZJOS010000217.1:2573-4301 GCA_964547655.1 uncultured Christensenellaceae bacterium
TAAGCTGCCCCGCGTGCAGGGCAGCACTGTAGCCGACGCGTACGCCACACGCAGGATGAGCGAGATACTCATACGCGCGCAGGATGAAGCGAAGCGCTTCAAAGACGACTACGCGGGTGTGGAGCATCTTTATATTGCGCTGCTCAAAGAGCGCGGCACGCCGTCAACGACAATATTCAAGCGCTATAATATAACGCTGGACAGCTTCATGGCGGCGCTTTCCAAGGTGCGGGGCAGCCAGCGCGTAACGTCGCAGAACCCGGAAGGCACTTACGACTCATTGAAGCGCTTCGGGCGCGACCTCGTCGAGCTTGCGAAGCAGGGCAAGATAGACCCGGTCATAGGCCGCGACGCCGAGATTCGGCGCGCTATTCGAATACTCTCCCGCCGCACGAAGAACAACCCTGTGCTCATAGGCGAGCCGGGCGTGGGCAAGACGGCGGTGGTCGAGGGCCTCGCGCAGAGGATACTCGCGGGCGACGTGCCCGAGGGGCTTAAAGACAAGACTATATTCGCGCTCGACATGGGCGCTCTCATAGCGGGCGCTAAGTACCGCGGAGAATTTGAGGAGCGGCTGAAAGCCGTTTTGAGCGACGTTAACCAGTCGAACGGACAGATAATACTGTTCATAGACGAGCTGCACAACATAGTGGGCGCGGGCAAGGCCGAGGGCGCGATGGACGCGGGCAACATATTAAAGCCGATGCTCGCGCGCGGCGAGCTGCACTGCATAGGCGCGACGACGCTTGACGAATACCGCAAGTACATCGAAAAGGACGCGGCGCTGGAAAGAAGGTTTCAGCCCATACTCGTGGACGCGCCGACAGTCGAAGATACCATATCCATACTGCGCGGGCTGAAAGAGCGCTTCGAGATACACCACGGCGTGAAGATAACCGACGGGGCGCTGATTGCGTGCGCGGTGCTCTCCGACAGGTATATATCAGACCGTTTCCTGCCCGACAAGGCCATAGACCTGATGGACGAGGCGGCTGCGATGATACGCACGGAGATTGACAGCATGCCCACCGAGCTGGACGAAATACAGCGCAAGGTGATGCAGCTCGAGATAGAGCGGCAGGCGCTTAAGAAAGAAAACGACGCGGCGAGCAAAGCGCGTCTCGCGGCGCTCGAAAAGGAGCTCGGCGCGCAAAAAGAGCAGGCCGACAAGCTCAAAGCGCAGTGGGAACTCGAGAAGGTGAACCTGACGCGCGAGAAGGATATAAAACAGAAGATCGAGGACGTAAGGCGGCAGATTGAAGAAGCGAAGCGCGGCTATGACCTCGAAACGGCGGCAAAGCTGGAGTACGGGGAACTGCCGGGGCTGCAAAAGCAGCTCGAGGCGGAAAAGAACAAGAATTCCAAAAGCGCCAACGTATTGCTGAAGGAAGAGGTGACCGAAGAGGAAGTCGCTGAGATCGTATCAAAGTGGTCGGGCATACCCGTCTCAAAGCTCGTGGAAAAGGAAAAAGACAAGCTGCTGGGCCTCGGAGACATACTGCACAAGCGGGTGATCGGGCAGGACGAAGCGGTAACGGCGGTGAGCGACGCGGTGATACGCGCGCGCTCGGGGCTTAAAGACCCGCACCGCCCCATAGGCTCGTTCATATTCTTAGGGCCCACGGGAGTGGGCAAGACGGAGCTTGCACGCGCGCTTGCGGAAGCGCTGTTTGACAGCGAGGAAAACATGGTGCGCATAGACATGTCGGAGTACATGGAGAAGCACAC
>CAZJOS010000218.1:0-4281 GCA_964547655.1 uncultured Christensenellaceae bacterium
ATAAAATAATTTTATCTATTCATAACAATCTTTAGCAGGATTAATATGAACACATTAAAATTAAATGGAGGTACCTTTAATGGCAAAGAAACTTGTTGTTTTAATGCTTGTTCTCGCAATGGTTATAATACCGTTCGCGGGATGCGGCGGTGGAACAGGAGGCAAAACCTTGGTTGGCGTAACAATGCCGACGAAGTCGCTGCAGAGATGGAACGAAGACGGCGCAAACGTTAAGAAGGCATTGGAAGACGCCGGATATGAAGTAGACCTTCAGTATGCCGACAATAAGCAGGATGTGCAGAACAGCCAGATCGAAAACCAGATCACCAAAGGCTGCAAGCTTCTCATCATAGCTTCGATCGACGGCGGCGCGCTGGGCGGAGTTCTTGCTCAGGCAAAAGAGAAAAACATACCAGTTATAGCGTACGACAGATTGCTGACAAATACTGATAAGTGCGATTACTATGCCACGTTCGATAACTATGGCGTAGGCGCGATGCAGGGGCAGTTCATAATCGATAAGCTCGGTCTTGCAACCGGCGCAACCGGCCCGTTCACGATGGAGTGCTTCGGCGGCGACCCGGGCGATAACAACGCCAAGCTGTTCAACCAGGGCGCGATGGATCTTCTGCAGCCTTACATCGACAGCGGCGTGCTCGTAGTTAAATCCGGACAGCTTTCATGGCCGGACGAGATCGCTATCACGAACTGGGAATCCAAGGGCGCTCAGGACAGGATGGATAACCTTCTGACAGCTTTCTATGCTGACGAGAACATCAATGTAGTACTTTCCCCGAACGACAGCCTCGCGCAGGGCATAGTTGCTTCACTGAAATCCTCAGGATACGGCACTGCCGACAAGCCCTTCCCGGTACTCACCGGACAGGACTGCGATAAAGTCAACGTAGGCCAGATTATCCGCGGCGAACAGTCGATGTCGATATTCAAAGACACGAGAATCCTTGCACAGCAGGTCATTGCTATGGCCAAAGAGATACTCGCCGGGAAAAAGGCTCCGACGAACGCTGAATATGATAATGGCGTAATGAAGGTTCCGTCGTTCAACTGCGAGATCAAATTTGCCGACAAAGACAACTGGAAGGCATTGCTCGTAGATACCGGATATTATAAGGAGTCCGATATCCAGCAGTAAACAATGTAGATCAGGTCTACAGACTGAAGATGGCGGCAGCCAAGCTGCCGCCATTTTTGCTAATACCAGTCCCCAATAAATCGTAAGGCTTTCAGGCAACAAAAAAAGGAACCTCAAAAGGGCGGTGAGACTTCTTGGGGCAATAATAACGAATAAGCGTATATTCAGGTAGCTTTAGAATATAAGGAGTGGTTGAATGTCGGAATATATACTTGAAATGGACAATATCACGAAGACGTTCCCTGGCGTCATCGCTCTTAAAGATGTTACGTTTAAGGTAAAAAAAGGCGAGATACACGCGCTTGTAGGAGAGAACGGTGCGGGGAAATCTACGCTGATGAACGTTTTGAGCGGGATATACCCCCACGGTTCATATACTGGAAACATAATATTTAAAGGGAATGAATGCAGGTTTAAAAATGTACGCGAAAGCGAAGCGGTGGGCATAGCGATAATTCACCAGGAATTGGCGCTCAGCCCCTACATGACTATAGCGGAAAACATTTTTTTAGGAAACGAGAGAGCAACAGGCGGTATAATCAACTGGGATGAAACAAACAGAAAAGCTATCGAACTGATGAAGAGGGTCGGTCTTAAAGAGAAACATAGTGCGCGCATTAAAGACATTGGTGTCGGCAAGCAGCAGCTTGTAGAGATTGCGAAAGCGCTGTCGAAAAACTGCGAACTGCTGATACTCGACGAGCCAACTGCAGCGCTTAACGACGAAGATTCCAATCACCTTCTCGAACTTTTGGAAACGCTCAACAGGGAGAATAACCTGACTTGTATTTTAATATCTCATAAGATACATGAAGTCATAAAGATCGCGGACAACATAACCGTATTACGCGACGGGAAGACGATAGAAACTCTGGATAACAGCGTGCACGTAAGCGAAGGCCAGATCATCAAAGACATGGTAGGGCGCGAGCTTATGGACCGTTTCCCGAGGCATAACGCCAAGATAGGCGAAGTGGGTTTCGAGATAAAGGACTGGGTAGTGCATGATCCTCTGGATGAAGAGAGAGTCGTTATCGACCATGTAAGTTTAAATGTAAGAAAAGGCGAAATAGTCGGCCTTGCCGGGCTTATGGGCGCCGGGAGGACTGAGCTCGCTATGAGCGTTTTCGGAAGGTCTTACGGCAAGAGGATAAGCGGCAAGCTTATAAAAGACGGAAAAGAAATAACGCTGCACAGCGTGAGCCAGGCGATAACCAATGGAATAGCGTATACGACCGAAGACAGGAAGACAGCGGGGCTTGTGCTCATTCAAGACATAAAAAGGAATATTACTCTTGCCAACCTCAAAGCAGTCACCAGGGGCTTCGTTATAAGCGAAGATGAGGAGATCGTTGTAGGAAAGGATTACAGGGAACGACTCGATATCAAGACGTCAAGCGTGTTCCAGAAAGCGGGCAACCTCTCGGGAGGCAACCAGCAGAAAGTGGTCTTGAGCAAATGGATATTTGCTTCTCCCGATGTGCTTATTCTTGATGAACCTACAAGGGGTATAGACGTCGGCGCCAAATATGAGATCTATAAAATAATCATACAACTGGCGGAGGCGGGAAAATGCGTCATCATGATCTCTTCGGAACTGCCTGAGATATTAGGCATAACGGACCGCTTATACATAATGAATGAGGGCCGTATAGTAGGAGAAATGGAGACGAGCGAAGCGACACAGATGGACATAATGTCCATAATAATAAAAAGTTCAGCCGAGGGCAATAGGGGGAATGTAAATGAACAGAGTTAAGGATTTTGTAGTCCGTAATTTCATGCAATACGGGATGCTTCTGATCCTGGTTTTAGTAATGATCGTTTTTGCCTTTATAACACAGGGCAAGCTGATTTTGCCGAGAAACGTATCGATGTTGATACGCCAGAACGCCTATGTATTCATACTCGCGATAGGAATGATGCTGTGTATACTGACGGGCGGCAACATCGACCTTTCGGTCGGCGCTCTCGTCGCCCTTGTGGGCGCGGTGTCGGGGACGTTGGCCACTACGCTTGGACTGCCCGACTGGCTTGCGATTGTCATCAGCCTTTTAACGGGACTTGCCGCCGGAATGTGGCAGGGGTTCTGGATCGCGTTTGTCAAAGTCCCGCCGTTTATTACAACGCTGAGCGGCATGCTTGTTTTCCGGGGGATCAATAACATAATCCTTAATGGACAAACGATAGGCTTGCGCGGCCTTTACGAAATAATAGGAAACGGGTCAGTACCAGATATTGCTCCGAAAACCATTCCTGATTTTCTGAACATCGCTGGCTTATTGAATCTAGAAGAGAGGCGCGAGTTTCTGAATGCAACTGCCCTGTTTGTCGGGATCGCGCTGTCCGTTATCTATGTAGTGTTTGCATTCATCAACAGGAGAAGTAAAAGATTGCGCGGATACGAAGTGCCTGCGCTGAGTTCGGTTGTAGCAAAATCCATTGCGTTCTTCATCGTGATAAATGTTTTCTCTTACTGGCTGGCTATGGAAGAAGGCATACCGTACCTGCTGGTCATTGTTGCGATCCTGTTTGCGGTCTATTCGTTTATTGCGACAAAGACGATACCCGGGCGGCATATATACGCAATGGGGGGCAACGCCAAGGCCGCGCAGCTTTCAGGAGTCAACAACAGAAAGATGATGTTCCTCGTATACTCGAATATGGGGTTTATGGCTGCGATAGCGGCTGTCGTGTATTCCGGAAGATCGATGTCTGCCTCGCCTACAGCGGGTGTGAACTTCGAGCTTGACGCTATCGGCGCGTGCTTCATAGGCGGCGCTTCCGCTTACGGCGGCGTAGGAACGATATGGGGAGCGATAATAGGCGCATTTATGATGGGCGTAATGAACAACGCAATGTCCATAGCGCAGTCATATATCTCCTGGCTGGACATTTTCGCGCAGCAAGTCGCCAAAGGTTTGCTGGTTCTGCTCGCAGTCGCTTTCGACATGTGGACGAAATCAAAGACAAAGATAAAATAGTTATGCTAACACAGGTGACGACGTGCACCAGGCGAATGCCTGGTGCCGTTGTCGTCTAACAGGGTCTTAAAAAATTGATATGTGTTTAGCTTTATGAATTTTTATGTGGTATAATCAAAGGGTATATTTATGAAAGTCAGAGTT
>CAZJOS010000219.1:0-1626 GCA_964547655.1 uncultured Christensenellaceae bacterium
TCATGAGCCCTGTTATCTGCATCGACATTACCATGTTATCGGGAGAGGCTACTTTTGTATCGAAATCAATACCCATATCGATGCTTTGGCCGGCCGCGCTCATGTTTATGTCTATATTGCCTTTTATATGCTGTGAAACTGTGTTTGTAGTTTTATCGAGCGCTTCATTAACTCGCCCGACATACTGCGGGTTAGCCGACGGGGCGCAGCCGCAGAACAAAATAATACTTACAAGTACAAGCATCAGCAGCGTAATTAACCTGTTATTTTTCATACCAATACCTCTCAATTAAAATTATTTATACATAATATAACATTAATCAGACATTTTGTATAGACCCTGTTTAATAAAAAATGCTAAATCAGTATTATTCTATACCGACTGCGGTATTATGAGATAAGACAAGCAGCGGGTTTAGTACTAAGCCTTATAAGATGCTACGGCTGTCCTCCACCGTGCGAGGTTCGAGTATTCAACACGCATAAGAATCGTCAATTCCTATATTTATGAGCGCATACAGTTAAATACAAAGCTGACACCGTATAAAAAACTGTCGGCATGAATGATTGTTTGTTATTCTATGCCCGCTCTTTTAAATCTTGCCTGTCCGCAGGGTCAGATACTAACGTTTTTCTTTTTGCTCCTTCAAAAGGTCTCTTATCTCTTCCAGAAGCTGTTCTTCGCGCGTCGGAACGGGTGCGGTCGCGGGAGCTTCGGCTTTAGGCTTGCGCAGCCTGCTCATGAGCTTGACGAACAGGAATATCGTAACGGCGATAATGAGAAAGTCGACGACGGACTGGATGAAGTTCCCGTACAATATCTCCGCGCTGCCCGCCGTGACTTTTAAGTCTGTGAACCTGATGCCGCCGCTCAATATACCGACAGCAGGCATTATCACATCGGTGACCAGCGAGGATACTATTTTTCCGAACGCTCCGCCGATTATAACGCCTACGGCAAGGTCTAAAACATTGCCCTTGGATATGAATGCCTTGAATTCCTTTAGCATGACGAAACCTCCCCTATTTAATACTTATACTGCATGGTGTGAAGTAACGGAGATATTATATATGTATCGTCACACATTGTAAATGCGTTAGCGGATGCTCGTTTAAGCGAAAGCGGCTTAAGGCTGCCGCTCTCCCCAGCGGTACTTTCTGTTATTATGAAAGAAGTCGGCCTGGCAGCTAAGGCAGAGACCGTTGTGGCAGCATATAGTACCGCCGCAGCCGGGACAGCGCCATTTCGCTTCTTCTTTTTCAAGGAAGCTTTCCATACCGGCCTCCTGAATGGCCTTCAGGTTTTCCAGCATACTCAGGTGATATTTCGTGCGGTAGCGCTTATCGAGAGCTTTAAGGCGGCTGCATGGAAAATCGGCGCATTCATAGCAGAACCGGATGCGCCCTTCACCGAGCGTTAAGCACTTGCCGGCCATAAAGAGGCAGTATCTGCCGCGCGGAATGCAGCCCTCGCAGTAGGTCCTGCTAAAGCCCTTGCGGTTAAGATCCGTTTCCCGCGCAAGGTAACTCATACATACCGCGCAGTTCATGCCGCACGGGGCGATAAGCTTTTCATCCATGTTTTGTATCCTCCTGATATGAGAGACCCGGCGTTAAAATAAGCTT
>CAZJOS010000219.1:1726-2960 GCA_964547655.1 uncultured Christensenellaceae bacterium
TCGCCCTGCGAAAGGTAAGCGCTGCAGCCTTTGATGGGGATATCCGCTATGGGCAGATCGAGCACCGGCTGCGGAAATATCGAACTCATACGCACCTCAAAAACACGTTTCCTGTTAAAATTATAACTTTTATGCCGGGTATTGTAAACCGTAAAGTAACCACTGATTAAATGAAGTGTGCCCAATTGGCGATATGGTTCTGCGTCATGCAAAAAATGAAACTGCAGGAAGAGCAGCGCTATTTCAAGGTTTCATGACCCGGCAAGGCACAAAATCCAGCCTATCTACGGTATATAATTATGACCCGCTTTTGTGGTTTTCAATAGAGGGCAGAGGAATATATGGACGATCAGAATTCGAGAATAATATTATTATCAATGAATTTAAAAAAGGCATACCTCTGAAATACGAGTTTGAAAAGGCTGGCCAATGGGACACTAAATATGGCGGGAATAAAATTTATTATGACGGAAATGAGCTTTTCCTTTACGGCGGAGAATACGAGTATTCGGCAAATATTCTATATTTTTTGGATGAAGACAACAGACCGGGCCGTGGACATATCGTCTCGGCGTCGGTAACTGTAAACGTGCAGGAGTTTCCAATTGAAAGCATCATTGCTTTTATCGCAGTATGCCTTATATATATTCTCTTCTCCAAGCTGAGCAGGGCAAACTTCGTTGCGAAACAGATAAGATCGATGCGGAGCGTGAACAAATATGAGCCGACTGCATACCATGACCCCGCTTTTTAAGAAAAGCTTAAAAAGGCGAAACTGAAGCCGCAGAAAATCATTACGTTCGGCACGAATCGCTTTGCAATAGACAGCATAAAGAAGAAGTTGTTTATGAGGTCAAGCAAAGCTATAGGCGGAGTGCTGCTGGGATTTGAGGATATCATTTCCTATGAGCTTATAAAGGACGGCAAAGTTATAGCAAAGCCGGGCGTCGGAACAACAGACAATACAGCCGCGGCAGGCGAGGATGGGATATTCTGCTCGGACTTAAGGCTCGTTATAAAGACAAGGAAACCATCCGGCCCGGAGGTTATAATACCGTTCATAGCGTTTTCCATAGACTCGGAATTCGCGTATAAGGGAGCGATGGGTGCGGCGAAAGAGGCGGCTGAGGCGCTGGATCGGATTATAAAGTAATAGTATAAAAGCGACAAGTACCAGATATGGAACGTCTATTTACTATGATAATCAACTTATATAATTACTGAAGAATTCCCA
>CAZJOS010000219.1:3060-4255 GCA_964547655.1 uncultured Christensenellaceae bacterium
TTTTGCTTTTGTACGCATTTAAATTACGAACCGCCCTATGCTTTCCCCGCCTTTTTTGCTGCCTTATAGTTTTGCGCCGTTATACAAATATGTCCGATACCGAATATTACCGCGGCAATAGCTCCGATGTATGAGAATCCTAAAGTTCCGAACATGGATCGTACGCCTTTCTATTTTTCAAACGGGTAAACGAGGCCCCACTGCCTGCGTATATTGTCGCAAGTTGTTATTATATCGAGCGATTCCGAAAGCGGTATGAGCGGGGATTCCTTCAAGCCCTTCTTCACGCAATCGTTTATGTGGGCGATTTCAAACTGGTAGCCCTCGCCCGTAAAGTATGACTCCGCGCCGCATATTGAGTAAAGAGGGGCCTCTTCGGGGCATCTGAATTCGATTATGCCGCTTTTGCACGTGAGCCGCGCGTTGCGCGGCATGAAGAAATCGTCGTAAACCTCTATCATACCGTCCGTGCCGTATATCGTGAGCACGTTCCTGCCATTCGAGCGGAAGCTGGACAGCATTGTCGCTATCTCGCCGCCATCGTATTTGAACACGTACCCGGCGGTTTCGTCTGTCCCATGCCTGCTCATGGCCGAGAGCGAGACTATCTCTTTCGGGGGCCTTTCGAATATAAGATAAGCCGCCTGTATCTGGTACACCCCTATGTCGAGCAGCGTACCGCCCGCTTCCGAGGGCTCAAACAGCCTGTCTCCGTCACGGTCGACGCCCTTGAAGGAGAATATGCTGTTCATGGCGGTCACCTTTCCTATCCTGCCTTCGCTTACCCACTTCTTTACCTGCAGCGTGACGGGGAACATGCGCGTCCAGAAGCCTTCGGCGAGGAACGTATCATTTTTCTTAGCGCATTCTATCATACGGAGCACCTGCTCTTTGTTTGGCGCCATAGGCTTTTCGCAGAGCGTCGGTATTTTGGCGCTCAAACATTTCAGCGTGAACTCCATATGGTATGGATGAGTTACGGCAACGTATGCTAAGTCGATGTCCGCTTTTGCGATAAACTCATCTATATCATCAAACACCTGCGCAATGCCGTATCTCTCAGCAAGCGCCTCCGCTTTTGCCTTGTTCCTTGCGTAAATTGCCGCGGGAACAGCGCCTTCCACCTGAGAAAAGCCTTCCATAAACCTCGGGATTATCCTTCCCGAACCTATAAAGCCCCAGCGTATTGGCATAT
>CAZJOS010000220.1:0-4200 GCA_964547655.1 uncultured Christensenellaceae bacterium
TGCGGGTTTTTTATATATTGATATCTGTGCTTAAAGTGATATCCTCAGTACGTGCTCCTTTTTATCGTTTGGCGCCGGGATAGTATCGGAACAGGGCTTGCCGTCAAATACAAATTCCGTACTGTCTCCGACCCGGAAAGTGCCGTTTTTACCTTCAATTTCCACAGTAATGGCAGTCCCCTTGCGGTCAAGGTTCAGCGTGTAACTCATGCGCGCGCAGTTGCACAGTATGGGCGAAAAGCGAAGCATGCCGTCTTTTTGAACAAACCCGAACATTTCGAACGCCACCAGCGTGAGCCATGACGCCGTTCCGGAAAGAATAGGCCCTATGTTTTCGCCGGTTTCGCAGTTATTATACTGGGTGCAAAACCGCGGATTGCCTTTCGTCTCGAAAGGCGTTTTGAGCGTGCGGTACGGTAATGTCTTCTCCATCATACCCAGCGCCAGGCCGGAGAGCCTTTTGGCGAGCGCGGCATCCTTAACCGTCTTTGCAGCCTTGAGCGATGCTACAACGGCCATCATAGCCGCGTGTTTGAAAACGCCTCCGTTTTCGCGGTCGCCGTAGAAATAAAGTGCCGTCGGCGTATCGGTGCCGAGCATTTCATAGCGTATCGGAGTGCAAAGCTTCAGCCCCGCGTCAGTGTTAAGATACTTTTCCACGCGGCTTAGCATCGTACTTATCCGGCTTTCGTCAGCTATCCCGGCGAGTATCGCCCAGCTGTATGAATTTAGGAAGTAGCTTCCGTTTATATCAGGGTCGGCGGACAGGCCGTCGTTCGCGGCCCCGAGATACGTATACCCGCCATCCCTGTTATCGTTTATGAGCGTCCTCGCGAAGAAGTCGCCCTTCCAGGCGTTGTCGAGCATGCTCTGCGCGACGCGCCCGGCCATCCTGGCAGCCTCTTTGCCGTCTTCCGCCCTGCCTGCACGCAAGGCAAGTTCCGCCGTCTGATCTGCCGCTATCTTTAAGAGGCATGCGTTCATGCAGCTCTCCGTAAGCGTGCTGCGAAGCGGCGCTCCCCATTCCTCGCCGTTCTCTTTAAGTTGTTTCCTGTAGAGCGCTTCCTTTTGTGTGCCTTTCATGCAATCTTTGTCGAGGCGCAGCGTATCGTTCCAGTCCGCCCTGTCGAGCAGCGGAAGGCCGTGGGCTCCTACCGATATGCAGCCGCTGTAGCGCAGTATCGCCATAAGCGTATCCCAAAGCGGCCGTTTACCGTCGCCGTCCGCTACCGCGATCTCTTCTTTAAGAAAACCGTAATCATCCGTAAGCGTCACATAGCGGTAGACCGCCTGCACCAGCCAGAGTTGGTCGTCAGAGCATTCGCCAGGCTCTTTGCCGACGCGCGTAAAATTGTGGTTCGCGTATCCCGCGCGGAATACGTTTTTTGCCCATATGGTTATAAGCTCTCTTACGAGGCCGGCGTTATCAGCCGACACAAGGTAATACATGGACGCGTAAAGATCCTGTATCTCGCGGAAGCCTATCTCACGGTATGCTTTTTGAGTCCAGGCAAACGAGCGGGAAACATAAGTCTGGTAATATACCTGGAAAGGAAGCGTTTTGCCGACGTATGTGTCGAATTCAGCGTCGCCGGTATTCGTGGCCAGATACGAACTGAAATTATCCTGAGTATCGAGCACCCGCCTAAACGCGGCGTCCGCGGCAGCGGTATCCGTATAGCGATTGACAAGCGCGTGAAGCGAAGCGTCGAATCGTCCGCTCACATCGATATCGGGGTCGCTTATCGACATACCGGCAAAGCTGTCTACGCGGCGCGTTTCGCCCGCGCGGAGCTTAAAGGATTTTCCCATCGCGAAGAAGGGAGACATTTTCCTCTCCATTCTCGAGGGAAGCCGGGTTAGCATTGCCGGATTCTCCAGCGTTCCTCCGCCAAGGAATGAAGAAAGGCTCATCGAGAAATCATCCATCGTTTCTCCCTGCGAGAGAATAAACGCAAAACGCTTCATGTTCTTTTCTTCATCGGGCTTTGCGTGAAGCGACACCGCTATAGGGCGCCCCGAGCCGTATACTATCTCGCTCTCCTGCACTATATTCGCGTATACAACGTCTGTAGAAGTCGTACTTGGCTGCGCTATGCCGAACATGCCTGTAACGACAATGCGAAGGTCGCGGTCACGGCCCGACAGGTTCTCGATCGCTATACGCTGCATTTCCACCGCCTCCGGCAGCCCTTCTTCCTGCGGAAGTATAAATATAGTACGCTCAATCTTAAGGCCGCATTCCGTCTCGTATGTTATTATGCTGTGATTTCTGCCGTGGCGGCAGTATGCGGAGCGCACGTTCTTTGAAACATCGTGTGAATAGAATATCTGCTTCCCGTTTTCGACAAGGTAGAACTGGCGGTTCACCGGTTCGCCGTTCTCTTCCGGCGAAAGAGTATAGCGCGTGGCGAGCACCTGAATTGCGCCGCCCGCCCTGAAAGACCCGGCGCCGAAAGCATCGAGCGCGCTCTTAGGCGTGGTCAGCAGCGGGTCTTCATAACCGGCTCTGTCGCCTATAAGGAGGTTCACCGCGTAATGCAGGCCGACCGGATACGATTTCAGATCTATTATATGGTCGCCGTTATCGCTGAGGAAACCGGGGCTCTTTACTATGCGTTCATACAGCGCTGCGAGCGCGGCCTTTACGCCTGCGTCGAGCGTTCGCTCACCGTCGTTCATGAAAAGCCGTACGCTGCCGTTTTCAAACGAAAATAACAGGTCGCCCATCGACGGGTCTTCGAGCAGCGACGCGGCCGCCGGCTCGCTCATTATCTTTTCGCAGATCGGCGCTGAAAACGGAAGTCCGGTCGCCCCTGCAACAAAACGCCGCGACGCGTCTTTCCATTCCACGTCCGTTTCCCCGGAAAAAAGCGACTGGTCAAAACGCTCCTTCATTACGTCTATAGGCGACGCCGCAGACCTCGCCTGCATAAATTCATAGTACATGGTTTTCTCCTTCATATATAAAGTTCTCCTTCATAATGTGCATGATTTATATTCTCAGCGCGGTTGTTTATTCCGGCCTTTCCAGCAGCTTTACGGAGTTCCCCTGCTGAAGCGAGCCTTTGATGAATATCTGTTCGTCACTGTTTGCACCCGGCTGCCCTATCTGTTCGATAAGTTTTTCTACAGCCGCTTTGCCTGTTGCCTCCGCGTCCTGCCGGTATGTCGTAAGCTGTGGGCGCAGCAGCGCCGACAGATATATGCCGTCGTATCCTATCGCACTGATGTCCTCCGGAATCGATAATCCGTGTTTCTCAATCTCGCTAAGCCCACCGAGATACGAGTAGTCGTCGGGATAGAGTATGCAGGTCGGCGGAGACGGAAGTGAGAGAAGCTTTCCCGTTGCAAGTCCGCTTTCCTTCGGATTGTGGTATTTCGCCTCTATGACGTATTCTTCGGGCGCTCTTATCCCTGATTCCATGCAGCCTTTATAAAAACCCTCGATACGCTTTTGCGTTACCGTCCTTCCTTCTTCACCGTGTATGAAGGCTATCTTCCTGTGGCCCATGCCGGCGGCGTAGCGTATTATTTCAACCATGCCCTGCACGTTCTCCGACATTATGGAAACCCTTCCGGGAAAAACATGGTCAATTACGACTACCGGAAGGCTGCCCGCGGCTAGCTGCGCCACATCCGCGTCTTCGAATTGCGCCTGTGCTATGATGACGCCGTCGAAATTGCGGTAGGCGGCGTGGTGATAGAAACTGATCTTTGAATTTCCTATCTGGTTGCTGATAAAAGTTATGTCGTATCCGTGGTCCTTTGCGGCGTCGCGGATGCTGTCCAGTATCGACGCGAAATATTCGTGATTGATATGGTCTGCAAATAAAACGCCTATATTATACGAACGGTTGGTCTTTAAAGAGCGCGCCGCGGCGTTCGGGTAATATCCCAGGTCCCGCGCCACCTGCCTTATGCGCTGCGCCGTTTCCTCTTTAACGTCCCACTGGCCGTTGAGGGCTTTCGATACGGTGGAAACCGATACGCCGCAGATAGCGGATAATTGCCTTAGCGTTACCAATCTGGCCCTCCTTCGAAACCGTTTTCGAAATTTACTATACATCATGTATATTATATCCATACATATGAACTGTCAACAGCAATAATAAATATAAATGAACATATTGTAAAATAAATAATATACTCGATATCGTTTTCGAATATTAGAAAATTATCGATTATGAAAATGAGTTT
>CAZJOS010000221.1:0-4180 GCA_964547655.1 uncultured Christensenellaceae bacterium
AAACCTAATATATGAGAGGTCTTAAAAATGAAGAATGATAAAAAAACAGGCTCGGAGAAAAAACGCTTAAGCCGCGTTGCTGCCGCGTTTTTAGCGTTTCTGCTTGTGCTTGGGCTGACGGCTGTAATATTGCCGGCCGCCTATGCTGAGGGCGAAGACGGGGCGCCGCCCGCGGAGACTGTTGCGCCGGAAGAGCCTCAGCCGAGTGAAACTCTAGCGGCGGAAGAGCCTCAGCCGGATGAACCGGCCATGAAGACGACGAAAGTCAACGGCCACGAATGCGTTGACGGAGAAATAATCGTCAAGTTCAAAGATTCGGTTACCAGTAATAAAATGGCAGGCGCGCTGGCGGCGGAAGACAGCAGCGTACAGCAGGAGCTGCCTGTTGATAATGTGGTAGTTACGGAAGTTCCCGAGGGGGAAACTGTCGAGAGCTTTATAAAAACCATGGAAAGCCGGCCGGAAGTCGAGTACGCCCAGCCTAACTATATATACCACGTGGATATGGCGGTAAACGACCCGTACGCGTCGCCGGGTTATCAATGGCATCTTCGGACGATAGGCGCCTTCGACGCGTGGGACATAACCATGGGCTCATCGAGCATAAAAGTCGCCGTCGTCGATACCGGCATAGACTTAGACCATCCCGACCTTGTCGGCAAGATATACGCGCAGTACGACTATGTTCATGGCGACAGAGTGGCGCAGGACGATAACGGGCACGGCACGCATGTGGCGGGCATTATTGCCGCCACCGCCAACAACGGGAAAGGCGTTGCCGGGGTCGCGCCCGGAGTCAAACTTATAGCCGTTAAAGCGTTTGACTCGGATGGCAACGCCACATCGCTTAATTGCGCTTATGGGATATATTATGCCGCGAACCATGGAGCGGATGTCATCAACATGAGTTTCGGATACTACGGGGAAGATTACACAATTGAAAATGCGGTTAGCTACGCTGCCAACGAAGAGAATGAGATCATATGCGTCGCGGCGGCGGGAAACGGGGATGAAGACGGCAGCCCGAGAAGCGGTTTCATAAGCCCAGGTGATTACGAACAGTGCATCTCCGTTATGGCAACCGACATAGACGATATAAGGGCTTCTTATTCCGATTACGGCCCGAGAAAGGATATATGCGCTCCCGGCCAATTCATCTATTCGACATATAATCCCGCTACCGACTCATATTATTACGGCATGATGAGCGGCACTTCGATGGCCTCTCCCGTTGTCGCGGGCGTAGCCGCTCTCATATTGTCGGCCAACCCTGACCTTACTATAGACCAGGTAAAAGACATACTTTACAGCACGGCTCTCGACCTCGGAGACGAAGGGAAAGATGATGATTACGGCTACGGGCGCGTTATCGCTGCGAGAGCGGTGTATAAAGCCGCGAATATGAGCATGTTTGCGGGCGGCACGGGGACTGAGGGAGACCCGTATCTCGTTTCCACTCCGGAACAGCTCAACGCGGTGCGTTACTATCCTGACGCGAATTTTAAGATGACATGCGATATCGACTTGTCGGCGGCAACCTCCAGCGGCGGCAAATATTATTACTCAGGCTTAGGGTGGTACCCGATAGATGTCTTAAACGGAAGCTTCGACGGCCAGGGCTACATAATTAACGGGCTTAATATAACGGATGCCGACGCAGATTGCGTCGGCCTGTTCGACTATATTAACGACGGCGGCGAAGTCAGCAACGTAAATATAACTAACGGCTACATCCTCGGGGAAAGGTATGTGGGGAGTATCGCCGGTTTGAATTACGGGACTATTACCAATTGCAGCAGCGACGCGGATATCACTTCGGATTATTACTGCGTCGGCGGCATCACCGGGTATAACGAGGGGAACATCTCATATTGCGATAATTCAGGCACCATAACAGGCGGCGCCAACGATGTGGGCGGCATAGCGGGGGAATGCGATTACGGCACTATAATATATTGCACGAACAGCGCGGATATAAACGCATATATGACCGTCGGCGGCATCGCAGGCAATCTTGAAGGCACCGTAAGCTGGTGTTCAAACTCGGGGCATATACAATCAGAGTTCAGTAACGCAGGCGGTATAGCGGGATATATATACGATATGGATACCGGCTACGGAAGAGTGCAGGCAAGCTATAATACCGGGACAATAACTTCTGTAAATGATATCGGCCCGGACAGGGCCGGCGGTATAGCGGGATATTGTATATCGGGGCTGATAACCGACTGTTTCAATACAGGCATCATAGAAGCGGACGACCAGGCCGGAGGCATAGCCGGATATGGCGGGGAAGTAGTATATAACTGCTATAACATCGGGAACAAGGGAATACTCGGTTTCGGCTACTCTTATCTGCTGCCTGAAAATTGCTATTATCTCAATCTGGGCGAAAGTATCAGTTATGGCGGGACTTCAAGGACGGAAGAGCAGATGCTCCAGCAGGCGTCATATAACGAGTATGATTTCACATACGTTTGGCAGATCGATGAAGGGAAAAGGTTCCCGACGCTGAGGCTTACGCCTTTTGCGAGCGTTACCGAGGTATCGCTGCCGGAGACCCTGAAAATCAAGATCGGGCATAGCGCTGTGCTTACTCCGGTATTTACTCCGGAAAACGCCGTAATAAAAGACGTTACATGGGAGTCGAGCGATCCTTCCGTAGCTTCGGTATCGGACGGCGCCGTTACTATGATGGGTGACGGTACTGCGACGATAACGGTAACGACGAGAGACGGCAAGCTTACCGATACCTGTGAAATAACGCTGCTCCATGAATATACCATAAACGCAGATCCTAACAACGCGGCTTACGGCAGCGTTACGGGCGGCGGCATCCGCGACGAGGATACGGCCGTAACGCTTACCGCGATACCGAACGACGGATACAGGTTCCTGCGCTGGACGGAAGACGGCGGGGAGATATCGACGTCCCCGGTATTGACGTTTACCGCAACGGAGAACAGGACGCTTACGGCTGAATTCACTCAGATAGATACTCCTTCCATACTGTCCATTGCCGCGCCCGATTACGACAGGGCGGCCCTTTCCTGGAGTCCGGTCGAAGGCTCGGGCGGATACGAGGTATGGCGCTCCACTTCCGCAGCGGGAACGTATTCGATAATAAATACCCTGACGGATACTTCGTATACCAACACAAATCTAAAGGCAGGAACTACGTATTACTATAAGATAAGGGCATACTGCGTTGCCGGAAGCGTTACGACATACGGCAGCCTTTCGGGATACGCATCGGTCCGCCCGGTTCCCCTGGCGCCGGCGTCCTGCTCCGCCTCAGAGGTCGATTACGACAGCATAAGGGTGGAATGGAGCCCGGTAAACGGCGCTAGCGGATACCTCGTTTACCGCGCGGCCGGAGGTGGCGAATATACGCGCGTCGCCACTACGTCAAAGATTTATTATGTAAACAATTATGTGGACACAGGCACGACTTACAGCTATAAAGTGTGCGCTTACCGCAGCTCCACAGGCATATACGGGGATTACTCGCCTGACGCAACAGCCGCTACAAGACTTGAGCCGATGGAGAACGTTACTGCGGTGATGTATTACCCCACAACTAATAAAATAAGCTGGGATACTGTCGCCGGAGCGAGCGGATACAAGGTATACCGCAGCGATTCGGAAACAGGCGATTACGATTATATCGGCAGCAAAAGTTACAGATATGCGTATTATTACGATAATTATCTTGAGCCTAATAAGACATATTACTACAAGGTGCGCGCTTACAGGTCATTGAGCGGGGGAGAATATGAAGGCGATCTTTCCGTGTTCACAAGCGCGACGCCAATATACGACGCTGTAAAGCAGATAAACGCGGCAGCGTACTCTTCTACGAGCAGCAAGATAATCTGGGGCGCGGTGCCGGGCAGCACAGGATACGACGTTTACAGGTGCAACTCCGACGGAAGCGACGCTGTTTTGCTGACGACTTCGTCGAAAGCGTACACGAGCACGTATTATTACGATAAGAACCTTGCGCCTAACGATACCTATTCTTACTTCGTACGCGCTTACGCAACGTATAAGGACGGAGAAGAGTCTAAGGAATATGTTACGGCAGATTCGGACATAAAGAGCGCAATGCCCACTCTTGGCGATGTTACGGACGCTAAGGCCGTGCAGTACAAGCTTACCAGCGTGAAGATAAGCTGGA
>CAZJOS010000222.1:0-2867 GCA_964547655.1 uncultured Christensenellaceae bacterium
AACTCTGACTTTCATAAATATACCCTTTGATTATACCACATAAAAATTCATAAAGATAAACACATATCAATTTTTTAGACCCTGTTAGACGACAACAGCACCAGGCATTCGCCTGGTGCACGTCGTCACCTGTATCAACTTAACTATTTTATCTTTGATTTAGATTTCGACCAAACGTCGAACGCAACGGCGAGCAGTATTACCAGGCCTCTGACCAGGTTCTGCATGAAAACGTCCCATCCTAAGATCGACATGCCGTTGTTCATAACGCCCATGATAAATCCGCCGACGATAGCGCCCCAGATAGTTCCTATGCCTCCGTAAGCGGAAGCGCCGCCTATGAAGCACGCGCCTATGGCGTCAAGCTCGAAGTTCACTCCCGCGATAGGCGAGGCAGCCATCGCTCTTGCGGCAGTAACTATTCCTCCGACCGCTCCAACGAGTCCCATATTCGAATAAACCAGGAACATCATTTTTTTCGTATTTACTCCCGAAAGCTGCGCCGCTTTTATGTTTCCGCCCATCGCGTATAAGTGGCGCCCCGGTATCGTCTTTGTCGTAATAAACGTATAGATCGCAAACAGAACGGCGACTATGACCAGCAGGTACGGTATGCCTTCTTCCATTGCCAGCCAGTAAGCGAAAACGTTTATGATGATAAAAAACGCAACCGATTTTCCTGCCACGCTTCCCATCGACGCTACTTCATATCCGCGCGCTTTTTTGGTTCTTCTGTTTAAAAACGCAAATATGACATAGGCAATGGACAGCACCAAACCTAAAATCAGCGCTGTAACATTAAGAAACTCATTTCTGTCTTTTAGCTGCAGCAGGTCTCCGACATGCAGAAAATCCGGGACAGTTCTGGGCGCGATATCGGGGAGAGACTGTGTTCCGATATCAACGAAAAGGCCGCGCAGCTGTAATGTCTGCCCGTCCAGTATTATGTTGTTGAGCCCTCGGAATATAAGCATGCCGGCCAAAGTTGTTATAAACGGCGGAACTTTTACAAACGCGATCCAAAAACCCTGCCACATGCCTGCGGCAAGTCCCGTCATAAGGCTGAGGATTATTGCCAGCCAGTCCGGCAGATGCATCGTTGAATAGATCATCCCCGACATCGCGCCTACGAGCGCCACGAGAGCCCCCACGGAAAGGTCGATATTGCCGCCTGTCAGGATACACAGCATCATTCCTATTGCGAGTACGAAGACATAGGCGTACTGCTGTACCAGCATCGACACATTTCTCGGCGAAATCAAAATACCTCCCGTTAATATCCCAAACACGACCATTATTACTATCAGGGCTATAAGCATTCCGTATTGCCGCATATTGCGGTTCATATATTCCCTAATTTTGTTCATACACTTTCCCCCTATCGCTCTCGGCTGAACTTCTTATTATAGTGGACATTATATCCACCTGTGTCGCTTCGTTTGTATCCATCTCCCCCACTATGCGGCCTTCGTTCATGATATACAACCTGTCGGTGATACCCAATATTTCGGGGAGTTCCGAAGAGATCATTATTACGCTTTTTCCGGATTCGGCGAGCTGTATGATTATCTTGTATATTTCATACTTCGCGCCGACATCAATGCCCCTCGTCGGCTCATCCAATATCAGAATGTCCGGCGCCGCAAATATCCATTTGCTTAAAACCACTTTCTGCTGATTGCCGCCCGAAAGGTTCCCTGCCTTTTGAAACACGCTTGACGACTTGATATCGAGCCGTTTCCTGTAGTCTTTTCCGACTACTATCTCTTCGTCTTCATTCACGACTATACCCCTTGTGACCGCCTTAAGGTTGGCGAGGGTAATATTGCTTTTAATGTCCTGTATAAGCACAAGCCCTGCGACTTTCCTGTCTTCGGTAACATACGCTACCCCGTTGGCTATTGCCTGGCTTACATTGTGCAGCGTTATTTCCTTACCGTCCTTAATAAGCGTTCCGCTTATCTTTTTGCCGTAAGACCTGCCGAAAACGCTCATCGCAAGCTCGGTCCTGCCGGCTCCCATAAGCCCCGCAAGCCCTACTATCTCGCCTTTTCTTACATTCAGGCTGACATGGTCGATAACAACCCTCTCTTCGTCCAGAGGGTCGTGCACCATCCAGTCTTTTATTTCGAAACAGATATCGCCTATTTTAGCCTTATGCCTTGGGAACCTGTCTATAAGGTCACGGCCTACCATGTCTTTTATGATCTGCCCCTCGCTTACGTGTACGCTGTTATCCAGAGTTTCTATCGTCTTCCCGTCGCGTAATACGGTTATGTTGTCCGCGATCTTTATGACTTCATGTATCTTATGAGATATTAAAATACAAGTCAGGTTATGCTCCCTGTTGAGCGTTTCCAAAAGTTCGAGAAGGTGATTGGAATCTTCGTCATTAAGCGCCGCGGTAGGCTCGTCCAGTATCAGCAGCTCGCAATTTTTCGATAAGGCTTTCGCTATTTCAACAAGCTGCTGTTTCCCGACGCCAATATCTTTTACCTGCGCGGTATGCTTCTCTATAAGGCCCACCTGTTTCATAAGTTTTATGGCTTCTCTGTTTGTTTCATCCCAGTTTATTACGCCGTGCTTTGCCCGTTCATTTCCAATAAAAATGTTCTCTGCTATCGTCATATAAGGGCTGAGTGCCAGTTCCTGGTGAATAATAGCGATGCCTGCCGCTTCGCTCTCCCGTATATTTTTAAACCTGCATTCCGCCCCTTTAAACATTATATCTCCCGAATATGTACCGTACGGGTGT
Source organism: uncultured Christensenellaceae bacterium (assembly GCA_964547655.1). Taxonomy (GTDB): domain Bacteria; phylum Bacillota; class Clostridia; order Christensenellales; family SZUA-584; genus DTFZ01. Next base: position 2,756 of record CAZJOS010000222.1, read on the forward strand.
ATGCCGCTCAAAACGTTCATCAGCGTAGACTTGCCCGCCCCGTTTTCCCCTACAAGCGCGTGTATCTCGCCTTTTTTAACTCTAAACGTAACATTTTTAAGAGCGATGACGC
>CAZJOS010000222.1:2877-4179 GCA_964547655.1 uncultured Christensenellaceae bacterium
CAGGGAACTCTTTTGTTATATTTTCCATTTCCAGGATATATTCCGACATTCGACCACTCCTTGCATTCAAAACTTGGTTAACTATACGCTTTTTTTCAGAAAAATGGCGGCAGCGTTGCTGCCGCCATTTTCATCCTGCTGATCAATCTACATTACTTCTGGATATCTTCTTCCTTGTAATATCCGGATTCAACGAGCAGTTTATGCCAGTTGTCTTTGTCCGCGAACTGTATATCGCAGTTGAACGACGGGACCTTTATAACGCCGTTATCATACTCGCCGTTGGTAGGAGCCTTCTTTCCAGCGAGAATCTCTTTGGCCATCGCGATGACCTGTTTAGCAAGAATTCTCGTGTCTTTGAATATCGACATCGACTGTTCTCCGCGAATTATCTGGCCAACGTTGATCTTGTCGCAGTCCTGTCCGGTGAGTACCGGGAAAGGCTTGTCGGCTGTGCCGTACTTTGCGCCTTTAAGAGAAGCTACTATTCCCTGTGCAAGGCTGTCGTTCGGCGAGAGAACTACGTCGATGTTCTCGTCGGCATAGTTAGCCGTGAGCAGGTTGTCCATTCTCTCCTGTGCGCCCTTGGCTTCCCAGTTCGTGATAGCGATCTCGTTAGGCCATGCAAGCTGGCCGGATTTTACTACGAGCACGCCGCTGTCGATGTAAGGCTGCAGAAGATCCATCGCGCCCTGGTTGAACAGCTTGGCGTTGTTATCGCCCGGGTCGCCGCCGAAGCACTCCATCGTGAACGGGCCGGTTGCGCCGGTTGCAAGACCGAGCTTATCGATTATGAACTGCCCCTGCATCGCACCTACGCCATAGTTATCGAACGTGGCATAATAGTCGCACTTGTCGGTGCCTGTCAGCAATCTGTCGTATGCTATAACAGGTATGTTCTTCGCCTTTGCCTGCTCGAGGACCGAACCCAGGGCACCACCGTCGATCGAAGCAATGATAAGCAGTTTGCAGCCCTTTGTTATCTGGTTCTCTATCTGGGTGTTCTGTACATCCTGCTTATTGTCGGCATACTGAAGATCGACCTCATATCCGGCGTCTTCCAATGCCTTTTTAACGTTGGTGCCGTCTTCGTTCCATCTCTGCAACGACTTGGTCGGCATCGTAACGCCTACCAGCGTCTTCCCGGACGACTGAGTGCATCCCACAAAAGGTATTAATACCATTGCGAGTACAAGCATAAATACAACAAGTTTTTTCGCCATTAAAGATACCTCCATTTAATTTTGATGTGTTCATATTAATCCTGCTAAAGATTGTTATGAATAGATAAAATTATTTTAT
>CAZJOS010000223.1:0-4167 GCA_964547655.1 uncultured Christensenellaceae bacterium
TACGGCGTGAGAGCCTCTTCGCTTACGCCCGACATGCTCTCTATAGCCCTGAAAAACACTTCGCTGTTTAGCGCTTTCCCGTCGTTTTTGAGCATAGCGTATATGGCGGCGTTGAATATCTTTTCACCGTTTTTCTCAGATATCCGTCTGTAAAAGCCGGATTGCTCTGCGGCGGCGTAATAAAGCCGCAGAAACTCGCCCATGCCTAAAGGGAGCAATGTACCGTCAAGGTCGAAGAATACGGCTTTCCTCACTCGCCCCTCCGCCTTTTAGACCATCCTTCTATGACGGTCTGCCTCGCTCTCGCGATGCAGAGCGCGTCTTTTTCCACGTCTTTCGTTACTGTAGAGCCTGCGGCTATATACGCCCCATCCTCCACAGTCACCGGAGCGACGAGGTTGACGTTGCACCCCACGAACACGTTTTTGCCGACAACGGTCTTGCTCTTCTTCTGCCCGTCGTAGTTTACGAACACGACGCCGCAGCCTATATTAGACTTTTCGCCTATCTCGCCGTCGCCGATGTATGAAAGGTGCGATACCTTTGCTCCGTCTTTTATAACGGAGTTCTTTACTTCCACGAAATCGCCCACGCGGCATCCGCTGCCTATAACGCTGCCGGGGCGAAGATACGCATACGGCCCGATCGTGCTGTTCTCTCCAACCTGAGAGTCAAGTATGACGGAGTTCTGCACTTTCGTCCCTTTGCCTATGGTGCTGTTGCTTATCCTGCTTCCGGGGTAAAGCACCGCTTCTTCGGCTATGACCGTATTCCCTTCGAGCGTGACGCCCGGGTATATGACGGCGTCAATTCCAACCGAAACGCCGGCGTCTATATACGTATTGTCGGGGTCTATAATCGTTACCCCTTCCAGCATAAGCTTTATATTTATCCTCCTGCGCAGCGCTTTTGAGACTGCCGCGAGCTGGGCCCTGTCGTTTACGCCCATGCACTCTTCCGCGTCGGCGCAGCGGACTGCTTTCGCTCCCCAGCCTTTTTCCGATATATACCCCACGCAGTCTGTTATATAATATTCCTTCTGTGAATTATCGTTTTTAAGGGCACCCAGCGCCTCCAAAAGCGCCTGCTTTTTAAAGCAATATACCGATGTGTTTACTTCGTTAATTAGAAGTTCTTCCTCCGTCGCGTCTTTCTGCTCCACTATTCTAAGCCCTTTTTCGCTGCTCACTATCCTTCCATATCCGTCCGCATTATCCAAAACCGCCGACAGCAGGCATACGCCAAGCTCTTCTTTTTCCGCAGTGTTTATTATTCTGGAAAGCGTTTCGCTTTTAAGCAGCGGCATATCTCCCGCTATAACCAATGCATATCCGTCCCCGCCAAGATGCTCCTTCGCGGCCATTACGGCGTGCCCTGAGCCGAGCTGCCGCTCCTGCACGGCGTATGCTACGCTTTCGCCGAAATATTCTTTTACCGTATCCGCGCCGGCTCCTATTACGAGCACAGGCTTTTGGCCTGTCGCCTCTGCCGCGGCGTCTATAGTCCACGCCGCGAGGGGCTTGCCCGCGGCGCCGTGCATCACCTTAGGAAGACTTGATTTCATGCGCTTGCCTTCGCCGGCCGCAAGCACTATAGTAAAACAATCTTTTTTCATTGCTGACTCCTGTTCCATTCCATCAATCGCCGAAACCTATACCTATCCTGCGCCCTACGCTTAAAAGGTCGGCGTCCAGGGGTATCGTCTTTGTCTTGCCCGACACCTCATTAAGTTCGTTCGACGTAACTTTACCGTTTATTACAGCCACGGTCTTTCCAAAATTCTTTTGCTCTATAAGACTGGCGGCATGAACGCCCATCTGCGTGGCAAGCACCCGGTCAAACGGGCACGGCGGGCCCCCCCTCTGGTAATGCCCCGGCACGACGACGCGCGTTTCGATATCTATTACTTTCGTAAGCTCGTCGGCCAGCTTATAGCCTACGGAATAATGTTTGCCCTTAAGACTCTCTTTCGGGTCGTCCGTTACGCTGTGTGCGCCTTCAGCTATCGCTATTATCGAGAAATGCTTCCCGCGCTCGTACCTGTCGCTTATAACATCCGCTACCGAGTTTATATCGTACCGTATCTCGGGTATAAGTATCACGTCGGCGCCGCCCGCAAGCCCCGCGGAGAGCGTGAGCCATCCCGCGGTGTTTCCCATAAGCTCAACGACTATTACCCTCGAATGAGACACGGCCGTCGTGTGCACTCGGTCGATAACGTCGGTAGCTATATCGATAGCGCTCTGGTATCCAAAAGTTATATCCGTTCCCCAGATGTCGTTATCTATCGTTTTCGGCAGGCCAATTATATTGAGCCCTTTATCGGAAAGTATGCCGGCGGCGGTATGCGTGCCGTTACCGCCTATAGTTACCAGACAGTCAAGCTCCATCTTCTCATAGTTTTTTACCATCGCCTTCGTCGTATCGAGATATCTCCCCGAATTCTCGCAGCCCGGGTTTCCGCCCTGTCTCGACGTTCCGAGTATGGTCCCGCCCAAAGTCAATATGCCCGAAAATTCTTCCCTCTTCATTATACGGTAGTCCCCGTTTATAAGGCCGCCGTAGCCGTCCATTATTCCTACGATCTCGGCGTCTTTAAACAGCTGGTAAGACGCTTTCGCTACGCCCCTTATGGCGGCGTTCAGCCCCGGGCAGTCTCCGCCGCTCGTCAGTATACCTATTCTTTTTGCCACTTTGCCTCCTCCAATCCTCTAACCATTGTAGTATACATTAACATCCCGGGCATTTCAATATGACCGCACGGCGGGCATTCTAATTTTAATTATAAAAACAAAAGCCAATGCTGCATGAATGAATGCTGAAAAAAACAGGGCAGTAATCGATTTATTACTGCCCGATTATTTTTTATGAGATTGACTCCAGCCCCGTCGATCCGGATCAGTTCAGCGAAGGTATGGACGTAACGACAGCGCTGCTCGTATCGATCTCAAACCTGCTGTCGTCTTTGACCTTTTTACCAGGCATCCCGATTTTCATAGTTCCTTCGTAATCAAGGCTTATTTCTCCGGCTCCCGGAATATTTATCGTTATCGTGCCGCTGACTTTATCTCCGCTGTATTCTGAATTGCCCTCTATCGTAAGCGACTCGCCCTCCGCCGTTAAATCGCCGGTATATTCCGTCTTCGAGCCGGTTTTGGTATAGCTGAAAGTTCCTGTTATCAAACCGGTCGAATTGCTATTAAGTTCAAACGAGATATCGGTGGTGTTTCCATTCCTCTTATATCCAAACGATACGACATATTCCCCGTAGCCGTCGTTTATTGTTATTTCAAACGAAACCGGCTTTTCGTTTTCCATGGATATTTTCCAGACTATCTTAAAGTCATCCGCGTCTTCTTCTATAGAGTCGGCCGCGTCGTTGATTTTCTCTATAATATCGACTGGGCTTCCGGAGTTGATTTTGATATATTCTTCAAGTTTCGCTTTTAATTCCGCGTTTTCATTTAGCTTTCCGGCAAAAGTTTTTAATGCGGCGGCAACATCGCCTTTATCCATCGTTAACGTTGGATTATCTGCGCTGTTATCGAAACACTTCTCATCTATGCTGTTTAAAAACAGCTCGGCGATGGCGATATAATCTTCCTCGGTAAGCGTGCTCTGCTGCACGTTAAGGCTTTCACTAAGCGCCATAAACCTTTCTTCCAGCGTCATGGGTTTTGAAAGATCGGCGGATGAATTAAAATCGAGCCCTGTTACCTCGCCAGGCATATCCATATAAAGCACGTCTTCAAGAAGCGCCATTTTAATGGAAGCGCCCATAGCGTTGATGTTCAAACCGAGCGTCTCGCTGTCGTACGCCGCGTCCATAGTAACGTTTACCGTCTGCCCCATCACGCTGGCGGTCATATCCATCGTTGCATCAAACGGCTGCTTTGCTATGTCTTTAGCATCGCCCTCTTCGCCTCCGAGCCCTTCGAACGCGTTGGAAATGACTTTTACGGCATTATTAGCAAATTGCGTCTGTATTGTGTCGCCTTTAAACGGCAGTTCGCTTTGCGATATCACGGGCTGGCTGTTGTTCCCAAAAACCACGAATATCAGCACTGCCGCTATTGCCAGTACCGCAACGAGGCTCAGCGCTATCAAAAGCCATTTTTTAGATTTTTTCGGCTCGCCGCCATACATGCCGCCCTGCGGCTGCTGGCC
>CAZJOS010000224.1:0-4167 GCA_964547655.1 uncultured Christensenellaceae bacterium
AGACTCAACGGCTTTTCTTGCGTTGTGCGGAGACACGCACGTACACATGAAGGGCACAGGAGTGCTGCAGGAGGTGGAGCGCTATCAGGACAGTAACATAATTAGGAGCCTCGAGCCTCTTTCAAAGAGAAGCTGGCGCGCCGAGTCAGCGCGGCAGCTGCCGCGGATAATGCGGCGCGCTTTTAATCAAATGACGACAGGGCGCTGCGGCCCGTGCGTAATAGCGCTGCCAATGGACGTTCAGGCGGAATATTGCGAATACGTACTGGCCGACGTTACGAAAGAAAAGACGGAGTCAAAACCATGCGCCGACAGCGCTTATATAGAGAAGGCCGCGGCTTTGATGAAGACCGCGAAGCGGCCCGTGATACTCGCCGGAGGCGGGGCGCTGCGCGCCAAAGCGGGCGGGCTCATTACTGAACTTGCCGAAAAGTGGGGCGCCGGGATAGTAACGACGCTTGCGGCAAAAGGCACAGTAACCGAGACTCACGCGCAGTACTGCTTCCATACCGGCTCAAAGGGAACGCCTATCGGGCTGAAAATATGCAGGGAGGCGGATGTTATACTCGCGCTCGGCACAAGGTTTGCCGACGAGACTACATGCTCATACCGTAAAGGCATAGCGTTCAACTTCCCCGATACGAAGCTTATACATATCGATATAGACGCTGCCGAGATAGGAAAGAACTACGGAGCCGACGTGGGCATAATTGCCGACGTTACCGATGCCATAAAGCAGATATTGGATCTGAACACTTCATTTAAGATTAATAAAAAATACCTTGAAGAAATACTGAAACTGAGGCGGGAGTGGTTCTCGTACATCGAAGGAGTAAGGGCGCGGAAGACGGATAGAGTCACTATATCGCAGCTTGTGGGCTTGCTTGGCGATACGCTCCCTGACGACGCTATAATATCCACGTCTTCCGGCAACACGCAGGCGCAGCTGTTTCAGGAGTACTGCTACAAACAGCCGTACTGCAACCTGACTACGGGAGGGTTCTCGACGATGGGCTGGGCTGTGCCCGCCGCTATGGGCGCGAAGCTCGCGGCGCCGGGGCGCCCGGTCGTCGCTTTCCTGGGAGACGGGGATTTCATGATGATAATGCAGGAGCTTTCTACGATGGCGCAATACGATATCCCGGTCGTCATACTGCTGGCGAACAACAGCGGCTGGATGGCGATTAAGGACCTGCAGATAGACGCCCTCGGGAAGGAGACTGCCTTCGGCAACGACTTCATGCGCGAAGAAGAGGTCTACAGCCCCGATTTTGCGGCCATAGCGCGCTCGTTCGGCATAAAGGCATACGACGAAAGCTCGATCGAAGGAATAACGGACGCGCTGGGGGAAGCTATAGAGTTGAGAAAGCCGGCGCTGATAAACGTTAACGTTGAAAGGGAGCATCCCGATTCGGGAGGCAAGGCGTTCGGTTGGTGGGACGTACCTATACCCGCATATATGGAGGAAAAAAGGGCGGGGTATGACGCCGCGATAAAAGAAGAGACCGTTTGAAACGCTCGATCTGTGTGAGGTGATACCGATGGGCAGGATGAAATTCGTGATAGTGGGATGCGGAAGGATAGCGACGCTGCATACGGCGGGTTACAGGGATAACCCCGACGCCGAACTGTGGGGCGTTTGCGACATAAACCATGCCGCTGCAAAGAAGTTCGCGAAAGAGCACGGCATACCAAAGATATACGCAGGCTTCGAAGATGTTCTCGCCGACAGTACGGTAACGGCGGTCGAACTGCTTCTGCCGCACCACCTTCACTGCGAATATGCTGTAAAAGCCTGCAAAGCAGGCAAACATGTTTCAGTGCAGAAGCCCATGGCCATGAATCTTGCTGAATGCGACTCCATGATAAAAGCGGCGAAAGACAACGGCGTCAAGCTGAAGGTATTCGAAAACTTCGTTTTTTACCCGCCATACCGCCTTGTTAAGAAGATGATTGACGACGGCGAGATAGGGAATCCGCAGGGCATAAGACTGAAGATGAACAACGCTACACTTGCCTCTCGCAATATGCCAGCAGTAACAAAAAAGGCAAAGACCGGCTGCGCCTGCGTAGACAAAGATATAAAGGAAACAGGATGGGAAATAGGCAGGACATCGTGGGCGTGGAGGCTTAACGATACTCTGTCGGGAGGAGGGCCCACCGTATTCGACGACGGCTATCACAAGTTTTCCACAATAATGTATATGCTGGGCGACGTGGAAAAGGTGGCCGCGTGGATAGACGAGACGCCTGTAGCGCCCGGGCTTTATAACGACGTGCCCGCCGTGATCATGTGGAAGCACAAAGATAAAAAGCTGTACGGGGTATGGGACATAATGAACTCGGACGAGATGTACGTGCAGAGCAAGTACTATACGTGCGACGAAAGGCTCGAGATAACCGGATCGCGGGGCGTTATATGGGTAACGCGCTGCACCGCCTGCATGCTGCCCTCCGTCGCGCCGGTAGTCATGTACCGTGACGGCAAGATAAAAGAATACTGGGATGTAAAGCACGACTGGGCGGATTCGTTCGAGGCGTCGACAAAGGATTTCGTTGAAGCCATAAAGAACGGCCGCGAGCCTGTGCTCTCGGGCGAGCGCGGCAGGGAAGTGCTGAAATTCGCTCTTGCGGCTATAGATTCGTCCAAAAAACACCGGGAAGTATACCTCGACAGTTACGAGGATAAGCCGCTCAGGAAGAAGCGCGGCCTTATAAGTATTATACTCTCTAAGGGGAAACGCGATGGATGTTAAGGCAGCCATGGCCGCTGCGGCCGAAATAAGGAAGCTCACTATACGGGCTATGGAGGCCGCGGGTTACGGGCATATAGGCGGGAGCATGTCGATATGCGACCTGCTTGCGGTGCTGTATACCGAAGTGTTGAACATAGACCCCAGGAACAGCAAGAAGAAAGACCGCGATTGGGTAGTGCTCTCGAAGGGGCACTGCGGCCCGGCACTGTACGCGGCGCTCGCGTATAGGGGATTTTTTGATAAATTAGAGTTAAAGACCCTTAACGCGGGCGGAACGAAACTCCCCAGCCACTGCGACCGCCTGAAGACGAACGGCATCGATATAAGCACCGGTTCATTGGGGCAGGGGCTGTCGCTCGCCACAGGAGTGGCCGTTGGAAACAGCATGCAGGGCATAAAGAGCACTGTTTACGCAATAGTGGGCAACGGGGAGCTGCAGGAGGGCCAGAACTGGGAGGCGATACAGTTTATAGCCCACAGGAGGCCGGACAATCTCGTGATAATAGTGGACGACAACAAGCGCCAGCTCGACGGGTTCACCAGGGATATATGCGAGCCGTTCAGCTTAAAAGACAAGTTCATGGCGTTCGGCATCGACGCCATAGAAGTAAACGGCCACGACGTTAAAGAGATATACGAAGCGCTCGATAAAGCGAAGCGGGAGGCGCCGTTCGCTGTCATATTAAACACGGAAAAAGGGCATGGATGCAATTTCGCGGAGACAGACGGTTTCAACCACTACATGGTGATAACGCACGAAATGGCGGAGTCCGCGATAGCGGAGATAGATAAAAGGCTGGAGAAGAGCTATGAGCATCTTGGCTGATACATTCAGGATAGACGACAGGGAAATGCGCGCCGCGTACTGCGACGCGCTCATCGCGCAGGCGAAGATAAACGACAAGATAATTGCCGTGGACGTCGACGTTCAGTACTCTATGGGCACCAGGCGCTTCTACGAAGCTTTCCCTGAAAGAGGAATCAACTGCGGCATAATGGAAGCGCACGCCACAGGAATGTGCGCAGGAATGTCGGCGACGGGGATCATACCGTTTTTGCACGCGTTCGGCACGTTCGCCACGAGGCGCGCGTTCGACCAGGTGTTCCTGTCGTGCGCGTATCAGGATCTTAACGTTAAGATAATTGGCGGCGACGCGGGCGTTACGGCAGCGGCCAACGGCGGCACGCATATGCCGTTTGAGGATATGGGGCTCATGCGCACCATACCTGATATAACCATAATAGAGCCCGCCGATACGGCGATGTACGATACCGCTGTCAGGCATATGGCGGATACGTACGGAGTGTTTTACATGCGCTCCAGCCGCAGGAAGGTTATGAGGATATACGGCGATGGTGCAGACTTTACCATCGGAAAATCGAATGTGCTTTATGAGGGAAGCGACGTAGG
>CAZJOS010000225.1:0-4147 GCA_964547655.1 uncultured Christensenellaceae bacterium
TATATTAAAGCGCACGGTACGCTGCATAAGGCCACTGCGCATTTTACAGCATCAGTTGATGCGGATATATTGCGCCGAACCCACATCGAACAGGCCCTCGTCGGTCAGCCGTATTTCCGGGATTGCCGTCAGCGATAAAAAAGACAATGCCATGAAAGGATCCGATCCTGTTTTTTTACAGACCGCAGAAGCGCTTTCCTTGATGCTTTCTGATTTTTTCTCGATATCCGCAGCGCTTTGGCCGCTCATGAGCCCCGCAACAGGGAGTTCGAGCGTTTCAAGCACCCTGCCGCCGCTGACTGCGGTAAAGCCGCCCCCGGCCCGTTTAAGCTCTTCTATAGCAAGCAGAATATCCCTGTCGTTATCTCCGGCCGCAACTATGTTATGCGCGTCGTGCGATACCGTGCTGCCTATGGCGCCGTTTACGATACCGAAGCCTTCCACGATGCCAAGCCCGATGTTTCCCGTCGCATGGTGCCTTTCCACTACAACAAGCTTTGCGTATCTCTCATCCGGAACAAAGGCACCGTCCTGGGCGCGCACCTCAGCCGTGATCTTCCTGGTAAGTATCTGTCCCGGTATGGTTTTTATTATTGCCGCGCTGGCGCCTTGCATGGGTATTCTTAAGTCGTCTATGCTAACCCTGCCCGTGTTTACGGTATTGCATACCGCCTTATCGCAGTAATCCGGCGCTTCCGGATAAAACTCCATAATATCTGAAAGCGGCTTTCCCCGTACAAAAACGCTGTCTATTTCAAATGCGTCCAGGTCTTTTAAAAGTATGAGATCGGCGCAGTACCCCGGCGCTATCGCGCCCAGCCCGCGCAGGTTGTAGCATTGCGCCGCGTTTATGGTTGCCATGCATATGGAATCGACCGGGGAGACCCCGAGTTCATTGGCTCTTCTTATGTTGCAGTCTATATGCCCCTTTTCTCTTATCTCGCCCAAATGCTTGTCGTCAGTGCAGAATAAGCACCTATTAAAGCCTGTTTTCTTAAGAAGCAGTCCTTTTATTATTTCATCCAGGTTTTTTGCGGCCGAGCCTTCCCTCACCTGTATATACATGCCCAGCCTCAGCTTTTCCAGCGCCTCTTCCGCCGTGGAACATTCGTGATCCGTGGCTATTCCGTTAGCGCAATAGGCATTAAGCCCGCTGCCCGTCAGCCCCGGCGCGTGGCCGTCGGCAATGCGGCCGCAAAAAGCGCGCAGCTTTTCCATCATCTCCGTATCTTTGCGTAAAACCGCATTATAGTCCATAACTTCCGCCAGGCCGATGATCCTTTCATCGGATCCGGCGATCTTTTTAAGCTCGTTTGCCTTAAGGCCGGGAACACAGGACGGAGCCATAAAGAAAATATGCGCAGGCGAATGCTTTGCCTGGTCAAGCATGTAGCGGATGCCCCTTAGCCCGCAGACGTTCGCAATCTCATGAGGGTCTGCGATAACGGCAGTGGTGCCGTGCGGCAGTATGGCGCGCGCAAACTCGCGCGGCACAGCCAGCGACGATTCTATATGTACATGGGCGTCTATGAGGCCGGGGCATACGTATTTACCGGAAGCGTCCACCTCAGTCGCGCCTTCGTACCGCCCCACCCCGGCGATCACGCCGTTGCTGACCGCAATATCGGCTGTATATATCTCCTTTGTGAATACGTTTACAACATTTCCGTTTTTTATTACCAGCTCAGCTTTTGTTAAATCTCCGGCCGCGCCTGCCGGTGTGTGAATCGTTTTGGTTTGCATATTATATTCTCCAAAATACGCCGGTGAATGAAGGTGATCAGTTTATCCGTATGACAAACAACGATATATTTGTACTAATAGTATCATTTTAAAGGGAATTTCACAACAGGGCAGAAAGTGTGCGTGTATCGGTAAGCTAAATTTTATTAGATAAAGGCTTTATATACTGGCGCGGGTTATCCGTTATGAATAGACGATACTGAATACAGCTTGATTCAGATTTTCCTCTGCCGCTTGCCGAAGCGCCTCTCCAAGATATACTTCCTTAAGCCCCTGCAAAGCCAAAAGCGGCCGTAGGTCTCCGTCAGCTACGTTTGAGAGGTCGATCTTTTCCAGCCCCGCAAGCTTCTCGACGCCGGACAGCGTTTGCAGCGGAGTATCAGTTAAGGACAGGCTCCTGATGCTTTCTATGCCTTCAAAGGCTGTCATGGATGTTATTCGTGTTTTCCCCGCCGATACGTTTTCCAGCATAGTGCAGACAGAAAGCGAAGACAGATCGGACACACGTGTTTCAAAAAGGCAGAGTTCTCGAAGCGCCGGCGAAGATGCCAGCGGAGATACATCCGCAACAGGATTGTGCCGCAGATCTACAGTCTCCAGTGCCGTTAGGCCGGATAGCGGCGAAAGGTCGGTAATGTCCTGCAGCGCTATGCGAATCACTTTAAGATTTTTGAGCTTTGCCAGATCTCTCAGCGAAGTTATGCCTCCGTTTTTAATCACACCGTCATTCAGCGCCATATGCTGACCTAAACCATCAAATACCTGTAAGCTTTCGGCAGCCCGGTCACCGTAAATGTAGAGTTCGGTAACGCTCAACAAATCCTTTTCTTCAATTGACTCGGTAAGGTCTTTATGGAGCGCAAGCCTGACTGCCTCCTCTACCAGCGGGTCTTTAAAAACGACAACCGAAGAGGCCGAAAACGCGGGCGTAAAGTCAGTATAACGCCCTACCGCAAACCCGGCGCACAAGCACGCCGCACACGCAAGCAAAGTACATGCACATCTGACGGCCCGTTTTTGCCGATGTCTATCCACATTAAGCAGGTCAGCCTTAATCTTATTGACATTTGCATAGCGCTTTTCGGGGGTGAAGGCCGTACATTTTTTAACGATACGCAGCAATCTGCTGTTTGATATCTTGTTATGAATATTTTTCAGATCGCTTTCACCGGTCAAAAGCCAGCCCAGCAGCACGCCAAGTGAAAATATATCGGCTCTATTGTCCGTCTGAGCAAAGCCGTATTGTTCAGGCGCCGCAAAGTGCCGGGTACCGTAGCATACTGTGTCCTCCTTCGCGTCTTTGTCGTAGACGCGGGAAATCCCAAAATCGATCAAATGCAAATGACCCTTTTTATCAATGATGATGTTCTGCGGCTTGATATCCCTATGTATCACCGGCGGCGCTTGCGCATGCAAATAAGAGAGAATGTCACAAAGCGAAATAATCAAAGAGGCCGCCTGCTCTTCCGTCAGTTCATTCTGTGCTGCGTATCGATCAAGCGGTATACCTTCCACATATTCACGCACAACGCACAGCATTCCGCTTTGGTATTCGCCCGCGTATCGCGGCAGGCCGGGATGTTCCAGCTTTTTAAGAATATCCGCTTCAGTTACACGGGAAAGAAGTGTCTGATCGGTATAGCACTTTGCCACGAAATGACTGTGCGTCTGCTTGTTAGTAACGAGCAGCGTTTCACCGGCATCATTATGAGCAAGGCACTCAATGACCTCATAATCCCTCAAAAATCCTTCAGGAAAACGCGTACTGCCGCATTCTGTTAAAATGCTTTCAATATAAGCGTCATCCATGTTTATCCTCCCCGCCAAGAGGCGTCAGACTCATCCTTAACAAAAGCTCCTCCGTTTCGTCAAAGCGCTTGCCGTCGTGGAGACAGCGAAGAATCGCGGCGTCGCGAACGATACGGGGATAAAGCGGGCTCATCTGCGCGGCTTTTAGGAGTTCCTGCGTACCGTCGTCATCGAGTCCAAAGCCGAACGCCAGCTGTATAAGCTTGTCGCGGGACGGTTTTCGCGTTCCGTTAAGTATCTGGTGCAGGTAGGTGCGGTCGATGTTGGAACGAAGGACGATTTGTCCGATGGACAGGCCTGATTTTCTGCGCAGACCGGCCAGATAATCACAAAGCGACAACGGAGTTAATAAATCGGAGTTTTCCTCAACAAAAGTTTCAAAATCGGGAGCTTTAAATAACCGCTGCTGAAGTGTTTTCGTCGACATTTCCAGTCTCCTTTTAGCTGAAAGCTCATGAAATAATTATACACGTATTAGTAAAAAGAGACAAGATGTATGCCGGCACTTCATTTAGCAGGAACAGATAAGCGTATCCAGCTCATTTTCCCTGAAGAGATTCCAGTCGGCTTTGGGCCAAATCGCGCAGCTTTTCAT
>CAZJOS010000226.1:0-4078 GCA_964547655.1 uncultured Christensenellaceae bacterium
GTATAGAGTGCTGGATGAACAATTACCCAAGACGTATGTTTGGATACAGGTCGGCCAATGAAATGTTTGCAGCTAAAACGTAACTGGTATTATATGGTGGGCAATTAAACTTGCAATTTTCAGGCTGTATTATAAAAGATATTCTGCTTGATTTTTGTTTTACTGCATGTTAGAATACGACTGCTGTATATTTAGGAGGTAGTGATGGACACTTTTATACTTGTGGTCGAAATAGTCCTCTGCCTTTTTTCCGTTTTTATTGTCGCAGTGGTTTTGCTGCAGTCGGGAAAGAGCGCGGGGCTTCCGGGGGAAATAGCCGGAGGCGCGGAGACTTTTCTTGGAAAGTCGAAGGCGAAGAGCTATGAAAAAACTCTGAAGAAGCTGACGAAGATCTCTGCGGTGGGCATCATGATACTTGCCGTTGGGCTCGTTTTGGTCGAGGTATATATAATGAAAGGCGGTACTATCGAGCCTGCGCCGACGACTACCGTTTCGGAGCCGCCTGTGCTTGTGAATCCGAGCCCGTCGCCGAGCATTACGGTCGAGCCGACCGTGTCGCCGACGGCAACGCCGTAAGGCAGGTAAAGTATTGAGTCGTTTACGCCTTTCCGGGTTTCGGCAAGGCGTTTTTATTTACCTAAAGTTTTTGGGTAAAATAATTCTATCCCCAAAAAGCCGTGAGACTTTTTGGGGTGGCAGAAGCGCCGATAACAGATGACAGGAGAAAAGATGGATATAAAAGAACAAATATTAGAAAAGCTGTCTTCATACGATAAAAAGGCCGATTTCGACGAGCTTGCCCGGGATTTGGGGACGGAAGCCGATATATCGGAGGCACGGCAGGCTGTAAAAGAGCTTGCGGGCGAAGGAAAAATACTTTACTCGAGAAAAGGCAAGCTCTACGCGCCCGGGAAGTTCGGCGAGTTTACGGGAAGGCTGGAAGTAAAAAGGCTCGGATTCGCGTTTTTGCTTGACAACGAAGGCGACATATTCATACCCGCCGACAAAAAGGCGGGCGCGATGAACGGCGACCTCGTTGTCGTAAAACTGACTAATCCCGCCGGCGGCGGGAGGAGAAGAGAGGGCGAAGTTACCGAGATACTCGAGAGCGGCATAAAAGAGATAGTGGGAACGCTGGACGGCAGGTTTGTAATACCCGACGACGACAGGATAGAGGATATATACATAACCGAAAAAGCTATGGGGGGCGCTAAAAGCGGGCAGAAGGTAGTAGTAGTCATAGAGAAACGGGCCAGGGGCGAGCAAAGCCCCGAAGGAAGCATTACCCAGGTTATCGGTACGGCGGGCGAAAGCAAGGCGGAAGTGGACAGCGCTGTAAAGAGGTTCAACCTGCCGGGAGCGTTCCCTGAGGCGGCCGAGAAAGAAGCGGAGAAGCTCTCGAAAGAGAAGATAAACGCTAAAGGCAGGGAAGATTTCAGAAAGCTGACCGTATTTACTATAGACGGGGCCGACGCAAAAGACTTAGACGATGCGGTATCGGTAAAGAAGCTTGATAATGGATATGAACTCGGGGTGCATATAGCCGACGTTTCGCACTATGTTACCCAAAAGACCGCTCTCGACAAAGAAGCGCTCTTCCGCGGCACGAGCATTTACCTTGCCGACAGGGTTATACCCATGCTCCCCAAGGCGCTTTCGAACGGGATATGCTCGCTCTCGGAGGATGAAGACAGGCTGACGCTTTCGTGTGTAATGACTATCGATGAAGACGGCAAGGTGCTGAAGTCGAAAATCGCCGAGAGCATAATAAAGTCGAATCGCAGGATGACATATTCCGACGTAAACGCGATATTTGCGGGCGACAAAGCGCTCATCAAAAAATACCGCGATATAACGGAAGAACTGACGGTAATGAGGGAACTCGCGGGCCTTTTGCGCGAAAGGCGCGAAGAAAAGGGCAGCATAGACTTCGACATAGAAGAAACGCATTTTGAGTTCGACGAGCAGGGGAAAGTCACGGGCTTAGGCCCGCGCGAGAGGGGCGAGGCCGAGAGGCTGATAGAAGAGTTCATGCTTGCGGCGAATATGACCGTGGCCGAGGAATATTTCTGGAAAGAGATACCGTTCGTTTACCGCGTACACGAGCAGCCGGACAACGAGAAAATGCAGGCGTTTGCCGCGTTCTATTCGAATTTCGGGAAGATGAAGGGAAAGGCTGAAAATATACATCCCAAGGCGCTGCAGAATATACTGAAAGATATAAAGGGCAAGCCGCACGAGAACATAGTGAACCAGATAATGCTGCGCTCGCTCAAAAAAGCGGAGTATTCGCCCGAGTGTATGGGGCACTTCGGGCTGTCGTTCCGGTATTACTGCCACTTTACTTCGCCGATAAGAAGGTACCCCGATTTGATGGTGCACAGGATAGTCAAGTATGACCTGCAAGGCAAGCTGACTGAAAAGATGTCAGCTTCGCTGGAAGAAATGGTTGACGAGGCGGCAAGGCAGTCGAGCATAAGAGAGCGCCTCGCAATGGAGGCGGAACGCGCCGTTGACGACATGAAACGGGCCGAGTTCATGCGCGGCAAAGAGGGCGAAGAGTACGACGGAATCATAAGCGGAGTAACAAAAAATGTGATTTTCGCTGAGCTTGACAATACAGTCGAGGGTGTGATACCATTATCATCCCTGAAAGACGACTACTATGTTTACAACGAAAAAATGTACTGCGTCATAGGGGAGCGCACGCGCCGTAAAGTATCGTTAGGCGACGAAATGCGCGTTAAGGTAGTGAGCGTGAGCGTGTATCCTCCGAGGATAGAGTTCGAACCGGCTGACGGCAGGAATTCAAAGAAATCGAATCCTTCGAAGCGGTAGACCGGGGTGATTTTGTGAGCGAAGCGGTCAAGGTGCTTATAAAGAACAGAAAAGCGCACCATGAATATTTTATAGAAGAAGAGTACGAAGCAGGGATAGCGCTTGTCGGCAGCGAAGTAAAATCTATACGGGCCGGGAAGGCTAATATAAAAGACGCGTTCGTGCGTATAAAGGACGGAGAAGCCTTTATACATAACATGCACATAAGCCCTTACGAAAAGGGAAGCGTGTTTAACCAGGAGCCGCTCAGAACGAGAAAGCTGCTGCTGCACAAGAGGGAAATAGTAAAGCTTTTAACGTTCGTCGCACAAAAAGGCTTTACGCTGATACCTCTCTCGGTATACCTTAAAAAAGGAAAGGTAAAGCTCGAGATAGGCGCGGCAAAGGGCAAGAAGCTTTACGACAAGCGCCAGGATATAGCGGAAAAAGACGCCGAGAGAAAGAAAGAGATAGCCAGAAAGATGGCGAGATAGCACTATCAAGTTTAAAATATTGTTATATGATAGACAAGTGGTGTAAGATAAATTGAAATTTGTGAGCAAGGCGGGCTATGAATGCCCCGTAAAGCAAAGGCTTTACGGGGACCCCAGCAACGCGCAGCTCACACCTTACGGTTTTGCGCAGCTTCGACCCGACACTAGATTGCCAAGCTAAAAAGTAAGACTCACAATCTAGTGTGGGGGAGGAACAAGCAAAGCCGGAAAAATGGCGGAAACCGAAGGTTTTCGACAAGCGAAGCTCATGGGGGCGTAATTGGCTTTCGACGGGGGTTGCCGGAGCCGGATAAGCGGGTCGCAGTCCCGGAGTGCTGCGTTAAAAATCCGGAACTTAAAATTTAGTTGCAGATAATAAACAACTAGCTTACGCTGCTTAACGCAGTGTAATGTCCTGCCGGCGGCGCCCTGATCGCCGGGGCCAGGGCATCATTAACCAGGGGAACCGCCTTCGCAAAGCTTTGAGCGGGGGAAGGGACCATGAAGCTACCGACCGTCATGACCTGCACATGGGGCGTGACGGAGGGAAACACCAATACCTGTGCTGCACCCGGAGAAGATCCGACGCTGGGGCTTTCGGACAGGGGTTCGACTCCCCTCGCCTCCACCAATTAATTAATGAAAAGCCACTATATATGGTGGCTTTTCTGTGTTAATGGGTACTATATTTAGATATTTTAAATCCGTAGATATTTCAGTAGACACAAAAGTAGACAATTTCTAAAAACCGCAATATAATAGTTGAC
>CAZJOS010000227.1:0-4075 GCA_964547655.1 uncultured Christensenellaceae bacterium
CAGAAGCAAATTGATAGACGCTTTTGTGAATTCCATCTATCTTTATGACGATAAGATGGTGTTTGATATATAACTACAAAGACGGAACCAAGACCGTTTCGATGAGCCAGGTGGAAGATGCTTTAGACGATAGGGGTTCGGGTTCGGATTTAGAAGCGCTAACTCCACCAAAAATAATAGGTACCCCAAAGGGTGCCTATTATTTTTGCCGATAAGGGGAGTCGAAGCGAGCAAGCCGGAAGCGAGCGCCGCCAGTGGCGGATGAAGCGAAGCTGAAGGCTCTGTGAGCAAAGGAGTATGGCGAACGAGAGTGAAGACAGACGACTATTGCGAACAGAAAGAGAAAACGTGCCTTAATGGCACGTTTTTAGCGACCCGGCTCCACAGGGCAAGAAGGAGGAAGTACTCGGTAACGACGCGGGCAGTTGGCGGTGGTTTAAAGGAAGACCCCTTATCTCTACCAGGTAACAGACAAATTTCGATAAGATATTTGTCTGTTACTTTTTGTTTTCAAATAAGTTATAATAGTGGTAAGTTACTAATAACGTGCATAAGCAATAATTTTAGATTGCGGATTATATTAGCTCAAATAAATTTTCGGAGGCTATTTTGCAAAATTTCGGAATGTCAATGTTATGGTTTTGGATTTGTTATATTGCTGTAACAATTGCCGCAAGCAGTACGACATCAGCAGTAAAAAAGCATGATATCTCAAGGTCCTATTCTGCATGGTCAGCCTCAAGTTCAGATTCGTATTTCGTCAGATTTAACGATACGGTCAGACTAACAGTACGGCCATATGCTGTTGACTCCTCGACAAAGCTAAGCAATGCTAAAACTTACTCTCCTACGGTGGAAAGTGGCGGGCAGACGTATTGGACTTCACCCCCTCCTCCCCCTAGAGTGGACGTAAAGGCCAACGCAACGGAGGACAACGCTCTGTGCGGACTCACAGGCACCTGGAAGTTCTAGCCCGACGCTAAGGAACCATTATTAAAAAGGTTCGTCTAAATGGTGTAAGGCAAAGATTCAGTGCTAAGACAACATGAAGGATACCCTGACTACCGGCCGCCATATTTTTGGCGGTTGGTAGTCCAAATGATTATCGGAGGAAAACATGAAACGATTATTGGCAATAGTGATTTTAGTAGCGATATCGATTCTTACCGGATGCCAGCCAACACCGGAAAAAGCGGCTGTAATCGGAAAAGCCGCTGACTATTTAGAAAATGTTGAAGAAACGCCATTCCAGCCTTATGATGCGCCGTCAAGCATAAAGAAATCGGAACAAATAAGCGGGTTAAACTTAGAAATGGACGCGAAGGTTATTGTACCCGATACTGATGGTTACAGCGTCATGGAAATATCAAAAGAAATATTTGACGTCAATACTTTTAAGGAAGTCATGACCTATTTTCATCCGGATGAGCCATGGCTTAAAGAACCGATTTTGACAAAGGAGGAAATCATTCAAAAAATAGCCTATTACCAAACAAACGCAGATCCTGAAAGCCCGGAAGTTAAGGATACCCTTCAAGAGCTTCAGGAACTCTTGAAAACAGCGCCGGAAAAAGCCCAATATGAGCCGTTCTCTTTTGATGATATAAGTAATGAAAGTATGTTCTTAGCATATTGCCGGAGCCAAAATAATGGAACATATTCGGTTTTAGCGGGCCAATTAAATGGCAACTACTATCAATATCGAAGAGATTCGGATGGGTACTGGCTTTACGAAGAGAATGCCGAAACAACCCAGGAAAAGAATGATTTTTTAAATATGAATCCGAGCATTCCGCTTGAAGAGGCGCAAAAGCAAGCGGAGCAAGCTATGCGCGGCTTGAATGCCGATCCTATGATGCTGCTGTCGTATCATACAAAATCGATATTCTATAAGAACGAAAAGGCAGCGTCGGCGGGGTGGGGATTCTGTTTCATACGGGATTGCAATGGACTGCAGTCTTCATATGTGGGAGATTGGGATAAATGGAAAGGAAGCCCCGATCCCGTTAACGCGGCGCCATGGGAGAAAGAGTTTATGTTTATAATTGTAGACGATAAGGGAATCGCCACTTACAGCACTATCGGAGCGGGCAGGCAGGAAAAAGTTCTATATAAAAATGTTAAACTCATGACTTTCGATGATGTTCTCGAAAGGATCGAGCAGCAATTGGTTTACAATCACGCCTATCAGGAAGAAAATGTTGAAGAATATTCAGTTGTCGTACATGAAATAAAGCTTAGCAGCTCGCTTGTTAATATAAAAGACCGCCCGAACGCAGGCAGATTAATTCCATCCTGGGATATTGTTTATGACTTTTATGAACGATTTACAGGGGAAGAAGAACCTTTCGTTTATCATTGTCATACGTATTTGAACGCCCTGGATGGTAGCTGTATTGAACCGAGGGCTGAACTTGGTGTAATATAAATGTAATTACAAATATATTACAAAATTATAAAAAAATTTACTTGACCTATACTACATTGTGTATTAAAATGTAAATAATTGAAAAGAATATAGATAGTGGTAAGTTACTAATAACGTGCATAAGCAATAATTTTAGATTGCGGATTATATTAGCTCAAATAAATTTTCGGAGGCTATTTTGCAAAATTTCGGAATGTCAATGTTATGGTTTTGGATTTGTTATATTGCTGTAACAATTGTCGGAATACTACATACAGTATTTAATATTTACATTTTGCAAATGAAACCAATGGACGAAAACGGAATGGGCGAAGGTTACGAGAGAACCAAACCTTGGCATCCTCTTTATAATATCATTCTCTTTACGCTGTTTGGCTGGCTGTATATGAGAGGTTTAGTTGAGCCTACCATTCAGGAAGCTTTGATTACAGGCGCTATTTGGATGGGTATATGCGTTGTTTTTGATTTGTTCGGCTGGGTGATAATCAGGCATCCTTGGAGTCTTTCTTTTAAAGAGTTTTATGTAGATTATCAACCGTGGATTTCTTTGATTTATATCGCTATATTTGCAGGTCCGATTCTTGGGTATTTTTTTGGCTGAAATTTAAAAAAAGAGCAAGCAAACAAAAAGAGGTACGGAGCATACATTTGATTATATGCAATAAGGAGTAGTCATGAAGGAAAACAGAGGTAAAAAGTATTCTTTTACGGGTTTGGGTTTAATCTTTGGAACCGCACTTGGTTCCATATGCAGCCTAATTATAACGGGAAATATCTCCTGGTGGATTGGAATCGGAACTGGGGCAGGCTTGATTATTGGCGCCGGAGTAGATAGTTATTCAGCCAATAAGAATAAAAGAAAAAGCAATGATTAGCTTTGTTATATTGTCAGTTAAGCGATACTTGGTACAAAACTATCCGTGGATGTTGTAAAAATGTTCACAGCCTTACTGTAATCCCAAACCCGCCAAAAAACACGAAAGTGTTCGTATTTAGATTACTATGTCCCACCATCCAGCACATAATGAATTTGGAGTAATCTCAAAGAAGAGCATTATGTGCTGGATTTTTATTTGAAGAAATGCAGGGGGGTCGTTTACTGCCTGTTGTAAAAAATAATAAAATATTGTATCATTAAGTAAATATTCTTTATAGTTTTTCCAGCAATGATTTATGCAGCCAGTCGATACGTGTCATAGCTGCTGTTTGATGCGATGAAACGGAGATCTTAAGATGAAACGCATTGCATGCTGCACATTCTCACTTTTAATTCTTTTATTACTGGCGGGATGTGTCGAAATAAAACAACAAACCAATACAGGCGATGTCGTAATCACTCACGTTAAAACGACTCATGAAATGACAGCGGCGCCGACGCCGCGCAATAACGCGATTCCGACGCCGACGCTGCGCCTCTTTGATGTTGACGACGTTGACATGCAGCCCACTCCGGGATCCAACTGCTTCAGTGAAATCGGCTATGATCCAGACTGGGAGATCCTTGTCGTCCGGTTCAAGAAAAACGGTTCGGTCTACATGTATTCGGATTTTCCTGAGAGTGAATGGAATCGATTTATCGCTTCCGGTTCACTTGGCAAATGGTATAACGCACACATCAAGGACCGGTACGAATACAAGAAAATAAGC
>CAZJOS010000228.1:0-4074 GCA_964547655.1 uncultured Christensenellaceae bacterium
GTCTGCAGCGCGGCTTCGAGGTAGTCTTCGTCGAGCGAGGCAAACCCTTCGTCTATGAAAAGAGAGTCTATCCGCATCCTGCCGGAAGACATCTCCGACATGCCGAGCGCCAGCGCCAGCGAAACGAGGAAGCTCTCGCCGCCCGACAGGTTGGAAACCGGCCTCCTGTCGCCCGCATTGTAGTTGTCTATCACGGCAAGCTCAAGCGGTTTTGCGTTATTTGAAGTATCGCGTACCAGCACATACTGATCCGTCATCCTCTTTAGGCAGACGTTCGCGTATTTTAAGAGCGCCTCAAAAGTATACCCCTGCGCCATGCGGCTGAACTTTATGCCGTCCGCCGAGCCTATGAGCGCGTTCAGCCTGTCCCATTTCGCGCACAACTGCTCCTGCTTCTTCGCGCCTTCTTTGAGCTGACCCATCTCTTCTATGTTCCGCGCGTTGTCGGCAAGCGCCTGCTTTATGGCCCCCTGCCTCAGCGTTTCTTCCGAGAAAAGTTTATTCAATATATCTATAACTTCGCCAAATGCGTCCGGCCTCTCCGGCGCGGCCTCTCTGAATTCCTCCGCCGCTTCGGTAAAGCTCTCCGCCAGCGCTTTTATCTCTTCGTTTTCGGGATATCCCGCTTCTTTTGCTTCGAGAACATTTATCCTTAAGTCGTTATACTGCACGCCGAGCATACGGCTCTCGTTTGTTATATGTTCCTGCGTGCGGGCTATGTCCTTTTTGTTCTGCTCGAATGCCCTCTCCGCGCTCTCCTTCTGCCTGGCGCTTGCTTCCTTTTGCTTCTGCGCGTTTTCGGAAAGCTCCTGCGCCTTCTGCTCTTCCGAGTCGGCGTCCTTCTCGCCGAACAGCTTAATGCGCTCCTGCCTCGATTGCCCGTAAAGCTTCGCGGCTTCCTCCCTCTGTTTCAGCCTGACCGCGGTCTGCCGCTCTGTCTCCTTTATCGCCTGTTTCGCCGCGTTTATTGACGTTACGTCTATATCCACGCCCGCGAGTTTAGCTGTCTTTGCCATCACTTCATCCTTAGCCGAATTGAGCCTGCCCAGCAGCGCGGTATATCCGCGCATTACTCCCTCCGCCCCGGCAAGCTGCTCCGCCGCCTGCCCGGCGGTCATTTCTCCGTATTCCGCGCCGCCGCCGATGGCGGCCAGCTCTTTCTCCTTCTCCCCCACAAACTGCGTCTTCTCGTTTATCGTTTTCTCCAGTTCTGCAATCAGGCTGCCGCTTGCGGCAATTTCCCGCTGCGCCTGCCTTATACGTTCCGATATCTCCGCCTTTTGCTTTTGCGCTTCTTCAAGAAAGGCCGCATCGACAGGCCTGCCTTTAAGCGGGTGCTCTGTCGCCCCGCACAGCGGGCAAGGCTTGCCGGCCTCCAGCTTCCTGCGCTCGTCGCCGAACTTTTCCTCAAGCCGCGCGTATACCAGCCTTTCGTCTGTCTCCTTCTCACGCGCTTCAAGCCCGGCTGCCGCCTTTAAAAGCTCTTCGTGCTTCTTATGCTGCTCTTCGAGTTTTTCGCCCGCCTGTTTTATCTCTTCGCGCGCCTGCGCCGCCGGGAGAAGTATCTTCAGCGCGTCGGCTCTCCTGTGCCAATAGCTTTCGTCTTTACCCTGAAGCGCCGCGCTTATTTCGCGCTGCACTTCTTTTTCCTTTGCCTGCGCGCCCTCAAGCTCCTGCTTTGCTCCCGCGCGCAGCTCTCCGCCTATGTCTTCAGTCTCAAACATGCGCTTATATTCATCGTTGTCCGCGTCCGGCGCATACTTCTTAAATACGCTCAAAATGCCGTGCTTTTGCGCACTAATCTTTTTGGCGTCCTCAGCCGTTTCGCCATCAAGCCGCTTTATGTCCTTACCTTGCTCCGCGATATTCCTGTCCAGCTCCCTCACGGTCTTCAGCGTTTTCTGCAACTCCGTCAGTGCGGTTTTTGCCTGTTTCTCGTTCTGTTCCGCCTGCTCAAACTGCTTTGCCTTTTCGCCGAGTTCTTTTTCAAGCGCGGGCTGGTCTTTCTGATAGGTTTCCAGTTCCGCCCGGTAATTTTGCAGCTTTTCCGCAATGCCGCGGCAGGATATAAACCGCTCGCGAAGAGAGCTGTGAAGCGCCGCCAGGGACGCAAGCATTGCCTGCTCCTGCTCCAGCGCTTTTATCTGACCCGAGTCGAATACTTTTAGAAGCTGCATCCTGGTCTTAAGCTCTTCGAGGCCCGTTTTCTCCCGCTTTGCCCGCTCATACACCGCGGCCGATATATTGCGGTATATGTCCATATCCGATATCTGCTCGAGTATCTCCGCGCGTTCGTTGGAGTCCGCTTTCAGGAATTCGGCGAACCGGAACTGCGCGAGCATAATTGAGCGCGTAAACTGGCTGTATGAAAGCCCCGTTATCTCCTCTATCTTCTCGTTCGCTTCCTTTATCATAGAAGCTATTATTACTCCCGTACCGTCCGCGCCTATTTCCGTTATTTCGCGCTTTACCTGTCCGTACGGGTTTTTTCCCTTTGCTCGTTTATGCGAAAACGACGCCTTATACCTCTTCCCGCGCGAAACGAATACCACTTCCGCGAGGCATTCGCCGCGGTTCTTGTTCATTATCTCATCCTGCGTTTCGCTTATGGTGCCTATTCTCGGCGTCTCTCCGTACATCGCGAGGCAGACGGCGTCGAGCACGGTCGTCTTGCCCGCTCCCGAAGGCCCGACTATGGCGAAAAGCCCTTCGGAATATCTGCCGTCGGTCAAGTCTATCTCGAACCTGCCCGTAAGCGAGTTTATATTTTCGATAACGATTCTTTCTATGCGCATTATCCCGCCTCCTCGATACCGGTGAGTATCTCGTTGAAGCAGTCTATAAGCTCCTGCCTGTGCGCATCGCTCAGCGTGTTCCCTTCTATGCAGCGCATAAAAACGTCCTGCACTTTCAATGTGTCCAGCGTTTCCCCGGAAGCCGCTTCGAGTATGCTCGAAAGTACGGCGTCGTTCCGTATGCCGAGTATCTGGGCTTTTGCGTCTTTCATCGCCGCGAATATGTCGGCGGACAGCGACGGCAGTATCTCTTTACCGGTATACCTCGCCTCTATCCATACGTCGTCATCGGCCGATGCTTTCAGCTGTTCCATTATTTCCGAATAATCGCCGCTTATCGCTTTCATGCTCTGGAACACGGGCACTTCAATTTTTTGGGCGCTCATATCGCCGCTGTCTATCTCGATTATGTACTTCTTCCTGTTAAGCTCCGAAAAGCTCATGTGCAGAGGCGAGCCGCAATAGCGTATGTTCTCTTTTCCCATCACGCTCTGCTCGCCGTGAATATGCCCCAAAGCAACGTAATCGAGCTCCTCCGGGAATATATCCGCCCCCACCTGCCCGAGGCTGCCCACGTAAAGCTCCCTCACGCCGTCGCCTTCGGTGCGCGTAACTCCTTGGGCGAACAGGTGCCCTGTCGCTATTATCGGGAGATTCTTTCCGAGGCTGTCCCTCAGTTTCAGCGCCTCGTCCGTAACGCTCCGGTAAAACCCCGCGGTCGCGGATATTATCTTTTCGTCGGAGGAAACCAAATCGTCTTCCATCCTGACCATCTCGTTCTTGCGAAGGTACGGCACGGCGCAGCATATGGCCTCCGGCGCCCCGTCTTCCCCGGGCATGGTTATTAAATGCCTTAGCGGCTCGGAAGCGAGGCCTATGGTATAAATGCTCAGCCTTTCGAGCACGCCCGCGGGCGCTTCGAGCAGCCCCGGCGAGTCGTGGTTGCCCGCCACAATTATCACTGTTTTGCAGCATGTACCGAGCAGGGAAGTGAGAAAATCGTAGTATATCTTCTGCGCCGCCCCTCCCGGGGCGTTTGTGTCGAACACGTCCCCCGATACTATGAGCGCGCCTATGTTTCTTTTCTTTATTTCACCGCAAAGCCAAATAAGGAACTTCTCGTGCTCCTCGTTTCTCTTCTTGCCGTAAAGCGCGTGGCCTATGTGCCAGTCTGATGTGTGGAGTATCTTCATGATAGCCTCCGGATTTTATTTCATGGATTGCTGTATAAATATAGTTTATTCTATCACGCGGGGCAGGGGTTTTCAATGCAGCATAA
>CAZJOS010000229.1:0-4045 GCA_964547655.1 uncultured Christensenellaceae bacterium
AGCAGCGCCGTATTCTGGAAAAGCTTCGAATACCAGTCCAGCGTGAATCCCTCGAATACGATGTTGCGCTTTGATGTGTTGAAGGAAAACACGATAATAACTATTATCGGAAGATAAAGAAAAATATATATAAGGCCCGAGTATATAATAGATGAAGTTTTCATCAATGCAATCTTACGCTGTTTTTTCACCAGGACCTCCTGCTATAAAAGATTTTTCATCTCGCCGCCGCTCGTTCGTGTGTATATCCTCACCATTACTAATGTGAGCACAATGAGAACTATCGAGAGCGCAGCGCCAAAAGGCCAGTTGTAAGCTTCTTTAAACTGGCGCTCTATAAGGTTGCCGATCATTTGCTGCTTTCCTCCGCCCATGAGGTCGGCCACGAAGAAGAAACCGAGCACAGGTATAAACACCATTATGCTGCCCGCGAATATGCCCGACGCGGTAAGCGGCAGCGTTATATGCCAGAACGCGCGCCCGCGCTTTGCCCCCAAATCGCTCGCCGCCTCCAATAGCGTGCGGTCGAGCTTGTCTATAGAAGTAAATATGGGAAGCACCATGAACGGAAAGAGCGTATACACCATGCCGAGTATTACCGCGAAAGGAGTATACATTATTTCAAGCGGTTCCTGAATGAGGCCGAGCCCCTGAAGCATGCTGTTCAATACGCCGCCTTTTTCGAGTATGGTACTCCAGCCGTATATTCGGATGAGCGAATTAGTCCAAAAGGGCAGCATCAAAAGCACCATCATTAATGTCTTCCGTACTCTCCCCGCGTTCGCCATGGAATAGGCGAACGGGTAACCCAGCAGTATGCATGCTATAGTGGAAATCGCCGCTACGAGCAGGGAATTGGCGTATATGCCGAGGTACAATGGGTCGAAAAGCTGCGCGTAGTTTTTAAGAGAAAACTCCAACTGTATGTTATGAGTAATCGGGTCTGTGGTACAAAAACTTATAAACAGCACATAGGCAAGAGGCAGCGCGATAAGGAATATCATCCATAGCGTGACCGGGGAGACCATGACCAGCATCGGGACGGTGCGGCTTTTCAGCTTGTGCCTTGAATGCTTTTTCTTCCCGGCAGCAGGCGGCTCAGGGGATATATCGTCCACCGCGGCAAGCGATGGGGGATGGGTATGCCCTTTGGTCATACCAGCGCCCCGAGATTCGCGCTCTCTATCTCCTGATAAACGTCGTTTTCCTTCGCGTGCATGACCACGGCGTCTTCAGCGTTCCAGCTTATATATACGGGCGTGCCGATAGGCGGAAGGTACTGCCCGGCAAGGCGGTTCACCTTGAATTCACGCCCTGTGTCAAGCTCCACCACAGCTTTTATTATCTGGCCCATGTACGTATATTCTTTAACGAAGCCCGGCATTTCGAAGCCCTGTACTTTTGTCTCGGTGAGCTGCGCCTTTTCCGGCCGTATCGATACGAAAACAAGCTCGCCGTCAAAGAAACCCGAGGCTTTGGCTATGCCCTGGCCGCATTCCATCGCGAGAATGAGGGTATTATGCCCTGCGTTCGTTACGGTGGATTCAAGTATATTGGATTCGCCGATGAAGTCGGCCACGAAGCGGCTCTGCGGATGCTCGTATATGTCTTCCGGGGAGCCTACCTGTTCTAAAGCTCCGCAGTTCATTACGGCTATGCGGTCGCTCATCATCATCGCTTCTTCCTGGTCATGGGTCACGTATATAAACGTGATTCCAAGTTTCTTTTGAAGCCTTTTGAGTTCGACCTGCATCTGTTTGCGAAGCTTCATATCGAGAGCGCCAAGAGGCTCGTCGAGCAGAAGCACTTTGGGGTTGTTTATGAGCGCCCGCGCGATGGCAACGCGCTGCTTCTGGCCGCCTGAGAGCTGCGCCGGCATGCGCTTTTCATACCCCGAAAGCTGCACCAGCGCGAGCATCTCTTCGACGCGGTGCTTTATTTCTTTCTTTGAGACGCCTTTCATCTTGAGCCCGAAACCGACGTTCGCCGCCACCGTCATATGCGGAAACAGAGCGTACGACTGGAAAACGGTGTTTACGTTTCGCTCGTAGGGTTCGCGGTTCTGTACCGACTCGCCCTCAACGAAGATATCTCCGCTGTTGGGCTCCTCGAAACCGGCGATCATGCGCAGCGTTGTCGTCTTGCCGCAGCCTGAAGGCCCCAGCATCGTCAAAAACTCCCCCTCGCCTGCGCACAGGTCGAGGTCTTTTACCACATGGTCGCTGCCAAAATACTTGTTTACTTGTTTGATTTCAACGATACCGGTTTCGATGGTAATCACCCTACTTTCTTACGCCCCCGGCATCGGATTAAGACCTGCCTTTTGGTTTGGCGATCCAATGCCGGAGACTCATTAAAATCCAGCTAATGCGCGTCTTCGCCGCGCTGGCCAATGCGTACGCGCATCGAGGCGGAGATCTCGGTAACGAACAACCAGCCGCAGCCGGCCATGCCGGCGCTTATGCGTTCATTGATATTTACTTTTTGAACTGCTGTTATCATATTCATTTTGATCCGCCTTTGCGCCTCAAATCCCTGTAAAAAAAAAGAACCTAAAATAAGACACTATTGTCCCCGTCTTAGAATCTAAACTTACGCAAAACCCGATGAAGCATTTTTGTAATAATTCTTATAAAGTTATTACAAAACGCATTGCTTTAGACCGTTTGTAGTTTAACACCTTGATATAAATTAATCAATAAAAAATAATAAAATTTTATAACTTTTTTGAATAAATTTTCATGGATTATTCAGCGGATTTTCAGGCCTGTTTTCGGGTTGATTTTATGATGGTTTCAGGCTGGCATTTAAGCCGCGATCCTGCGGCTTTTCGGCAATAATGCATGGATGCCTTTGCGCCGTCCCGAGGCCTTTTGGCGAAAATGCAGGGGAGGGCCTTTGCGCCCTCCCGCATAGTTAATATATAAGCACTACTGCTTCTTTATGGGTCGTATTATTACATGGTTCACTGAGAAAGAAAGCGGGTTCGCCGGCGACTGCAAGCCGCCCATACAATCGATCAGAACCTGACTTTATCCGCTATAAACGCGCTTACCTTATCTATACCTATCCTTACCTGCTGCATAGTGTCGCGGTCGCGCACTGTAACAGCCCCGTCTTCGAGCGTCTCGAAGTCTACCGTTATGCACAGCGGCGTTCCTATCTCGTCCTGCCTGCGGTAGCGCTTGCCTATGCTGCCCGTAACGTCGAAATCGACCATATAATCGGGACGCAGCATCTCGTAAACTTCCTGCGCCTTATCCACAAGCTGCTTTTGAAGAGGAAGCACGGCTGCCTTGAACGGCGCGAGCGCAGGCGAGAGGTGCAATACCGTGCGCGTCTCACCCTCGAGCTGCTCCTCGTCGTAAGCGTCGCACAAAAAAGCGAGCGCAGCCCTGTCGGCCCCCAGCGAGGGCTCTATGCAGTAGGGGACGAGTTTCTCGTTCGTTTCCGGGTCGGTGTACTCTAAGCTCGTTCCCGAGTGTTCCATATGCTTCTTTAAGTCGAAGTCGGTCCTGTCCGCTATGCCCCACAGCTCGCCCCAGCCGAACGGGAAAAGGTACTCTATGTCCGTCGTGGCGTTCGAATAATGCGAAAGCTCCTCGGGCGAATGGTCGCGCAGCTTTATGTTTTCCGGCGTCATGCCGAGTGAGAGCAGCCATTTGTGACAGAAATCTTTCCAGTAGTTGAACCACTCCATCTCTTCCTCAGGCTTGCAGAAGAACTCTAATTCCATCTGCTCGAACTCACGTATGCGGAATATGAAGTTTCCCGGCGTAATCTCGTTGCGGAACGACTTTCCTATCTGGCCTATGCCGAAGGGCAGGCGCTTTCTCGTGGTGCGCTGCACGTTGCGGAAGTTTACGAATATACCCTGCGCCGTCTCGGGACGCAGAAATATCTCGCTCGAAGTATCCTCGGTCACTCCCTGAAACGTTTTGAACATGAGGTTGAACTTGCGTATGCCTGTAAAGTTGTGCTTGCCGCACACCGGGCAGTTTATGGCGTGCTCTTCTATAAAGCTCTCCATCTCGGGCTGCTTCAT
>CAZJOS010000230.1:0-4012 GCA_964547655.1 uncultured Christensenellaceae bacterium
ATATCAAATTCACAACAATCATGAGCAAGAGTATGAATATCGGGATGTATGGCATATGGCTGACCTCCTGTTTGTTTATTGCTTTCATTATCCACGATTTACCCTAAAAAAGAAAGTCTGTAGATTTAATACAAGGAGGAAAGAATGAAGGATTCCAGACTGAAAGAAGAACTGGAGTACGAACGAGACAAGCTTAACAATATGATAAAAGAAGCGATGGACAACGGCAGGCCCGTAAGTGAAGATGAAAGAATCCTTAAGCAGAGCCAGAAGGTGGACGCGCTTCTTAGCAAGATACAAAGGAAGAAAAGAGAAAATTCAAGATAAGCGCATAGGGCGCTGTTTTTATGGAGGAAAAAACATGGAGATAAAGATACCAAAAGAAATACGGGATTACACCGAAGCAGTTTTTTTCGGGTTGTCTATACGGCAGTTCATATTTTCAATACTTGCTGTCGGGATAGCCGTGCTGATTTATTTCGGGCTGCAGAAGTATCTGGGAACTGAAACGGTCAGCTGGTTATGTATACTCGGCGCAGCGCCGTGCGCCGCGCTGGGGTTCATACGCTACCACGGAATGAAAGCCGAGCAGTTTATCGCCGCTTGGGTAAAGTCAGAATTCCTTATACCTAAGAAGCTGGTTTATAAGGCAGAAAACCTGTACGCAAAAACATTACTGAAGGGAGAAAGATAAATGCTGTTTTTTCAAAGACTTTTAAAACAGGACAAGGAGCGGTTCACTGTGCCGCAAAGCGTCCAGCAAACCATACCAATCAAACACATATGGCCGGATGGGATATTTCTTGTTGGAGGTAAGTATTCAAAGTGCTGGCGGTTTGATGATATCAACTACAGCGTAGCCTCCACTGAGGACAAGACGGCTATGTTCCTTGCCTATTCGGAGCTGCTGAACTCGCTTGACGTTGGCGCAACTACGAAGATCACGATCAACAACCGCAGGCTCAATAAGGTTGATTTTGAAAACTCCATCCTTATCAAGGAGAAAGGCGATACCCTTGACCGGTTCAGGCGAGAGTATAACGCGATGCTGATGGACAAGGCAACAGGAAGCCACAACAGCATCGTTCAGGAAAAGTATATTACTGTGAGCGTCCGGAAGAAAAACATAGAGGAAGCGAGGGTATATTTCAACCGTATCCATAATGAACTGTCCTCGAGGCTAGCGCAGCTTTCATCCCGCGCCGTGGAACTGGATGCCGGCGAGAGGCTGCGTATCTTTCACGATTTCTTCCGAATTGGTGAAGAAACGAACTATAACTTTAACCTAAAGGATACGCTGCAGAGGGGGCACGACATACGGGACTATATTTGCCCTGACAGTTTAGAGATTGAAAAAGACTGCTTTCAGATGGATAACAGGTACGCAAGGGTACTGTACTTGCGCGAGTACGCTTCGTACATAAAGGATACATTCATTACCGAGCTAATGGAATTTAACCGTAACATGATGCTGTCCATAGATGTCTTGCCGGTGCCGACCGATGAAGCTGTCAAGCTCGCGCAGAATACGTTGCTCGGGGTAGAGACGAACGCCGCGAACTGGCAGAGAAAGCAGAATCAGAATAATAACTTCTCTGCAGTACTGCCGTATGATATCGAGCAGCAGCGCAAGGAGACCAAGGAGTATATCGATGACCTGACGAGCCGGGACCAGCGCATGATGTTTATCGTCGTAACACTAGTGCATGTGGCAGATACAAAGGAGCAGCTCGACTCCGATACGGAGAGTATATTATCGGTTGCCAAGAAGCACATGTGCCAGATGTCTACGCTGAAATGGCAGCAGTATGATGGATTGAATACCGTCCTCCCCTATGGCCAGCGCCGTATTGATGTCTTAAGGACCATGACCACGGAGGCCGTTGCGGTACTGATGCCCTTCCGGACGCAGGAGATCATGGACACGGGCGGCATCTACTATGGACAGAATGCCATTTCAAAGAACCTGATCATTGCCAACAGAAGGCTGCTGCTGAACGGTAACGGCTTTGTCCTTGGGGTAAGCGGCAGCGGCAAATCGTTCGTGGCTAAACGGGAGATTATTAACCTGATACTTTCAACGGATGATGATGTGATAATAGCCGACCCGCAGAACGAGTATGCACCACTCATACGCGGCCTTGGCGGAACGGTCATTGAAGTATCCGAATCGTCAAGGCACCACATCAATGCGATGGATATGTCGGCAGGATATAGTTACTCGGACAATCCGCTTATTTCAAAGAGCGAGTTTGTGCTTTCGTTCTGCGAACAGCTCGTTGGAACAGGAAAGCTGGGCGCGAGGGAAAAGTCCGTTATCGACAGGTGCATGACCAACGTATATAGGCAGTACCTGAAGAGCAACTACACTTTAAAGCCCCCGACGTTACAGGAGCTCTATAAGGAACTTAAAAAACAGCCGGAGCCGCAGGCAAAGGATATCGCGCTATCTCTCGAGATGGTGACTAACGGCAATCTGAATGTGTTCGCGCATCAGACGAATGTGGACGTGGATAACAGGCTGATTGCCTATGGTATCCGCGACCTTGGCAAGCAGCTTAAGACCGTGGGCATGCTGGTGATGCTGGACGCAATCCGAAATCGTGTTGCCCGAAACCGGGAGAATGGCAAGAGGACGCATGTATTTATCGACGAGATGCATATCTTCTTTGGCAACGAACTTTCAAGCAACTTTCTGTCCGAGTCATGGAAGCAGTTCAGGAAGGACGGAGCGCTTGCGACGGGCATAACGCAGAACGTTGAGGATTGCCTGAAGTCAGTAACGGCCCGTACGATGCTCGCCAACTCGGAGTTCATCGTAATGCTCAACCAGGCCCCGACCGACCGAATGGAACTTGCAAAGCTACTCAATATATCGGAAACACAGCTTTCGTATATTACGAACGCCGATGCCGGGCAGGGGCTGCTCAAATGCATGGCGTCCATTGTTCCTTTCACAGATAAGTTCCCGAGAGATACCGAGTTGTATAGGCTCATGACGACAAAGCCAGATGAAGTTAAGAGAGTGAAATAGGACGATTTCAGGTAAAGCCGGAGAGATAAATCTTTCCGGCTTTTTGCTATTCAGCAGAAAGTGAGGAATTAATGAAAGGAATACGGACTAAGCCGGTTTTTGAAAAACCGAAAGTACTGGATACAGGTTCAAGACTTCCGCGCAATTCAAAAGATGTACTGCTTAATGTAAGGGACAAAGCAAAGGAGCTTGATACCCGTGATGCTAATATGGGCCCCGAAAACTATGCAACGGATAAAGTTACAAGCGGGATTTCGACTACGGCAAAGAAAGGCGCTGGACAGGCGCGCAAGAGAACAGAACAGCTTATTCGCAAAGCCAGGCAGCGTACAAAAGGTACGATTAAGACTGTCGATAGAAGCGTAAAGGCTGCTAAGCGTACCGTTAAAGCAACGAAACGCACTATTAAGACCAGTGAGAAAGCGGCAAAGGCCGCTGCAAAAACGGCAAAAACAAGCGTCAAAATATCAGTAAGAGCAGCAAGAGCGGCTGCCAAGGCAGCGGCAACAGGAGTAAAGCTTTTGGCAAAAGCGGCAGTCACAGCTGTAAAAGCGGCTGTGGTAGCGGTTAAATCGCTTATTGCTGTAATTGCCGGGGGTGGATGGATTGTACTCGTTATCGTCATTGTTGTCGGAGCGATATTGTTTATTGTGAATTCAGCGTTCGGACTTTTTTATTCCAACGAAGAAGACGGTGACGCTAATACGATACCGATGTCGCAGGCGGTGAGGGAAATATCCGGGGATTACAGCGTTTATGTTGATAAGCAGATATCCAACGCTTCCGCCGGCCATGATAACGTCACTGTTGTGTATGACAACGGGATAGATGGTGACAGCGATACCGTAAACAACTGGGTTGATGTACTCGGTATCTATGCAATAAAAATAACGATGGATGAATCGGAGCCAACCGAAGTTGCAACGGTAACAGAAGAAAAAAAGCAAATCCTTAAAAATCTCTATTGGGAGATGAATT
>CAZJOS010000231.1:0-2153 GCA_964547655.1 uncultured Christensenellaceae bacterium
CACCGCAAGCGGTCCCCCTCCCTTTAACAAGGGGGGCTGGCATTAGAACAGGGCGTATGGCCGTCTTTTTGTTAGGGGACGAGAAGCGGACGTATAGAGGTTGGCGTTCTGGATTGCCGCGCGGCAGCCACTGCTGCCACTCGCAATGACGGGCGGCCTGCGGCCGCCTCGGCAATCTTTAATCTTTTTTGCTGACAATCCTTTTGTTAAATAATTTAAAGGCTTCATTTCTAAGGTACAATACCGATATATCAACACATCCAATATTGTATTATAATATAAGACATTGAGGAAGAAACAGTGTAGCGTATCCACGCCCTGAGGCACACGCCAAGGACATTAGCAATATAAGGAACATATTGGATATATTAATCGTCTTAATACGGGATGCTGAAGGCTATTTAATCACTAAACCGTAGATGAGATGAGAGGTAAAGAAGCAATATGATTAAGAAGAAGGTATTATTTATTATAATTGCCGTAATGCTTTTAACGGGCTGCGATATGAGTGCTTATAGGGGCCTGGAACGTACTGACAGCGCCCGGCCTTCGGACAACGCCGAGTTTAAGTTTGAACCGGGGGTGCATGTCGGATTCGGCGACTGGTATGTACGTACCGACGGCACCGTGCCGGGAAGGGAATACCCTGTTATTACCATTATCCGCTCGGAAGAAGAAATGATACGGTATTATATTGACAACAGGGACAAATATGATTTCGGCGATGATAACGATTGGCCCGAGGGGTTCACCGATGCGATGGGCAAATATAATGATGAATTTTTTGAGCACAGCGTTTTAGTGCTGATGCTGCTGAGCGAACCGAGCAGCGCTATAAGCCATAAAGTGCGTTCCGTGACCACGGGCGAAGGCGGCGTCGATATAACGGTGGAACGGTGGCTGCCGGAAGAGCAGGATAACGAGGAAGCCCAGTGGCACATATTCCTCATGTTCGATAAAGAATACGCCGCCGGGGAGATAAGGGTAAACATTGTCGACAATTCCCCCTCGTTGACCGAGGAGATACCGTTTACCGCGCATTATATCCGCGCTTACGGATTCAGGCCTTACAAGGATTATTACCCGCCCGCGCTCGTCATTCACTCGGTATCAGAATTGAAGGAACACTTCAGCGGAAAAGTCGCCGAATGGAATGAGGAGGGGTTTTACACAGATGAGCCGCTACAAATGTATGACGACGCGTTCTTTGCCGAAAAAGTGCTGGTACTCACCTGGTTTAATTCGGATTCGGGGTCTGTGCGTTACAATGTCGCGTCGGTGGCCTGCGACAGCGCCGGCGTCACTCTGTATATAGAAAGCCTGAGACATAATAATAACAATCTATGCGTCATAGGCTGGAACATAGCAGTCGCTATAGATAAAAAGTACGCCGACAGGGACATGAGGGTCGAAGATATCAGCGGCGGTCATGTGCCGCCCCCGGATCCCGGCGAAGGCCCGTATTTTACCGCGTGGTTTACGCTCACTCCGGGAGGCGATGGGAAAGAATTTCCGTCAGCAGCCGTTATTGGCTCCGTATCGGAACTGGAGGAGTACTATGCCTCCAATAAAGAGATATTCGACCTCGACAGCCGTATGCAGCCGTATCCGTACAGCGAATTTCCCGACCATATGAACGGGTACAACGAAGAGTTCTTTGAAAGCAATTATCTGATACTGGCGCTGGTAAAGGAGCCTATGGCGGCGATACGCCATAATATAATGTCTGTGAACATAGAGGACGGCTGCGCCGTGGTCAGCGTGGAGCGCCCAACGCCGGAGTCGCTGCAGGGCGAAACGGAAGCGGCTCATATATTTATAGATATCGGCAGGGAAAAGACGATCGATACCGCGCGCGTCGAGTACATCGACGAGCTGCCTGTGTTTTCCGGGAATATTCCCTTCAAAGCAAAGAACATCGGAATCGGCAGCAAAATACCGTATGAGAAATGCCAGGACGCGGTCATGATAGACTCCACAGCCGGGCTTAAGGAATACTATGATTCCCAAAAGGAAGCGTACGGCCACGGCACCGATGAATATTTCGCAGGGTTCGCGGACGCGATGAAGATATATGACGATACATATTTTGCTGATAATGCCCTAATACTGCTGCCGGTTTGGGAGGATGGAAGCTATAGCGTAAAATCTGT
>CAZJOS010000231.1:2253-3987 GCA_964547655.1 uncultured Christensenellaceae bacterium
CGGGACGCGGCTTCTTAAAGGACGCGAAACCTTCAAATAAAAATGCCTCTTTCGGGAGGCTTATGAATCGGCGGGCGAAAGCTTTTTAAGGCTGCCTGCCCCAAAGTATAACGGCATAGCCAATATTGTGATATAGTTATCTTAAAATTTCGAGGTGTAAGCATAATCATGGCAGATAATAAGAATAAAATAAGTGGGCAAGTCGGGCTTTGCCCGCGCAGCCCACTATGGGGTCCCCAAAAAGCCGTGAGACTTTTTGGGGCATAGATTGCGGCTTTGCGCAGCTTCGATACCGCGCCAGATTGAATGGCCTTAAAGAAAACCCCTCAATCTAGCACGGAGAGGAGCAAGCAAAGCCGGAATAACTGGCGGAAAATCGTGAGGTTTTACGCCAAGGGCGATAGCCCAAGATATTAATGAATACGCGGGTAATATGGTAATAAATCATGAAACTTAAGATGAGGCCGAATAAGCTGCTGCGCGGTGAAAGATCAGGTGTTTCCGTAGTGCATGGCAAGTTGGTGGCATTTGGGGCAAAGCACTTCGCAGTTTGACAGGCTGTCGTCGCCGCCGCTTGCAACGGCCAGCTTGTGGTGCGTTTCCCAGTTGCCGTTTGGCGGAAATCTGTTGGGGCATCTTTGTCCGTGATGCGGCGCGTTGCTTATATATGCATGCTGCCTTGTGCACTCGCATCTGCCGCCTGATCTCTTATACGCGGCCTCTTTTATTTCAACCGAAAAAATCATGTGCTTATCTCCTTTCATAAATTTATACGTATATATGTATAAAAATATGATACCACATATTCCCTGTATCTTCAATAAAACGTCTAAGGGGATTATATAATAACCGGGATCAATGGGAAAAGTATCCGTGCAAACCGGATATATTTAAGAAAAGTTATGTGCCGGCCGATCAGTGAGTGTTATCGATACCGAGGCTCGCCGTTGCTAAAGCCCAATATTTATACTCTTTCGTCAGCAGATTCTCGCACTTCTTCATAAATGACGTAAAGTCCTGTTTTTCTTCCGTAGATCCGAATTTACCGCTGGTAAGGTATTTATGCAATTCGCTTTTCAGCAATTCACAGTTTGTCCTGTATTCGATCCATAATTCCCTGTAATTGCAGAGTGCGTTTATCGCGGTTATTGCCGTGACCGCGGAGCTTAAGGCTGTTATCACTATCTTCATCCATGGAGCGGTGAAAAAATCCATGCTGATAGTTACTATAGGAATAAGCGCGCTTATAGCTATGCATAGGACCATGGCCGTTTTATAACGTTTCTGGTTTATGGAACTTTTTTTACTATACCAGTTGATCTGTCCTATGACCCTTTCAACGATATATGCCTTTTCCGTATCGTCTTTAATATTCTGTATATAAGAGTCGAACTCACTCTTTATCGTTTTGTTCTTCATTATAATCCCTCCGGTCAATAATTTATTAAAAAGTAATAATAGAGAATTTGTTTCCTTATACTATTAACATAATATAACATTAACTATATTTATGATTTTTACAGCTGAAAAAGAACGGCAAAGACGGCGGTAAATAGCAGTATAAAATAAAATAAGGAGCTGAAAAGCCCCTTATAACGCTTGACATTGTTCACCGGATCTATACTTTCGGGCAGGGCTGATAATATAGTGAAATCAATTAGCTTTTTTTGTTAGATTATAGTACATATAATATATATACAGAAAAGCAATGTTTGAAACGTAAGGAACATATAT
>CAZJOS010000232.1:0-3980 GCA_964547655.1 uncultured Christensenellaceae bacterium
ACCATATACTACCATATAGCGATACTGATTACAAGCCTCCCTGCCGCGCCGGCTACGTATCATCCAGCTGCTTATATCAAAAGCGCCCCGCCGTTAAATCACGTTGCGAACAATGCCGGATTATGTTAGCATGTCCTTATAATGAAAAACTTTTATCATTGCGGGTTCTTTCATACTAACCGGTATGGATCGTGAGCGTTACGCTTGTATACTGCGGGACCGCCAAGGCGCCGGCTTACCCGCAATAATAGAATTTTAACGCGAGGTGAACGATATGAGATCTACAAGCGCTTTCTTAGGCGTTACGGGCAGCATCCTCGTATTCATATACGCGATTGCCCTGGTATTTTTCAGACAGGATATGCTGTCGGCTCCGGGCGAAGCATCGAAATTTGACCCGGATTCGTTTATATTGCTTATCTCAGGGCTACTCGGCCTTTTCGGCAGCCTTATCGGCGCCGCGGGCGGCATACTGGCGTTTAAAGCCCCCGAGCTTTCCGGCATAATGCTGCTGGGCGCAGCCGTTTCGGGAGCAGTAATGTTTTCGGGGCTGTCGGCGCTTTTCACGCTTATCAGCATCAAATGGCCCAACAGATACGCCACGCTCGCCACGGGAATAATCGCGTTCATACTGCTTATCATATCCGGCGTCGTTTCACTCACCCAGCGGGAGCCTAAAGCGGAGCCCGGTAAATGAAAACTTCGGGGCCGGCATTATAACCTTCATGGCTAAGTAAACCATAAAGGAGGTTCTATATGTTATGTGTATGCGGAGCCGACTGCGAAGCCTGCCCATCGCTCGGCAATGAATGCGCGGGCTGCGAAGCCCTGAAAGGCAAGGTCTATTGGGCCGCTTACGTTGGCAAAGAGGTCTGCCCTTACTATTCGTGTGTCGGCGATAAGGGAATAAAGCACTGCGGGGAATGCGCCGATATACCCTGCGAACTTTGGTATTCGCTCAAAGATCCGGCCAATACGGATGAAGAGCATGCGGCGTCGATAAAAGAGCGGGTAAATCTGCTGAAACCGCAGGGCTGACCTTCGGTATTGTTTCTCTCGCCCGGCAAGAGCCTAAAGCGGAGCCCGAAAAATGAAAACTGCTGGGCGGGCATTATATTTATCCCTGCGCGCCCGGCTCATTCTTTTTCTTGCCTGTGAACTCTGTTGAAACCACCTTAAAAACGCAGACGGTTTCCGCCTGCTTTTCGGTGAAAACATAGTCGCCGCCTGTCTGGCGTTTCATAAGCAGCGCGAGCGCGCGGCACTTTTCTGCCGCGTCCTTAATAAACTCGGCATGTCCGAAACCGATAACGCTTTGATAGTAATACCCGCAATCGCACGGGTCTTCGAACATGCTCAGCTTCCCTTCATTTGCCATCTCGAAGCATACCGCCTTATTCTCTTTAAGGATGTCTATCTTCCGGCCTTCCTTTGCGCTGTGAAAGTAAAGCGTGAGCGTATTGCCGCTGAGATCGTACCCGAAATTGAGCGGCACAACATAAGGTTTCCCCTTATCAGCCATTGCAAGGCGGCATACCCTGCATTTATCGATGATGTCCTTTATTTCGCTTATATCCGTTACTTCCCGGTCTTTTCTTCTCATGGCTCAACCTCGCAATAAATATTTTTTCTTGTGATTGTATTGTTTTTACGGCATACAGTCAATAAAAAAAGAGCCTTTCAGGCTCACAGGTTTTTATCTTACCTTTTTAAGCAGGTTCTCATATTCCTCTTCGTTTATCTCGCCTTTGGCGAGCCGTTCTTTAAGTATCTGCTCCGCGTTCGACGGGCGGTAGAAATCCCTTGGGCGGTTATTGCTTTTGTTCACCAGTACGATCACTATAACGACGGCCGCTACGATCCCCAGAAAACCCAAGCCTCCGAACCACGCGAACGGGAACCAGTTCCAGTGCATACCTAACATATACCGTTCCTCCTTCCGATGTTTGGCTTATTATAACATATAAATATGTACGTTCTATGAACTATTATCGCAAATTATTTTAAAGCAGCACGAATGAAGCAAACGCTCCCGCTGCGGCCGAGCCGATAACGTCGGCAATGAGGTCAATATTAGTGTCTTTGAGCCCTTTTTGAAGCTTCATATCTTTCTTCTTTCTCGAATCGAGAACGAACTCGGTTATCTCGGTGAAAACGCCCAGCGTTACGCCGAGAGACCCTATTATTATAGCGGCCAGCGGCTTTGGTATAGCCTCGCTGAACAGCGAGGTCAGAGTAAAATACGCCGCCTGCGAGAAGGCGAAAGAGCCGAGCGCGTGGTTGAAGCGGTCAAACGTCTTTGTCTTTGTGTACAGACGCAGAAAAAACCCGAAGAATGTGTGGGAGAATACCGAGAGCATCGTAAATATCATGACCGCTTCCGGAATTTTCAGACGAAGGAAATGAGCGGCGAGAAAATAGGCGGCGTATAACATGAACGCCGGCACTACGGCCTTCATGAGCGTCCGCTCCCGTTCCCTGGAAAAGCGGTATATGATATACATTTCAGCGGCAGTCAACGTTATGAATACCGCCCAAACCGGTATTGGCAATACCAAACGACCTTTGTTTTAATAAACTATATTATGCGTTATTATGCCGGGGAATATGTTGCCGTTTATTTTCATGATTCTATAAAATAGAAAAAACACCCCGGGGGGAAAGCATGACAATGCCGGGGCGGAAGACTTCCTCTTATAAAACTTCTATTCCGACTACTCCTTGATGAGAGACTAAATAATTGCGTTGTTTGGAGAATAAGTGCAAATCATGGTCCGGTTTGAAATCATGCGTCAATATCTCGTGTCCTGATACCGTTACATCTTCCATGAAGGTTTGATACTCCACTTTTTCTATGTCATCGTAAGTTCTGAATTGACCGCCGGAATAATTGATCCGCAGTGTATACATCGATATCCTCCTTTCCCGTTTATTACCGTATTAATTCTAGTTTCATTTTTCAGCATTATCAAGGGTTTATTATGGTAAATCGCTGAATTATTTTATTATTGTTCGGAAAATCGATACGCCGGCGCGGAGAACGTCTTTTCCCTCGCCAGTATGCCGCAGCCGATTTTCCCAGGGCCCGGCGTATCCACCGATATCCATCGGCCTGAAAACGCCACCCCGGCTCGTGCAGGGGTGGCATTTTCTTAATATCCCTCTTTTGAAACTAATATCCCCACTATCCCCTGACGGGGTACTAAAATTTTTTGGTTTCTGGAGAATAGGTTTATATCATGCCCGAGTGTAAACCTGTGATTTAATATCTCGTCGCCTGATATCTTTATGTTTTCCAGAAAAGTCTGGTATTCTATTTTGTCGATACCATTAAAGACCTTGTGGCTGCCGCCGGAATAATTGACCCGCAGAGTATACATTTATCTCCTCCTTTTAAAACACATTGCCTGTATTATACTAATATTAGTTACAGTATTCAACTATAATAAGTTATATTATAGTGAGTGTTTTTGTCGTAATTTGTCGAATTGGTGTTTTATGTCATGTCTGTTTCAACATCTAGCGCCTGGGGGCTTTCTTTGATCTGCGTTAGTCATAATACTTATCGGACACCGCGCAAAGCGGATATTGCGCCTATACAACTCCCGTAAACTTTTCGCACTCCTTTGCGCAGCACGCGCAGATATTGGCGCAGTCCTTCGACGTACAGTCCCCGAACTTCGCGCACTCGGCGCCGCAGTCTTCGCATATATCCTCGCAGAGCGACGCTGTCTGCCACGCAAAAGCGGAGCCTCTCGCCGCGCACTTTGCCGTAAACGAACAGATATCGGCGCAGTCGGCAAGCAAAGACGCCTGCTTTACCCTCGCCGAGCAGTCCGGTTCTCTTATTATGTTTATTGCGGTATTTTCGCAGCCCGCCTGGCATTCGCGCAGGGAACGCACGAGGCGCTGGTTCATGTAGTTCCCCGCCGCGGGGTATGTATGAGTATCTTCCGCGCGGCATTCCCGCGCGCCCGGAT
>CAZJOS010000233.1:0-3970 GCA_964547655.1 uncultured Christensenellaceae bacterium
TCCGCGCCTGTTTTTCTATCCATTTACAATTCGTTTACACCCTGATGATTACCCGTTTACTGTATATATGGTAAAATGAAAGCAAACATGCGGAGGTATTGCCATGGCAAGGAACAGGATACTGGTAGTTGAGGACGACGAATCCATATCGAAGGTGATACAGAAGAACCTGACCGCGGCCGGGTACGCTGTGGCCGCCTGTTTCGACGGCGCGGAGGCTGCTAAGTGTTTAAGCTCAGATACTGATTTCGACCTGGCGCTTTTGGACGTAATGCTGCCCGGCATGGACGGCTTCGAACTCATGGGATATATGAAGCATTACGACATACCGGTGATATATCTCACCGCGAAAGCCGATCTCGATTCAAAGGTGCAGGGCCTTAAAGGCGGCGCGGAAGATTATATCGTAAAGCCGTTCGAGATACTCGAGCTTCTTGTAAGAATTGAAAAGGTGCTGGAACGCAACGGAAAGCTAAAGCAGGTATTTACGGCTGCGGGCCTCGAGATAAACCTGCTGGAGCGCTCCGTCCGCAAGAACGGCGAAGAGATAATACTTAAGCCGATGGAATTCGACCTGCTCGTAATGCTTGCTAAAAACAAAAACATCGCCCTGTCGCGCGAGCGCCTGCTGCATGCCGTTTGGGGCGTAGACTTTGTGGGCGAGACGCGCACTGTGGACGTTCACATAGGGCAGCTGCGCAAGAAGCTGGAGCTTGCCGACAGCATAAGGACTATCTCCAAGATGGGCTACCGTTTGGAGGACTGATATGAAACTATGGCTTAAGATATCGCTCATAGCTATAATAATGGTCACGCTGGCAACGGGAGTATGCAGCCTTATCATACTTCTGCGCTCCGGAAGGAGCAACCTCGAGCTGGCAATAGAAAACACGCTGACCGACCAGCAGATGCGCGTTGTGGCCTGGAGCGAGGCGATGAAAGGCGGGCTGGATAACGGCTACAGCGCTATAGCGCAGCGCAGCCTGGCGAAATATCT
This sequence comes from uncultured Christensenellaceae bacterium, assembly GCA_964547655.1. Lineage (GTDB taxonomy): Bacteria > Bacillota > Clostridia > Christensenellales > SZUA-584 > DTFZ01. The sequence continues at coordinate 998 of CAZJOS010000233.1, forward strand.
GATAGAAAGGGTCGCGGATTCAAATACCATACTTGTCTCAGTGGACGATTTTATCTATAACGCAACCAACATCGACCCGCGGGAATACCTGCCGGCAAAAGGCGGTGCGCAGCGATATATAATACAGGATATAGGCGGCAGTACAATACTGATTGCCGGGAGCGATCTTCAAATAAACGATACTCCGTATACTATTTATGTGATCAGGGATATAAGCCCGGTATACGCGGGCGTCGAAAGCCTGTCATATCAATTTTCGTTTATCAACATGGGCGTTATACTGATTGCCGGATCCGTCATCGTCCTGCTTGTGCGCCTTGTGCTCCGCCCGATAGCGGCGCTTAAGTATAACACGGGGCTTATTGCTGCCGGGATCTACGACAGGCGCATCGAGGCAAAAGAAAGCGACGAAGTGGGCGAACTGGCGGCCGACTTCAACAGCATGGCGGAGGCGGTCGAAAGCCGCGTAAAGGCGCTCAAAGACGAGGCGGACAGGCGTACGATGTTTATGTCGGCCCTGACGCATGAACTCAAAACGCCGATGACCTCCATCTCCGGCAACGCCCAGACGCTGCTGCGCACAAAGATGGACGAGGAGGAGCGCGAAGACGCGCTTATGCGCATAGACGCGGAATGCACAAGAATAGAGAGGCTCTCGCAAAAGCTCATGCAGCTTATAGTGCTGCACCAGAATGACAGCATACGTCTAAAGCGTGAAAGCGTTGCCGGCCTATTGGAGAGCGTCCGGATCTCATCCGCCGAGCAGATAAAACAGCGCGGGCTTACGCTTATAATATCTAATGCCATGGATACGCTCGTTATGGACAGCGACCTGCTTTCAAGCCTGCTGCTAAACCTTATAGACAACGCGGGCAAGGCGTCTCGCGCGGGAAGTACGATAGAGCTATCGGCACAAGGCAATGTCATATCAGTCAAAGACCACGGCAAAGGAATCCCGCCCGGCGAGATAGATAAAATAACCCAGCCGTTTTATATGGTGGACAAATCGCGCAGCAGGAAGGCGGGAGGCATAGGCCTCGGGCTCGCGCTGGCGGAAGAGATCGCGCGGCTGCACGGCGCGAGGCTGGAGTTTGAGAGTATACCGGGCAAAGGAACTACGGTAAAGGTGGTTTTCGGAAATGATGATTAAAAAAAGCAGATGGTTTCTCTTATACATTGTATTAGCGCTGCTCCTGTTGTTTTCAATATTTGCCGTGCCCAAGATCGTTGCGGGCGCTATGAGCGAGACAAAAGGAAATATAGTTACGGTGCAGACGGAGTCGCCGTATCATTAAAATCAAATTATAGTATAAATTTACAATCCGTTTACGATACGATGAATACTTGTTGCATTTCCGGAGGATATACTGGTGGTGATAACAGGATAGCGAGGTGTGACTATGAGAAGGATATTAATATTTTTTTTGGCTGTAGCAATGCCCCTTATATTCTTTACGTCCTGCCAGTCAACTCCGGAGAAGCCCGCCGTTGTGCAAAAGGACATGGAGCAGATGATAGAGAAGGCGCAGGATACTTCAACACAAGGCGCAGATACACGCAATTTGAAAGAACAATTAAAAATTCCGGATACTCTTAACGAAGAGCTGACAAGCGCACAGGGAAAGTTGAAAATTCATGTGGCCGCCGATTTCGTCATTCCGGAGGTCAACGCCATACCCACTGTGCGCGTCGGCATGGGAGCGTTTACGCAGGACGATGTGACGCGTTTATATGCCGCGCTGATCGGAGATGCCATGCCCATAGACCCGGTTAATACGCAAATAACGCAGGCTGTTAAAATGCGCACCATAGAGGGACTGCTGGAGCAGAAGGAAACCGGCAACCTGGATAAATACGCGTCCATGGATGAGCTGGAGGCAGCCATACAGCAAGTGATGCAGGAAGCTGCCGGACTGCCTGAACACTTTGAGCGTGTGGAGCCGGATTTCACTTTTCAACCGCTGGGAGACGGCGCCTCGGAGGTGCATCTTCGCGCCGCACCGGATGACGCCACCATTTCCGACCTGCGCATTCTCAATACGGCGGAAGGCATTGGGTACAGCCGCGTGGAGTATTACCGCGACCTGTACGACCACGCCGCTCTGTCTTACCTCACGGGTGGCGGCGGCTATGCGTTTGCGGAAACGGAAAGTCCCTACTATGAGCCGCCTTCCATGAGCGAGGATGAATCCCGCAAACTTGCGGAAGATACGATCGCCGCGCTTGAACTGAAGGGCTTTGTCCTGTCGGGATACCGCATGGGCGCGCTCTACAACCCCAGTGTTGATGCTGAGGACGCGCCGCGCAGAGGTTTGTATGAATATATGTTTACGCGGCAGATCGGCGGCGTACCGCTCACATACACCAATGAAGACGGCACCCAGGGAAAAGGCTCCTCGCCGGGGAAAGAGCCCGATGCCGTTTACATCATTCCATGGATGTATGAGAAAGTGCGTATATTTATCGACGGTGACGGTATAGTATGCTTCTTATGGAATTCGCCGTATGTTGTCAACGATACCGTGACGGGCGCCACCGCCATGTTGTCCTTTGATGAGATACACAACACTTTTAAAAAGATGATACCGGTGGTGAACAATATCTATGATACCTCGGATCAGGGACTGACCTGCGAAATGACCGTGACAGAAGTGCGGCTGGGGCTGATGCGCATCACAGAAGAAAACGTCGGGGCAAGCGGGCTTCTGATACCGGTTTGGGATTTTATGGGCTATACCGAGGATTCGAACGGCCAGGTAAACGGCAGAGAAGGCTGCAACGCACTGCTGACCATCAACGCCATTGACGGCAGCGTGATCAACCGGGCTTTGGGATATTGAGGAGTACCGGCATGAAAAAGATTTTAACCATGTTGATGTGCGTCGTTATGATCACCTCCTTTCTTGCCGCCTGCCAGGCGACGCCGGAAAAACCCGTCGTTATCCAGAAAGACCTGGAACAGTTGATAGAAAA
>CAZJOS010000234.1:0-3967 GCA_964547655.1 uncultured Christensenellaceae bacterium
ACCACTCGCGCGCCTTTTACCGCGAACTCGAGCGGTATTTCCCCGACCGGAAACTCATAGACAAAAGGCTGGAGGAATACGGGCTCGTGGATTTTAATTAGTTTGCGGAAAATATATACGATAAAAATATACCACAGTGTACCCAATACGGTAATACATACTGTGATACAGGTTTAAATATTAGGATTAAAATAATTATGCAGTCATCTCAAGTAAACCTAATCCTATTAGGTTATCATATTCTTTTTCAATAGTATCAATATCAAAATGGGGTTTTATCTCATGAACATTCTCTAATAGTTTTTCGGAAGAATTATCCCATTTGTTTTCCCTATAAGTATAATACAAAAATATTATTGTGGTAGAAAGCTCTAAATCTTTAACCGATTTACTACCAAACAACTCAATTATTTTAGATATCGGCTCCTTATAATATGATATAAATTCTTCTTCCCCTGAAATATATTTTTCAGTATTCTCTGTGGGCAGTAAACTGTAACCATAATATCCTGTCGGATAAACTATTGTATCCATTGAAATAATATCCTGGTGCTTTGCAAAATCGATATCTTCCATTACCTCAGATGAGTATGGCCCGTAGTTATAAATTTCAAAATTATAGCCAAGCGGAACATTATAAATTCTTTGAAGCAAAAAAACAAATTTCATTAATGCCGTTTTACCAAGGTAAGGTTTAGAATTAACAATTTCACATATAACTCCTATTCTTTTACAATAATCAATCATTTCTGACTCCTTTCAAGATAGAACCGCTTTTGCCTTGGTTTTTCAATCATTGATTTAACAATACTTGATTTTTCACTTAATAACTTGCTTAGCTTTGTTTTTTCATCCCAGATCAATATGTCTTTATCAAGTTTATACCATGTAGTACAAGCTTTATCATCTATATAGAAATTTCTGTCTTTATATTCTTTTTGCAGCTTTTTCATTTCCTCTTCCTCTTCAGAAGTCGGAATGATTTGTGTTGATGCTATACATTTATAATGATTTCTATTTTGTATAATATCACCATGCAACCCTCCATATCCTTCTTTCAAAGCTGAATATATTGTCCAATCATCAAAGCGAAGATAGTCTAATATATTATTAGGGCCGGGATAACAAGCAGGTTCTCTTCCAAGATTTTTTAGTATTTCTTTAGTTGCACGATATATATGATAATCATAAATTCTTCTGGTTTTATGAAAATATACTTGAGAAAACATTTGATAGCGAGCTATTACTAAACTTTCAGCAATATGCCACCCCTTTTCTTCAATAGCTAGAGCTAAATCCTCTGTTTCAGTTTTTCCTATAGTCATACAGGTTATTAATCTATTTCTATCATATATACCATAACTAACTCCCAAATGCAACGAATCCCTTAATAGATAATCAGCCCTATCGGCATCTATTTGTCCTGAAATCAATTCTTTCCAAAACAATAAAGCCGCATTTAGATGAACTGATGTATCTCCTAATAATGGAGTAACATCCTCTACTTTAATTGAGTAGTTATTATTTATCGGATGATTTTCTATTAACTCCTTAAATACTGTTTTTACAATTTGTATACTATATTCTTCATGTTCAAATCGCTTCTCTTCACCTTGAAGAAATTTCTTATGCGTTTCTGGCAGTAATGGCATTAGATCTTCTGCAGAATGAGAAAAAGGAGCATGTCCTATATCATGTAGTAAAGCAGCCAATCTTATTATTTTTCTATATCTTTTTATACCGTCATCATTAATTAAAAAATATTCTCTCAATAGATTTGAATTATTGGTAACAATACAATTAAACATGTCTGTTGCCATTTGCATTACTCCAATGGAATGTTCAAATCTTGTATGACAGGCGCCGGGATATACCATATCAGTTAATGATAATTGCTTTATTCTTCTAAGTCTTTGAAAAACAGGATGGTCAATTATGGCGCATTCTTGCTCGTCTAAAAAAATGAAACCATATACAACATCTCTAAGCTTTTTTAACAAACTCGTTCCTCGTCTTGATATTTGGTCATTAATAACCTAACCTATACATATTATAACATTATTATTACAAAATTCAACATATCAATAACTCATACTACAATAAGCTTAGGTGTTAAGTGATAATATGCCGTCTTTTTTATTTAGAACCTAACCTTCAGCCTGTTCCTTTCGGCCTCCCTGCTATCGTTCCCCACGTAAAAGATATAGCCCTTGTCCAGTTCCCAGACTTTCTTTTCCGGGTCGTAAAACCTAAGATCGTCAGTCTCTATTGGTATATTGATCTGCTTTTCCTCTCCCGGTTCGAGTTCAATGCGTTTAAACCCTTTGAGAAGCTTAACCGGCCGCTCCTTATTCGTTTCCTCCGAGCCCGCGTAGACCTGCACGACTTCGGAGCCTTTGACGCTCCCAATGTTCTTTACCCGCGCGCTTACTATTACCCGCCCTGCCTCCTGCCGCAAGTCTATACCTTTTATCTCAAACGTAGTGTAGCTCAGCCCGAACCCGAACGGGTACTCCGGCTCGATGTTCTCTTTATCAAAAAGCGTATATCCGTGATAGTATCCGTAATCTATCTCATAGGGCCTGTCGCCGAACTCCATAAACGGCGGGTAATCGCTCTGCTTTTTTGCCACGGTGAACGGCAACTTTCCACTTGGATTTACGTTCCCGCACAATATATCGGCGAGTGCGCTTCCTCCCTCGAGCCCGCTGTAATACATCATTATTATCGCGTCGGCATAGTCTCTCCACTCGCCGGTCAGCACCGCTCCGCCCGCTATGAGGCATACTATCACCTTTTTGCCCTCTTCTTTCAGGCCCTTAATAAGCCTGATTTCTTCAGCGCTTAAGCTGAGGCTTTTGCGGTCGCCGCCTTTGCCTGCCGGTTTCTTCTTTGCGCCGTATCTTGCCTTGGTGATATACTCTCCCTCAGTCTTATAGTCGAACCCCGTAAATACGACTGCGGCTTCGGCGTCTGCCGCCGCCTCCAGCGCCTTTGAAAGTTCGGCGCCGTTATACAGCGCGGCACTGCCGAATACCCGTTTTATGCCTTTATACGGCGTTATATGATATCTGCTTCTTACCCGGCTGCTGCCCTTGTCTCCGGTGTTCACTACATCCGCGTACGGCCCCGTTACCGCGACTTTTACTTCTTTTTTCAGGGGTAGTATACCGTCGTTCTTCAGCAGCGCCATGCCTTTTGAGGCGGCCTCCCTCGACAGAGCGCAGTGCTCTTCGCAGCCGATAACGGCTTTGTCCGCGGGCCTTATATCAGGAGTCAATTTCAGAAGCGCCCTCAATATGTTTTTCACCGCATCGTCCACATGTGCCATCGATATCCGGCCTTGTTTGAGCAGCCTTTTTATCTTCCATACGTTATAATAATTAGGTATTGGCATCTCCATATCGAGCCCCGCCTTAAGAGCTTTCTCGGTATCGTGGACTCCCCACATGAAGTCGGACATCACGAAGCCGTTAAATCCCCATTCTTTCCTGAGAATGCCCGTAAGCAGCGCCCCGTTCTCGGCGCAGTATTCCCCGTTTACCTTGTTGTAAGCGCTCATTATCGACATCGCTCCCGCGTCTACGCATTTCTTGAAATGCGGAAGATACACTTCCCGCAGCGTCCTCTCATCCGCTCGGGCGTCGGCGTAAAACCGCCTGTCTTCTATGCTGTTGAGTGCAAAGTGTTTCGGGCAGGCTATGATGCCCTCTTCCTGCACTGCCGTGACCAGCGCTTCTCCCATCTTTCCCAGGAGGCAAGGGTCTTCCCCGTACGTTTCCTGGCACCTGCCCCAGCGCGGGTTCCTGACTAAGTTGATGCATATGCCGGCGAAAAAGTTCGCCCCCGCGGCGGCGGCCTCTTTCGCTATCATTTTTCCGACCCTGTATTCGAGCTCCGGGTCGAACGACCCGGCGCGCAGCATCGCGGCGGGCAGGCACGTCGCCCTGCGGCAGACTACGCCCCT
>CAZJOS010000235.1:0-2059 GCA_964547655.1 uncultured Christensenellaceae bacterium
CGATTACGGCAAAATAAACCACATAAGGGACGCTTTTGAGTTTATAGAGCCCTAGGTTAGGGAGCAATTCAAAGAATAATGGGTCGCAGGACAGTATTTATATTTGCAATAGCAGCGCTTATATTCAGTATTACCGGCACGGCGTACGCAGGCGTTTCGGGTGCGACCAATGCCCAGACTTCAGGCGCTACTACTATTATGTTGATAGTCTCGTGCATTTTTATAGTTGCCGGCGTAACGCTCGCACTGCGCCGCGGCGGCGATTATAAGAACGGATGGTCTCTGTTTTGGGCCGCCGCCGCTGCCGCCGCCGTCATTTACATATTCACAGCGGCGTTTTATCCGGGATATAAAATAGACATGGATTGCTTTCGCGCCTGGTCGAATTCGATGTACGCAGGCGGCCCGTCCGGATTTTACGGCTCGCTCGAGTTCGCCGATTATCCTCCGGGTTATATGTATATTTTATGGGTAATCGGATTCCTTAGAAATTTATTCGGGTTCGGCTTTGGATCCCCGGAAGATAACGTTTTGCTGAGGCTCCCCGCAATTATATCGGTAATAGTTTTAGCCGCGCTCGTTTTCAGGATAGCTTCGAACGAAGCGGGGAAACGGTTCGGGCTTTTCTGCTCGTTCCTCATACTATTCAACCCCGCGCTGTTCTTCAACAGCGGCGTGTGGGGGCAGATAGACCCGGTGTTCGCGCTGTTTATCGTTTTAAGCTTATATTGGCTCAAAAAAGAGAATTATCTTAAGGGAGCTTTCTTTTTCGCTGTAGCGCTGCTCATCAAACCGCAGGCAATATTGTTCGCGCCCGTAGTCGGTCTCGCCTTTCTTTACTCGCTGTTTAAGCGTTGCGGGCTGAAAAAAGCATTAGCGGGCATATTCGGCGGGGCCGTAATAATCGGCGGCGTATTGGTACTCGGCACACTGCCGTTTACCGCATATCAGCCTAAGACGTCTTTTACTTTAGATACCGCCGGCGATTTCATTGTAAATTTGAGGGAACCTTCCGAGATAAAATACGTCAAATATATGGCCTCCGGTGAGGGGAGCTTTTCGCTGTCTTACGGGAATGATTACGGCGAAGAAGCCGGCGTAACGGTCAGGCCATCGGGCAGCGCCGAAGATGTGCCCTTTAAGGCGCAGCTTAATGAGGCAAGCCCGGTATGGCGGCAAACGGAGGTTACCGGGTTTGGCGCGTCGTATATCGATATCCATGTGGACGAGCCGGGACTTAACATTTACGAGATAGCCTTCTACAACAGCAGCGGCGCGGCCGTTTTTTTAGACAGCGAAGTGCCTGTATACCGCGTGAATCCCGGCAACGGCATTCCCCGGAATATGGTAGACGAGCAGCTGTACCCTTCGGTGCACGGCTACGATTTCGCCCGCTGGTTGATCAATAAATATACGGGCACGATCGGCTCATACCCTTATGCCACGATCAACGCTTTTAACCTGTTCGCGCTGCTCGGAGGTAACTGGACGAAAGACACGACAACGCTGCTGATATACGATTTCAAAACGTGGGGGATAATATTCCTTGTGATAATATGCGCAGCCGTGGCGCTCATACAATGGAAGACGAGGGCAAGGCGCCCGTATTTCAGCATCTCGGCGTTCCTTATCATATCGCTGTTCATGCTGATGAATATGGTTCACGAGAGGTATATAGTGCCGGCGTGCGTACTGCTGGTTTTCGCGTACGCTTATTCGAGGGATACGTCCGATCTGGTTTTCACCGGGTTGTGGTCTGCGGCTGCGTTGCTGAATCAGCTTGTTGTGCTTAACGCCGAAACGACGGCCGCGCCGGAGGGCCCGATGATAGTGCTGTCGGCAATAAACGTGGCGCTTTACGCTGTATACGCCGTTTTTACCGTTAAAAAGCTCTTAAGCGGCAAGGTGCTCATTAAAAGCCCCGCTTTACATGGATAAACGGTTTAAGTAAAAAGTTAGGATCAAGAGGTTTTGTTGATGGGAAAAATAAAGGTTGAAAAAAACTGGCAGAAGAGCGCTAAAAGGCGCCTGTTCGTCGATGAAGAACGCGCGAAGATGG
>CAZJOS010000235.1:2159-3945 GCA_964547655.1 uncultured Christensenellaceae bacterium
TACAGCCTGTTTTTCGTTCTGCTGATGTATTATTTCATGTACAGGTACACGGAGACGAACTATAACCGCGAGCCTTTCAAAAGATCGCTGCTTCCTCTGGCGCTGTGCGGCATAGCGTTCGGCCTCGGAGCGGCTACGAAGTGGCTGTGCATGTATGCGGGCATCGGCCTTGCCTTGCTTCTATTCATACAGCTCTACAAACGCTGCCGCGAATTTGAATATGTTCTGCGCGAGCTTGCAGATGACGAAGAGCACAAAACGATGGACGCCGCGAAACGGGAGTATTTTGAGAGAATAGTGCGCGGATTCATATTGAAGACATTGGCAACGCTGCTCTGGTGCGTGCTGTTCTTCATAATCGTTCCTGCCGTCATATATGTTACGGCGTATTTGCCTTATATGGGAGAGGCCGTTAACTCGTTCGGGTACGCGATGCGCTTCTGCTTCTTCGCGTTTTTCGCGATAGTCGCGATATTGCTGTCGCTTTTAAAGATATTAGATATCCGCGGTACGTATAAAAAAGAGGCGCCCGGCAAAGATGACGAAAACGCGAGGATAATCGCCAACCGTAAAACCCTTATGGCCGTTATATCCTGTATACTCATAATCGTTGTTATCGGCGGCTTCATAGGGTATTCGGGATTTGTACTGTATACCGATAACGGGCCGCAGGAGCTTAAAACATCGTTTGACAGGGTATGGAAGAATCAGTCGGATATGCTGGGTTATCACTGGAACTTAAAGACAGACAAGAAACATCCGTTCTCGTCAAGGTGGTATACGTGGCCGCTCGATGTAAGGCCGGTATTCTTTTTCCAGGGCAAAGGTTACCCGGACGATCAGATGTCTTCGCTCTCGACTATGGGCAACCCGGCGGTATGGTGGGGCGCGCTTGCATCTGTAATCGCTTTAACGGTCATCCGACTGCGCAAAGGTAAGTTCGGAAGGCGCACAATGTTTTTAGGCATCGCGGCGGCATCGCAGTATGTTCCGTGGGTCATAATACAGAGGGAAACGTTCATATACCATTACTTCGAGACGGTGCCGTTTTTGATACTGCTCACCGCGGTGCTCGCTAAATACCTGATAGAAAGAACGAAGCACGGGAAGACGTGGGTCATAGTCTTCATGTCGCTGTGCGCGTTACTGTTCATAATGTTTTATCCGGTCACGACAGGCATAGTTATTCCGCGGGATTATTCGAACGTAATACGCTGGCTGCCGACATGGCCGTTCTATTAATACTGGGCAGAAACTCGGTGTTTATATGAAGATAAAAGAGCTGTACGGAAAGTATAAAAAGGGGTTCTGGCACTTCGTCAAATTCCAGTGCGTAGGCGCAGTCAACTTCGTGGTGGACTTAGGCGTGCTTACGCTATTGAACGGAGTATTGGGATGGCAGATAGGGATAGCCAATACGATCTCTTATTCTTGCGGCATCGTCAACAGCTTCATATTGAACCGCTATTGGACTTTTAGGATAAAGCTGAAGTTCTTTTCGGAATATACCTTAAATATTGGCAAAAGAAAGATACGGCTGAAGTTTTTTTCGAAAGACTTCATGAAATTTATAGTGATCAACGTTCTCGGCTGGGGCGTAAATACGCTTACAATGATCATACTTGTAAACGGGTATTCCCTGTCTGCGAAGGGTCTGGGGCTGTTTGAAAACTTTGTGCCAAAACTTATTGCCACAGCCTTCTCGTTTACCGTCAACTTCGCGGGAAGCAAGCTGCTTGTGTTTAAAGAGAAGGATCTCGATGCAAAGACGCGGGAGATAAAGTAA
>CAZJOS010000236.1:0-1486 GCA_964547655.1 uncultured Christensenellaceae bacterium
CATGAATATGCCGGGAAGAGGGACGATGCCGCGCACATCGCCTTTCGATAATGCGGCGCCGAACATGCGGGATATGCAGAATATTCCGGGAACGCCCTTGATGCCCGAAATAAACCGGATCCAAAAACCGCGGGATATGAGGACGCGGCCGATGTAATAAAAGAATAAAAGACCGATAAGAAAACAGGCCGCGAGGCCTGTTTTCAAATAGCGTTATCATTTGTTTTTGTTCTTATAATATTGCCTTAAGTTTTTCATCTCGCCGAATCCGCCGAACATATTTTTGATCTTCTTCTCTTCTATCTGGCGGGAATCCAAACCGTCGTATCCGGCTTCTTTCTCGAGTTTTAAGTAGCTTTGCAGCCTTTCTTCACTCAGCGTTCCTTCTTCTACGGCGGCAAGCACGGCGCAGCCCGGCTCGCGGGTATGCGAACAGTTGCTAAAGCGGCACATACGGGCTAGTTCGCCGATGTCGGAGAACGAGGCGGAGAAATCGGCGCTGTCTATGCCTATCTCTCTCATGCCCGGCGTATCTATAACGGCGCCGCCGCATACAGCCGTCAATTCGCGGCTCGTAGTCGTGTGCCTGCCTTTGCCGTCGGCTCCGGTCTTAGCCGTCTTAAACAGCTCTTCTCCCGCAAGGCTATTGATGAGCGTAGATTTCCCTACGCCCGAAGAGCCTATAAAAGCCGCCGTTCTGCCCTGTATATACGGCTTAAGCGCGTCCGCTCCTGAGCCCGGAGCGCTCGTTACTATAACTTCGGCCCCTATGGCGGCCGACTCCGCGAGAGCGAGTTTTTCAGCGTAATCGCACAGGTCTGATTTTGTCAGCACTACGACGGGGACCGCTCCGCTGTCCCACGCTATGGAGAGATACCTCTCCAGCCGCCGGATATTGAAATTATCGTCCAGCCCCATACACAGGAATGCGATATCTATATTGGCGGCGACCGGCTGACTTCCAACCGAAGTTCCCGCCGCCTTCCGCAGAAACAGGCTTTTTCTGGTAAGCACGCGGTGTATTATTGCGTTGCCGTCTGCGTTACTTTCCCGGTCGAGCATTACGAAATCCCCGACGACGGGAAAATCGGTTGGAGACTCGGCATCTTTCCTCAACTTTCCGGATACCTGAGCCAATATCTCGCCGCTTCCGGCAACGGCCCTGTAAAGCTGCTTCGACTGCGATACTACACGCCCTAAATACAGCCCGGGGCAGCTTAAAGCTTCTTCCTCCATCCGCTTTGACAGCCCGAGCTTTGTAAGATCGATTTCCAATTTTAATTACCTCCTGAAGTCGTTTCTCCGGGAGGCGGTATTTAAGCTCCGAAATGTACAGCGTTTTGGAGCGTTAACGAATTTGCGCCTCCCATATTCCATAGACTTTAAGCACAATCTCCATTTTCATAATGAACATCTCCTTTCGCTTCTTCATTTCGTGTATATTATATGCCTGTACGGTTTTTCGGCAATAGAAAACATTCGTTTT
>CAZJOS010000236.1:1586-3934 GCA_964547655.1 uncultured Christensenellaceae bacterium
CGTTTTCTTATCATTGTTCCTTGTTTAAAACTCTGAGCATAAAATCCATCATCCTGTCGGTATATCTGTATTTTGTGTGCTGAAGGACTGAGCGGAGCGGCATCTCGAGCACCTGCGACGATATATCCTCTGCCTTAGAGCACTCCGGGAAACCCTTGAGGAATTCCCTTGCCAGCCTGTCCACCACCCGCCTTCGGCCGCACCTTTCAAATATTTCCTGAAGTGATGAATTAGGAGTGAACAGCGTCCTGCGCTTAACGGCCGTTACGAGCACGGTTTCTTTCAGCGCAATATCCGCACTCGACCTGCCTATCATTATCTCGAACTCGCCGGTCTCCACGGCCCATTCGCGAAAGTCCTCGTCATAATAAGCGAAGGCCCTTTTATCCAGCGTAAACTCAGCCTGTTTTTGTTCTCCGGGCTTAAGGCTTAATTTACAGAACCCCTTAAGTTCCTTTACAGGGCGCACCACGCTGCTCTTTAAATCGCGGACATACAGCTGAACTATTTCCTTTCCGGGGCGTTTGCCTGTATTCTTAACACTTACCGTTACGTTGAGTGTCTCTCCTTCGCCGATAGTCTTTTTATCGAGCTTAAGCTCCGAATACTCGAAGCCGGTATAACTTAGGCCGTGGCCGAACGGGAAGAGAGGCTTTATTTCCTTAGCTTCATACCAGCGGTATCCCAAAAATATGCCCTCGCGGTATTCCACTTTCTTTTTTCCGCCCGGGAAGTTGATATACGACGGATTGTCGGCAAGCCTTACGGGGAACGTCTCGGCCAGTTTGCCGCACGGGTTCGCCTTTCCGAAGAGTATATCCGCTATGGCTCCGCCGAACGACTGGCCGCAGAGGTACCCTTCGATCACTCCTTTTACGATGCCCAGCCACGGCATCTCGACGGGCGAGCCGTTGCTCAGCACTACCACGGTATTCTTCTGCGCCCCGGCGACTGCCTCGATGAGTTTATTGTGGCCTTCGGGCATGCGCATATGCCTTCTGTCTGCGCCTTCAAATTCATAGCTGTCCGGCAGCCCGGCGAATATCACGGCCGTATCCGCGATTGAAGCTATTTCCGCCGCCTGCTTTATGAGCGCTTCGTCAGGCTTATCGCTTAAAGACGAAAACTGCTGCATGCCGAATCCGTCGTCCGCAGGGTCAAGGGTATAACCGTCGGCGTATAGCAGCCGGATGCCGGAAGCCTCCGCTATTTTTGCTATCTCATCATAAGGTATATCCAATACCGATGGGTTTACATGCGAGCTTCCGCCGCCTTCTATCCTCGGCTTTTTTGAAAACGCGCCTATGATCGCAACAGTCCCGGTCTTCTTAAGCGGCAGTATGCCGCCCTCGTTTTTGAGCAGCACAATGCTTTCCAAAGCGGCCGCATAAGCAAGAGCATGGTGGGCTTTTTTATCGTATGCGGCTTCCGGATTAAGATTGCCGTACGCTCTCAATATGACCTTGAGCATCCTTTTTACCGCTTTATCGAGCGCGCTTTCCTTAAGCTTTCCGGCTTTTATCGCCTGCACTATTCTTCTGTCCCGTTCGCCGTTGCTTCCCGGCATTTCCAGGTCGAGCCCGGCAGCGAGGCCTTTTACCCTGTCGTTTACCGCGCCCCAATCGGATACCACAAAGCCCTTAAAGCCCCATTCTTTCTTTAAAATATCGCTTAAGAGCTTTTTGTTCTCCGAGCACAGATCGCCGTTTAAACTGTTGTAAGCGCACATCACCAGCCACGGCTTTGCCTTTTTAATTGCGCCTTCAAAGCCGGCAAGGTAAATTTCCCTTAATGTCCGCTCGTCTATTACGGCGTCTATTATAAAGCGCAGCGTTTCCTGGTTGTTTGCCGCAAAATGTTTTATGGTAGCGCCCACGCCTTTGCTCTGCACGCCCTGAACGTAAGCGGCGGCGATCTGCGAAATAAGATAAGGGTCTTCCGAAAAATACTCGAAATTCCGCCCGCACAGCGGCGACCGCTTTATATTGCAGCCCGGCCCTAATAGTATCGATACCTGCTCCGAGAGGCATTCTTCGCCCAGCGCCGCGCCGACCTTCTTTACTATATCGGGGTTCCAGCTGGCGGCCAGAGCCGAAGCGGTGGGAAAACACGTGGCGGGCACGCTCTCGCGGTCGTTTGCCGCGCCGGGCCTCTGTATTACCTTTCTCAAGCCGTGTGGGCCGTCAGCCATCATAACGGCGGGTATGCCCAGCCGCTTTACTTCTTTCGTGTGCCAGAAATCTTCGCCGGAACACAGGGAGGCCTTCTCCTCCAGGGTCATATCCGATACGATCTTTTGGATATCATATTTCATATGCTCTTCTCCATATATGTTTTTAACTCTATAA
>CAZJOS010000237.1:0-3897 GCA_964547655.1 uncultured Christensenellaceae bacterium
TTACGGCCAGAATACCTGGTCTACCCTTATCGACGCGTCGTCGCTTACTATAACGCGATAGAAAAACGAGTGCAGTACCTTATTAGGGTGGGCGGCATACAAGCCGCAAAAGTCCGTATAGCTTGTTGCGATAGGCCCCGCCCCGGTCAGCATAGTTCCGTCAGGATGATACATCATGCGCAGCGGAACTGAGGATAAGTCTACCATCCTGAGCTGCGGGTTGGTGTTCTTCTTGATGAATTCCGAATCAGCATAATTGTCCACTTCCTCCTGCGCGTCCGCCAGAGAATAGCCTTCATGCTCCACTAGCCATTCTACGGCTCTATCGCCCTGCAGCATTTCCCAGTAATCGAACTCCGCCTCTCCGGAAGACGGGTCGAACGAGACCAAATCAGCGTAGCTCGTATACATGTTTATCGACGGCCCGGGCGTAGGCGACGGAGTCGGTTCTGACGTAGGCTCAGGCGTCGGCGAGATTGTCGGCTCTATTGACGCTTCAGCCGCCGAAGCAGTCGCGGGTGACGCCAATGCGCTCTCAATACCCGGCGTTTTTATTTCTACTGTACACGCGGACAACGAAAGAACAATTATGCATATTACGATCAATACTGTTACATATAATCTCATAAAGAGCCTCCCATAAAATCAAATCTTTTCGTATTATAAGAGAAGATTCATGCTGATAAATAAATGCTGCCTGAATATATTGCGTATTTATTATACTCTGCGGCAATACATTATTCAATCCTTGCTGCGGCCGCCCACGGTTTTGCCTTCCGGCATCGGGCATAAATAAATTTCTTTTCCGGGGTTATCCTATTATTATCATTATCTAAGGGTAACGTTATGCCGGCAATAGCAGTGACAGGCACGTCAAAAAAAGAAAACGAGAAGCGGGTACCGGTGCATCCGCGCCAGATAGAGTATGTGCCGGAAAAGACGCGCCGCAGCCTTATCTTCCAGAAAGGCTATGGCCTCCCCTTCGGGGTGACCGACGAATATATCGAATCGCTCACCGGCAGCCCTTTGAGGGAGCGCGAAGACCTCCTCTCATCCGAAAAGATAATACTTATCACAAAGCCCGTCGCTGAAGATTTCAGAGCTATGAGCGAAGGCGCGTCCGTATGCGGATGGATACACGCGGTACAGAATGCAGACATAGCTGATATCGCGATAGATAAAGAACTGACGCTTATAGCCTGGGAGAACATGTACTACCATTCCCGCCGCGACCGGGTGCATATCTTTCACCGAAACAACGAGATGGCCGGGTATTGCGGCGTGCAGCACGCGCTGCAGCTGCGAGGCATCGACGGCAATTACGGCCCTGTCCGCAAAGTTGCCGTTTTGAGTTTCGGCTCGGTCAGCCGCGGGGCTATATACTCCCTCAGGGGCCACGGATTCAGCGATATTACAGTCTACATGCACCGGCCGGTTTATCTCGCGGGCAACAAGATACCGGGCATAAAATACAAACAGATAGTTGACAACCATAAGGGCAATTACAACGCAATAAGCATCTCGAAAGACAAAACGCTTTTGATAGATGATCTTACTTCGGCGGATATAATAGTTAACGGCATGCTGCAAAATCCTTTAAACCCCGAGTTTTATATCAGCGGCGAAGATATAGGAAAATTTGAAAAGGAATGCCTGCTCATCGACATAAGCTGCGATATCGGAATGGGGTTCAGCTTCGCCCGTCCGACGAATTTTACAAATCCCGTACTGCGCTTCGGCAATATAATTTACTACGCCGTAGACCACACCCCTACCCTGCTTTGGGACAGCGCCTCTTGGGTGATATCCAACGCCATGGTCCCTTTCCTTAAAAGTCTCGCCGAACAGGCACATGATAAAGTGCTTGAAGACGCGACGGATATCAAAAAAGGCAGCGTACTCAATAAGGACATACTCGTTTATCAGAACCGCTCAGCCGGCTACCCCTACCCCATCGGCCCGCAAAAGCCTTAAAATCAGTATATGTAATATATGTCATTTGACTTTCCTTAGTATAATCAATTATTATATAAGTGTTAAGTCGTGTAATATTAATGTAACAATTCCACGGCTGCGCTGTATAGGCTTTTATGTTTTTGGCGATAATTCAAGATAATAAAAACTGATATGAATACGTTTTTTATTCTTAAAAGGGGCATCCGATGAACGGGCCGATAAAAGTATTAAGTTCCATGAGCAGAAAGAATTCAAAAGTTAAACTGTATATAATCTCTGCCTGCGCTTTGGCCGTAATGGCGGCTGTTGTTATAATAATAGCCAATACCGCCCGTTATAACGCCATTATGAGCAGCGTAAATAGTGAAACCGTGGTAAACGGGGTCTCCGTTAACGGCGTCGATATCTCGGGGATGACAAAAGCGCAGGCTATGTCGGCCGCCGCGCGCGCGGCCGGCGACGTACTCGATTCCGAAATCGAAATAAGCGTTAACGGAGAGATAAACAGGTTCACCGCAGGAGACCTGGGGTTTAGAACTGACTACGAAGACGTTTTTGAACAAGCCGTCTCATACGGGCATATTGGAACGGAAAAGGAATGCACCGAAGCCGTTATCAACGCCGCAAACAACGGCATGGAGTTTTGGATCAAACCCGTTGCGGATAGAGAATCTCTTTTATCGGCGCTTGCCCAGCTTAAGGAGAAATACGATAAAGAGGCCGCGGCTGCGGGCGTCGTATTCATGCCGCGCGGATATTTTGAAGGCGGAGCGAAATACGAGCCTGACGAGCTGGCGCTGATAAAAGTGTGCGCGAACGGAAAGGCAATAGAGCTACCCGAAGATATCGTCCGCATCCCCGAAGACGAAATGCCGAATGAGTATAGATACGAGTTTTATAAAGATACCAAATACGTAAAAGACTATATCCCCGCCCAGGCCGGCGTTTCCCGCTTCTTTTACGACGACGCCGCCTGCAATACCGTCGATTTAGATGCGCTTGCGGACAGCGTTATAAACGCCGTAAAAAGCGGCGGCTCAGGCGCTCCGATAATCGCGCCTTTGGAAAAGCTGGACGTTAAAACGAATACGCAGCTCATAGCGTCCTGGACTTCAAGCTACTCAAGCCACAACGGTTATAACCGCAACTGGAACGTGGCAAAGCTTTCGGGGCTGATAAACGGCGTGGTGATACAGCCGGGAGAAGAATGGTCGATAAACAAGCGGGCCGGAAACAGGACTGCCAAGGCGGGCTGGCTCAAAGCCGCGGGCATCGAAAACGGCGGATATACCGCCCAGCCGGGCGGCGGCGTATGCCAGATATCGAGCACGCTGTATAACGCCGCCATAAGGGCGAACCTCGAGATAACGGATTCGACGCACCACTCCATCATTTCTGGCTATATACCGCTCGGGCTTGACGCAACTATAAGCTCGGGCGCGCCCGACCTGAAAATAAAGAACAATCAGACGTCGCCCGTCTATATCGTTTCGTATACGAACCCGAAGGATAAAAACGTTACGGTCGAGATATACGGCCGTCCGGTAACCGACCCGGAGTTTGGAGACGTGATACTTACGTTCACTTCAAAGGACTTGGGCTCTTACGGACAGAAGCCCGTCATGAACTACGTGTACAACGCCACAGTGTCGTACGACGGTACTCCTATACCTGCCGGAGAATCGATAGTATACGCAGAATCCCGTCCGGGCAAGAAAGCGCAGGTCTATAAGCACATACTGTCGCCCGACGGTACGGAGCTGAAAGAAGAGAAGTTCACATACTATCAATGGCGGCCGATAAACGGCACGACATACATAAACGGCCCCGACCCGGCAACGGTAACGCCGGAGCCTGCGTTTCCTTTCTGGCCGTTCCCTAAACCGGAGCCTACACCAAAGCCGACGAAACCTCCTAAACATAGATGACAGTGATGGCAAT
>CAZJOS010000238.1:0-3864 GCA_964547655.1 uncultured Christensenellaceae bacterium
GCAAGCTCCTTCGTGAACTGCTGCGCCTTGTGCTTCTCTATATCGAGGCCTATTTCCTGCATCACTTCTTTTGCTTCTTCAGACGCCGGCTCGCCCTCGCAGGCAAACGTACCGGCCGAATCGAACGATATGTCTTTATAATGAGTACTTCGGCCTACAGCGTCATCCGCGACTTCTTCGGCCATCGGGCTTCTGCATGTATTGCCGGTACATACAAAAAGAACGTTCATGTATTTCCTCCTAAACCTTTACAATATTATATGCCGCCGCTTTGTAAATACGGTTCATCACGGCAAACCCTATACCGTCTTTGGGTATCGCTTCAAAATAAATGCTCGTGTACTGCTCTTCGTCCGCCTGCCGGAGCAGAGAATACAGATTCTTCGCCGCCTCGCGCGCATCGCCGCTGCTTCCCGTAACGGCAAGGTTCCTTTTTCCGTAATACTTCCTGTTTTCCCTGCTTGCAAGCACAATAGGGCTGTCGCCCTTTTTTATATCCTTATCATACAGGAATTTTATCGCTTCCGCAACAGAAACGTCGCTGCCTTCCACCACGGTTATCGACGCTTCCGGGGCGTAATGCCTGTATTTCATGCCCGGCGAGGGCGGAGGGCCTTCCTTCTCAAAAGACGGGTCTGCCGCCGTCGCTTCGCCGACGCATTCCCTTATCATTTCGAGCGTTATCGCTCCCGGGCGCAGCACGACCGGGATATCCCGGGTTAAATCTACGACGGTCGATTCCACCCCTATAACGCACTCCCCGCCGTCGAGTATCAGTACATCTTCGCCTAAGTCGCTTTCAACGTGCTGCGCGCACGTGGGGCTCGGGCTTCCGGAACGGTTGGCGCTGGGCGCTGCAATTGGCACTCCCGACGCGGATATGAGCGAAAGAGCCGCGTCGCTGTCGGGCATGCGCACCGCTACAGTCTCCAGCCCCGCTGTCACCGCCTGCGATATCGCCGTATTTCGAAGGACGATGCTTAAGGGCCCCGGCCAGAACTTTTCGGCCAGCGCTTCCGCCTTATCATTAAACTCCGCGATGTTCCGCGCGTTTACGGTCGAGTCGACATGCACGATAAGAGGGTTGTCCTGCGGCCTTCCCTTCTTTTCGAATATGCGCGCGACCGCTTTTTCGTCGAGTGCGTTTGCCCCAAGCCCGTATACCGTTTCAGTCGGAAAAGCAACTATGCCGCCGCTTTTTATGACTTGCGCCGCTTTATCTATATTTTGTTTATATTCACCGTTAAGATGCAATATCATATGTACCACCCCAAAAAGTTTTCAAACTTTTCGGGGGCCCCGTATTTATAAATTTTACACCTGCATGTATCAAAAATCAACTTTACAGCATTATAAGCATTTCAATTCTATATCGCCTATGGCGCCGCACTTGCCGCCCATCACGGCTACCGCTCCTATAACGCCCTCTATACCGTATATTGCTTCAAGCGCTCTTTGGATATCTTCAGGAGTCTTTAACTCGTTTCCAAGCCGCGTAGCGCAAGCGTCCGCGAGGCAGGCGCTGCGCGATACCACCGCCGCCGCGTCCGCTTTGCCGAAGCTTAATGACGGCCCCACCGTTCCCGAAGACGTGCAGACCGATATCGGCATTTCCCGGGAATCGGCCCGAAGCCCCAGCTTCATAGTGAGGGGGCTGTTTCCGGCGTATATGGCAACGGTGCGCACGTCGCCCGTATACATGAATATGTCGCCGCCGTTTTCCACTATGACTTTGTCCGCAGCTTTAAGCAATTCTTCCCCGACATACGCGGCGAACGCTCCCGCTATTGCCGCCATGGGCCCCACGCCTGCGGCACGCCCTGCCGCACACATCCCTGTTATTACCGGATGCGCCGTCGGCTCGGGCTCTAATGGTACAAGGCTTGTCTTAAAATTCGGATTCCTGCTTATGTAATCGTCCAATACCTGACGCAGCTCAATCACGGCGGAAAGCGCCTCGTTTTCAAGCGGCTTGCCCGCGCAGATAAAAAGCTCGGTCTCTTTATACTGGGTGCTCCAGCATGTGAGGTCGGAAATGACCCTGTTCCTGTATAGACTTCTGTTGTTAAAATCAGAGCACATCGTCTTCGAAGTTTTTTATAGCCCTCGCGGGGCAGGCACGTATGCAGTACCCGCACAGCACGCATTTATCCATGGAGAACTCGAGTTCCCACGTTTCGGGGTTCATAACGAGCGCGCCCGAAGGGCACACGGCAGTGCAGGCGCCGCAATGAATGCACTTCTCCTGATAGTGCAGCACGCTCTCGGTAAACACCGTTACCGTTATGCCTTCGCCCTCAAGGAAATCTACGCCCTTTTTTACTTCCTCATCGCTGCCGGTAAGCTCCAGCACGAGATGCCCCGTCTTGCCGGGAGATATATACGCGCGCAGTATGTTGAAACTGAGGCCGAACTTCACGAGTTCGGTGACTACCGGCTTGTTGGACTTCTCCGGCGGAAACTTGAGCCCTATCTTTATACTTGTCTGTTTCATCTGTCTTCCTCCGTATTCAGAACTCCTATAGATCCCCTGAACGGTAACGCCGCCGCGGGCTGAGTCATAACGAACTCGCCCGACAGTATCTTCGCTTTAAGCTCTTTTGCTATCTTTCTGGCCTTAAATATGCTCGACATCGGAGCCGTCCTTATCTTCTTTCCGTCTATCTCTACTTCGCCGGATCTAAGCTCGGCGTAAGTTACGCGCTTTATTACTTTCCTCGAGCGCTCGCTTATGCCGTAGTCGTATATATTGGTGTAAATATGCTCGTTGGGCACAGCGATATCCGCCATCATATCCTCGTCTATTACCGGCAAAGGCACGCCTATGCCGACAAAAAGCGACGGGCCGTAGCCTTCGAATACCGCCGCCTTGATATACTCGCTCTTCATGCCCTTTAAGTCGCCAATGAGCGCCAGCGTATACCCCTCGTATAGTTTGTCGCCGTTTTCCAGGTCCGTCGCCTTGTTCACCGCCTGCGTGCCCTCGAACACGACATACCCTTCCCCTCCGCACAGCAGTATCCTCGTGCCTATGCCTATCGTGCGCAGTTTCGGGTCTTTAAACAACGGCGACATCTCCCCGGCTGTCGAGTACGTTATGTTGCCCATGCCGGGCAGCAGAGTGCCCATGTAGGTGTGCTTCGTCGTCTTAGTGGTGTTAGTTGCCGCCGAGTAGTTCTGATATGCATTCCTCGGGTTGAAGAGGTACGCCTGATTGAGGTCGGAGAGCTTTATTTTCGTCTTTATCTCTTTCCTTATGTAACAGTCGGTGCCCGCTGAGCGCGCCTCGAGTTCTATCTCTTTGCCCGCGATGAGGTCTTCTATCACATGCGCGCCGCCGTATTCTATTCCCGTATCTCGGCCGGGCTGCGTAGCGCCTATATACGTGTCTACGGCCGCAAGCCCGCCGTAGGCTTCCACTCCGTTAAGCGTTATCTCGCTCATGCGTATGGGAGGGTCGGAATGCCCGAAATTCAACACAGCGCCCGAAGAGCACATCGCGCCGAACGTAGCCGCCGTGACCACGTCTATCTCTTTAGCGCATTTCGCGACGCCCTGCTCTTTCGCCATAGCTACGGCCTCTTCCGCCGTAAACACGACCGCATTGCCTTTTTTAATCTTCTCGTTGATCTCTTCTATTGTCTTAGCCACCGCGCGCCTCCCAAACCTTTATTAAAATTTTTATTTATAATAAATATTTATCAAATATATATCTATAAATTATTAATTAGTTATTGTACTACTTAAACTGTCATTATACAACCGTATAATTAAACCAATGCCGCGCATATGATTTATTGTAGGAAACGCTGATTTATACGGGGGCCTAAATATGTTTAAAGATATCAGTCAGGGCATTGTTAT
>CAZJOS010000239.1:0-3863 GCA_964547655.1 uncultured Christensenellaceae bacterium
TTCTATCCGAATACTCCCGAAACTGAGGAAGGCATGCGCGAGCTTTTCAGGCATTTCTCGTTTCCGGGCGGAATAGGCAGCCACTGCACGCCCGAGCTTCCCGGCTCGATACACGAGGGCGGAGAGCTTGGCTACAGCCTCTCGCACGCTTACGGAGCGGCTTACGATAACCCCGGCCAGATAATAGCCGCCGTCGTTGGCGACGGCGAAGCGGAGACCGGCCCGCTCGCGACCGCGTGGCATTCGAATAAATTTTTAAATCCCGCGAGGGACGGCGCGGTGCTGCCCATACTTCACTTGAACGGGTATAAGATAGCCAACCCGACCATACTCGCGCGCATCAGCCGCCGGGAACTCGAAGACCTGTTTAAAGGCTACGGCTACACGCCTTATGTGGTGGAAGGCGAAAGCATCGAGGCGATGCACATCTGCATGGCAGATACGCTTGAGAAGGCTATACTTGAGATAAAGGCCATTCAGCAAACGGCTGAAGATGGCGACATTACGCGCCCGATGTGGCCGATGATAATACTTAAGTCGCCCAAGGGCTGGACGGGCCCGAAAGAGGTGGACGGGCGCAAAGTCGAAGATTTCTGGCGTTCGCACCAGGTGCCGATATCGGGCATACACGGCAATCCGGAGCATCTGAAAAAGCTGGAGGAATGGCTTAGGAGCTACCATCCGGAAAAGCTGTTCGACAAGCAGGGAAAGCTTATCCCTGAGCTTAAGAGCCTTGCTCCGCAAGGCGCGAAGCGCATGAGCGCTAACCCGCAGACGTACGGGCTGACAAGAAAACAGCTGCATTTGCCCGACTTCCGCGATTACGCGATAAAGAACGTAAAGCCCGGCCAGACCGAAGCTGAAAGTACGCGGATACTGGGCGAATTTTTAAAGGACATATTTCTGTACAATAAAGACAACTTCCGCATGTTTGGGCCTGATGAGACCGCTTCAAACCGTCTTGACGACGTTTACAAGGCTACGAAAAAAGTCTGGATGGCCGACATACTGGAGGAAGACGCTGACGGCAGCGAACTCTCGCGTGACGGAAAAGTCATGGAAATGCTAAGCGAACATACGCTTTTAGGCTGGCTCGAGGGATATATACTCACCGGGCGGCACGGCTTCTTCCACACATACGAAGCGTTCTCGCATATCATAGACTCGATGTTCAACCAGTTTGCCAAGTGGCAGCAGATAAGCAAAAACGAGGTCTCGTGGCGCGCGCCGATATCGTCGGAGAACATACTGCTTTCGTCTACCGTGTGGCGGCAGGACCATAACGGTTTCTCGCACCAGGAGCCGGGATTTCTCGACGTTGTTACCAACAAGAGCCCCGAAGTTGTGCGCATATACCTCCCGCCGGACGCGAACTGCCTATTATCCACAGCCGACCATTGCCTAAGAAGCGAAGGTTACGTTAATGTGATCGTGGCCGACAAGCAGAAGCACCTGCAGTATCTCGACATGGACGAAGCAATCAAGCATTGCACGAAGGGCATAGGCATATGGGACTGGGCAAGCAACGACGATGTCGATGAGGCGGGCGGAGAAACGGATATTGTTATAGCGAGCTGCGGCGACGTAGCAACGCGGGAAGCGCTGGCCGCTGTCGCTATACTGCGAGAAGAGTTTCCGAAGCTCAAGGTGCGCTATGTCAACGTCGTCGATTTAATGAAGCTCATGCATTCGTCGGAGCATCCGCACGGCCTTACCAACAAGGAGTTTGATTCGCTGTTCACGTCTGACAAACACGTGATATTCAACTTCCACGGTTACCCGTGGCTCATACACAAGCTGACGTATAAGCGCACGAACCAGGAGAGGATACACGTCAGGGGCTACAAAGAGATGGGCAATATAAACACGCCTCTCGAGCTTACGATAAAAAACCAGACCGACCGATTCAGCCTTGTAATAGACGTAATAGACCGCCTCGACTTAGGCTCTAAGGGCGCGCACGTCCGCGAGCGCATGAAAAACGAGATAATCGAGAATATACAGTACGCCTACGACAACGGAGTAGACAAAGACGAGATAAACAACTGGAAGTGGCCGTACTGAGATAATCCGGATCATAAACGTCCTCCTGCGCCTTTTGCGTGGGGGGCGTTTTTTTAACCTCGCTTTTATATTTCTTTTGACATCCGCCGGGTTGATGATATAATCATCTGGTTATGTTTTTAAGACAGCGGGGGATTATCATTGGAAAGCGTAAAGACAAAATATAACGCTTTGCTTCTTACCGGGGCTCTTATATGGGGTTTGGCCTTTGTGTCGCAAAGTGAAGCGATGAAACACGTCGGGCCCTTTATTTTCAACGGAATACGGTTCGCTTTGGGGTGCCTTGTCATATTGCCGGCAGTACTTCTATCATCAAAAAAAACAGGCCATGCAGTAAGAAAAATTAAAGACGCTCTTATTCCCGGCCTGATTGCCGGAACCGCTTTGTTTGCGGTCTCCTTTTTCCAAACAGCAGGCATTACATATACAACGGTGGGCAAAGCGGCATTTATCACAGGGCTTTATATCGTATTCGTGCCGGTAGCGGGTCTATTCTTAAAATACCGAAACAGCCTGAAAATATGGCTGAGCGTGGGCATTGCCGCCGCCGGGCTTTATCTTCTGTGCGTAAAGGGCGATTTTACTATCGGAAAGGGCGACGCGCTGGTACTTGTCAGCGTGGTCTTTTGCACGGCTCAGATCCTTTTGGTAGACAGATATGCTAAGAAGACCGACGTTTTTGCATTTGCCTTTACACAATCCGCAGCTTGTTCGTTATTAAACATTATTGCTGCGCTTCTTTTTGAGGATATACAACTTGAACAGGTTTATAAGGTAACCGTCCCAATACTCTATGCCGGTATATTTTCCGCGGGTATTGCATTCACGCTTCAGATAATTGGCCAGAAACATGCGAAACCCTCTCACGCCGCTCTTATTATGAGCATGGAAGCGGTGTTCGCGGCGCTGGCGGGATTGATAATATTGGGCGAGCAGATGGCTTTAAAAGAATATGTCGGCTGCGCCCTGATGCTTGGCGGCATGCTGATAACTCAGATTCCGGGCCGCCGGAAAATACTGCCGCAGGATTTTGAAGTAACAGGGCCTGACATGCCAATATAGACCCGGCGGGCGAATTGAAAACGGCACTCGCGGGCCTATCGGGCAGCGACGCTCTCTCTATTAAATATTGGCGAAAGAAAGGCAAAAGGGAACACGGTATTTGGCATGCCGCAGTTCCCTTATCGATAATTATCAGCTTGTTAGAAGTTTATCTATAATTAGTATTTAATATTAGCCGCCGGTGTTCCTGTTTTTGCAGC
Organism: uncultured Christensenellaceae bacterium; assembly: GCA_964547655.1. GTDB lineage: Bacteria > Bacillota > Clostridia > Christensenellales > SZUA-584 > DTFZ01. The sequence goes on from CAZJOS010000239.1 coordinate 3,327, forward strand.
CGGTGTTTCCGCTTTAGGCGCCGGCGTTGGTATTTTGGCAGCCGGCATTGGCGGTTTGACTGCCTGAGGCTCTACTTTGCCCGGTACTATATATTCTTTCGGATTGTCCATCCCGATGGAGATAGTACCCTCATATTTTGTGTTCTTATCGATTTTTATACCCGCCGCCTTTATGTTTCCCGTAAGTTTCGCGCTGGAATGTACAACGAGCTCTCCGGTGGCATGTATATTGCCGTTTACCGTACCGTCTACCTGAATGTCCATACCGGATATGTTGCCATCTACTTTTGCGTCGTTCCCAATATACACATTTCCGGAAGCGCTTATTCCGCCTTTTACCTGTCCGTCAACACTTATGCTGCTTTTCGTCTGTATATCTCCCGTTATTACTGACTCAGCCGAGATATGGAAGTCGACTTTAGCTGCTGATATCTTTGCGTTCTCTTTCCCAAACATTCTTTTACCCTCCAAAAAATATTGATTGATTGCATATATATTATATGGCATCTCCTGTATATTTAAAAGGATATTTTCTGA
>CAZJOS010000240.1:0-3851 GCA_964547655.1 uncultured Christensenellaceae bacterium
GGAGCGCCCTGCGTTATAGTATGCTGCGGCTATGAAGACGATTATTTCTCAACTTTCCTCGTCTCTTTCGACGGCCTTAAGCCCGTTCTTTGCGGCAGTGTCGACGGCATTACCGAAAGCGTATCAGGCTCAGACATATCGGTTAAATGCTGGCAGGATGTCCTCGGCACATGGCCCTGCTGGGGGTACTATGGTATAATGGACGATTATTCGTTCGCGCTTTACAACGATAGTTATTACATCGATGCGTCCGGCATCGAACCGCTGGTGACAAAGAGCGAGTTTCCGATTGAAGTATTGGAAGACGGCAACTACGTTCAGACGACTCTCAAAGTGGGGACTTCCATCATTCCCTTTTTGACTGACGGAAAAACGTACCTGGAATTCTGGGTCAAAGACCCCGGGCCGGAAGATTATACGATGGGTATAATAAATTTTACCGTGTCGGACGGCGTATGTTTTATCGGCGGTATAAGCGAATTCGACTGTTTTGAAGAAGTGCCCTACGCGGGATAAAAAGATAGTTCCGGGAGTGCTATATGAGAAAAACGCGTTGTAAATCGGTTATTATAATTGCTGTTATATCAGTATGTATTTTGTTATCCGGATGTGTACAGGTAACCGGGTCCGTTCAAATAACCACTATACCCGTAAGCGCGGAAGAACATAGCGCTCATCAGCCTGTTTCATCAGATGAAGCCGGCGATTTACCTGTTGTATCGGGAGAAGTTCCGCTTCCCTTGGGCATGACTGTATTCGAAACGTTTTTTGCGGACCTCGACATCAACGGCGTTGCTGAAAAAATTATTGTATGCGGCGCTATTAATGAATATGGCGAAGAAAACGTTTTTGTCAATGTTTATGACGGTAAAAAACTTATTCAGAAAGAGATAAATTGGGGTTATTTCACGTCTGCGTTTCTAACCCGCGCTCAGAGCGGAGAATACTGCGTGCTTATAAGCGTTGACCGCGCATCGGAAGATTATATAACGGATATATGCACGTTCGATGGCATATCGCCCGTGCATAGAAGCTCCTTTGGGTATAGCATTGGCGATTCGGGTTATGTCTCCGGCGTCTTAGGAACGCATGTTACACTTGAAGGCATTACAGACACTTTGGGCACCTGGGATTTTTCGCGCGAATACCTGCTGACAAACAGTTTCGATCTCGATCCCGTTACCGATTTTCTTATTATGAGAGGTTCAAAAGAGCCTCTGCATACAACAAGAAAGCTTCCCGTCGAGATGCTTGCTGAGGGCGCTTATAAAAAACAAACGCTTGATGAGAATACGTTGATTTATCCTGAATCCACAGATGGCAAGTCCTATTTAAAATTTAAGCTAAAAGACGGCTCGGAAGGAAGAATCCTTTTATCAGAGCCGGAACCCGATTCATATTGCAGCTTCTTTTATATCGAGGGTTTAAGCGAATATGAATACTTTGACAATATTGAATACAGAGATTAACGTATATGACAAAGTAGCATCTATGAAAAACAGTCGCTCTGTTATAATCCGTTTTTGATAAACCGGATTATCTCTTCTTCCGTTTCAAACGTGTCGTAGTCCCCGGTCAGCTTTCCTTCATGGTGATAAACTACGCCGTTTTTTTCGTTGCGTTTAAGGCAATCCATAAGTTCGTCTTCGCCGTATTGCTTTATGAACGCCGCGAACGCGCGTATGCGCATCTTGTCAAGCATGCCGCCGCTGCACGGGAAATCGCTGCATTCCCAGCAGCCTGCAAGCCGCTTTTCATTGCAGCACTTATAGTTTTTACACCATTCTTTGCCGCTGCAGCCTTCGTTCCTGCACCCCGGGCAGCTCTTTTCGCCGCATACGCAGCAGGCGAGCCCGCAGTACGCGGCACCTTTCGCTCTGTCCATCAGTTAACCTCACATAATAAAAACTATAGCTGCTTTTCCCATTCCGCAAGCGTCATTACTTTAGAAAATTTCATCGCCTGCGTAACGAGTATCGCCCGGTGCAGCTCCTCCGCGGTCACGCTACCGGCGTAATTCGAAACGTCCGGCGCGCCTGTCGCGTCGGATATGAATTCGACGCGGTACCCCAGGTGAAACGCCTGCCTTGCCGTGGTATCGCAGCACATCTGCGTCATATAGCCTGTTATAACGACCGTATCGCAGCCGAGCTTTTTCAGCGTTTCTTCAAGCCCGGTATCAGTAAAGCTGCCGGGAAGGTTTTTCTCTATGAGCACGCCGCAGCCTTTCTCTTTTATCTCATCGTGCAGCTCCCAACCGTTCGTGCCGCGGGCGAACGACTTTGAGCCTTCGGGGGAAGAGTGCTGTATGACTATAACGGGGATACCGCGCGTCTCAGCGATATCCATGGCTTTCAGTATGTTGCCGAGGCTTGACTGCGGGTATTTTATCGGCAGCCTTCCCGTAAAGTATTCGTTTTGTACGTCTATTACAAGGAGCGCTCTTTTCATAAAACACCTCAAAACTTTCCTATATAAGTAGCAACATCAAGATTCCGCTCAGGGGCCTGTTTCTTTTCACCTTCCGGATATCCGAAAACCGCAGCCTGCTGCGGCTCATATTCTTCCAGGACGCCGAGCTTTTTCATCATACCGGCGTCTTTAAATATAAAGGAGACAAACCCCATCCAGCAGGAGCCCACGCCGAGGCTTTCTGCGGCGATCATCATGTTCTCCATAGCGGCTGTGCAGTCCGCCGGGCCGCTTATCGCTCCTTTTTTGCACGAAACGATTATCAGCGCGGGTGCCTTGTGCGTTATATCGACATCCGGGTTTTTGCCGATGTTCTGAATCCAATCCACCGGAATCCCGGACATTACCTGCTTTGCCTTCGTGTTCACTTCCCCGAGCAGCGCGCGGTCCTGCACGACAGAGAAATGCCACGGCTGAGAATTGTGCCCCGTAGGCGCGTAGCACCCCGCCTCTATTATGGCCTTAAACGTTTCCCTGCTCAACGAAACGCTCTTATACGAGCGTACGCTCCGCCTGCTCTTTATGGCGTTTATAACTTCGTTCACTTTCATAGCTCCTATCATAAAAGGTATAATAAGTGTTATAATTGAGAAATTTTATATTGTCAAGGAAAAATTTTAATAGAAAACGGCTGCCCCGCGCAGGAAGGACAGCCGTACATTTGCTTATCGCATTTATCGCCTAAAGGACATCTTCGGTTTCTGGAAATATTATATTATAATTCAGACATCGTAGAGCCCGCCTTTAAGCTGCCTGTGGTACAGGCATACGTATATCGGCCAGTAAGCGCTGAGCATAACCGGCCACATGGCTTCGGCGGAAACAACCGTTGAACAGCCTAACGTGATCATAACGGCCAAAAACGCCAGCCAGCAGATAAGCGCTATACGCATGTGCCTGCGGAACGAAAACCGTACGATTTGTGTTTTAAGCGGATCCCGTTTATAGATATTAACTGCCACCCGCAGCCATACCCCAAGGCCGGCGGACAAAATGAGAAGCGAAAGAAAAAACTGTCCGTCAAGCATTGGGTGATCCCATGGCTGTACAAGCAGATAAAAAACCCATGTCGTAACGAACAATGCGTACAGCAGTATAGACCCCGCAAGCGCGTTGTTTTTTCTCAGGCGGTTTATATATACCTCTCTTACAGTGCCCGAGATCTCTTCAAACAGCGGCGATACGTCTCCAAGCGACGCCACAGCCGCTGTTTCAGCCTCCTCTTCCTGCTTTCCCTGCTTTATATACTCCTCACACTTTAAGTTAAGCGTGTCGCGCAGCTCTTCTATCTGTTCCTTTACTGCCTGCGTATTTGGATGCTTTTTCTTTATCCCGTTCAAATAATCGTTTATGACGCCCATGATTCCACCTCCAGCAAC
>CAZJOS010000241.1:0-3847 GCA_964547655.1 uncultured Christensenellaceae bacterium
ATACGCGCTTCATCGAACTTGCATATCAGGAGCAGGCGCCGGAAGAGGTGTATTAGAGGCAGAATAAAAGGCAGTTACGCGGACTGCCTTTTTATTTGCTCAAAATATAGTTTATAAAGTCTACTCCTGCGTCGGGTCGTTTACTGCGCCCATAAAGGCTATCGCTCCGTCTTCCTGCGAGTATATAGCGAACAGGAAAGGCCGGTCGGCGTAGAATTCCGCTATGTTCTCGGGCGGCATCGCCGCGGTATTTCTCATTTCTACTACGGTCACCGCTGCGGCTTCCGCACCGAGTTCGTCAACCTTTATATAACATTTGTGAAGCACGTCATTGATATAAAGGTCGTTTGGGCTGTCCGTCATCTTGCTGAAATCAGCGCTGCCTAAGAACGCTTCGTTCATGCCGAGGGCTTTAAGCGTATCTTTAAACGATGTAAAAAACGAATACTCAAATTTCGGCAGCTTGATCTTAACGGGCTGGTCTTTTAGTCCGGCGATGGACGCGGAGAAGCTCGCGGCGTCGAGCGCTGAGATCATATCGTTTACATTCGAGCCTTCGGCGGGCAACAGGAAAGCCATAGAGTATTTGCCTTCGTTCTCTTCGCTTTTGAATGAAAGCGAAACAAGCGAGAATTTATCGTTCTTATAATAGGGCAATCCGCGCTCGTCGCTCATGAACGAAACTGTGACATTCCCGTCAGGAGAAGCGAAATCTCCGTCGTATGTTTTGCCCGCTTCAAAGGGAGTTTCCCAATCTCCCAGGAAATACAGCGCGTTGCACAGCACAAGCGGAGGGGCAGGATCATGGTCTAGTATATCGTTTATTCTGCCGTGCGTTTTCTCGCCCGCCCAGGCGTTGATATCGTCTTTTGCGCCGGGGATGACGAGCGGGAACGCGTCGGCCATGAAATCATCGGTGCAGCCGCGAAGGAATTCGCTGCTGAACGGGTAATCCCGATCGACCCAGATCGAGTTAGCGGCCTCCATGCCGCCCGTATTAGCGCGCCACATGAGAGAACGGCACGCGGAAACGATATCTTCGTCGGAGAGGCCTTCGAGGCCTAAGGCCTTTGCCATCTCATCGGCAGTTTCTCCCGCCGCGCCGGTGCGCGTCATTGCGAGAGCCAGCTCCAGGCTTACTGGAGAGAACGCAAGGTTGCTGTCTGCGCTGTATAGTATTCCGGCAGACTCGAAGCCGAACGAGTTGACGCCCGACACGAAGCCTTCGCCAACAGGTTGTATTGGCTGCTGCTTCATGACCGCTTTATAACTTCCAGCTCCCGAACCGGCGGGAATGGACGCAGAAGAGGCGGGCGCGGAAGATGACGGCTGAGACGAGCATGCGGCGAGCAGCAGTGTAAGCGATATTGCGATCATAATTATCTTTTTCATATTAAATTCCTCTATTCTTTCGTCGGGTCGTTTACCGCCCCGAGAAAGGCTATAGCGCCGTCTTCCTGCGAATATATTGCGAAGAGGAAAGGACGGTCTGCGTAAAACTCCGCAATGTTTTCGGGAGGCATCATCGCGCTCTCTTGCATGGCAACCACTGTGACGGCGGCGGCTTCCGCGCCCAGCTCATCCACCTTTACAAAGCATTTATGAAGCACATCGGATATGTACAGCGCATTCGGTTCCTTAGTCATGGCGGAGAAATCGGCTCCGCCGCCGAACGCCGTACCCATTCCCATATCGATTAGCATGTCTTTAAGCGAGTTGAAATAAGAGAATTCGAACTTCGGCAGGCTGATTATAGTCTCGCGGCTTTGCATACCCGAAAGGGCTTGCTTAAACGTGTCGCCTGAAAGCGAAGCAAGAAGCTGCTCCACAGAGCTGCCTTCGGCGGGCAGTAAAAACGCCATGGAATATCTGCCGCCGTTATCTTCGCTCTTAAAGTCGAGAGTAATCATGGAGAATTCGCCGGTCTCGTAATAAGGCACTGTGCGGGTGCTGTGCATAAACGGCGTCTGGGCGCTGCCGCCGGGCGCGGCGAACTGCTCGTCATACGTGTCTTCGGCTTTAAAAGGCACCGTCCAGTCGCCTAAGTAAAGCAGCGCGTTAGTAAGGACCATACGCGTATCCGTGCTGAGTTCTTCCGTTATTATTTTGTCTATGCGGCCTTTTGTCTTTTCGCCGGCCCATCTGTTTATCGCGTCCATCGCTCCAGGTATCTCGAGGGGGAAGGCGTCCGCCATAAAATCTTCGGTGCACGTTTTCGCGTATTCATCGCTGAGAGTAAGCCCTTCTCCTACCCATACGGCGTTGGCTGCTTCCATGCCGCCCGTATTGCAGCGCCACATGAGCGACCGGCACGCCAAGACTATATCCTCATCCGCTATGCCCTCCAGGCAGAGCGCGGACTTCATCGCGCCGGCAGTTTTCCCGGATGCGCCCGCGCGTGTCATTGCGAGAGCGAGCTCTAAGCTCACCGGAGAGAGCGCGAGATTTTGATCAGCGCTGTATAGGATCCCGGCAGACTCAAAGCCGAACGAGTTGACGCCCGATACAAAGCCTTCGTTTACGGGCTGAATGGGTTGCTGTTTCATCACCGCGCGATAACCTCCGGTTTGAGCGCCGGCGGGCGCGGAAGCTGACGGCTTAGCCGAGCACGCGGCGAGCAGCAGAGCGAGCGATATTGCGATAAATATTATCTTTTTCATAATGTTTGATATCCTTTCTTATTCCTGTGTCGGGTCGTTCACCGCTCCGAGGAACGCTATCGTTCCGTCTTCCTGGGAGTATATCGCGAATACGAACGGCCGGTCCGCGTAAAACTCCGGAATATCCTGCGGAGGCATCGCCATTAGACCCGCCATTACGGCCGTTACTGCAGCCGCTTCCGCCCCCAGTTCGTCGACGCGGATATAGCACTTGTGAAGCACGTCGAAAACACATAAGTCGTTATCGCCGCCCGTCATACCCGAAAAATCCGCGCTGTCCAAAAACGCCTCGTTCATGCCGAGAGCCTTAAGCGTGTCTCTTAACGACGTAAAGAACGAGTATTCGAATTTGGGAAGCTTTATTTTTACCTGCGTGTCTTCAAGGCCCGCAAGCGCTTCGGAGAAGCTGCCGGAGTCCAAAGACGTGAGCATCGATGAAACATCAGAGCCTTCGGAGGGAAGCAAAAACGCCATGGCGTATCTGCCTTCGTTTTCCTTGCCCCTGAAGGAAAGCGAGATCATAGAAAGCTTATCATTCTTATAGTAAGGCACGCTGCGCTCGTCGTTCATGAACGAAGCCGTAACAATGCCGCCCGGCGCCGCGAAATCTCCGTCATGCGTGTCTTTTGCCTCAAACGGCACTTCCCAATCGCCTAAGTAATAGAGCGCGTTGCAGAGCACTATCTTTGTAAGCGGGTCGAGCTCCTGCGAGATTATCTTTTCTATCTTTCCGTGCGTTTTCTCTTTTGCCCATTCGTTTATGTCGTCCATCGCTCCGGGTATATTAAGCTCGAAAGCGTCGGCCATAAAATCCTGAGTGCAGGTGTCAATGAAGTCTTTGCTGAAGGGGTATTCCTTATCCAGCCATATAGAGTTGGCAGCCTCCATGCCGCCGGTATTCGAGCGCCACATCAGCGAGCGACAGGCAGATTTTATATCTTCGTCGCTTATGCCTTCAAGGCTCAGAGCTTTTGCCATTTCGCCTGATGTGTTTCCGGCCGCGCCCGTGCGCGTCATTGCGAGGGCAAGCTCTAAGCTCACGGGTGATATGGCGAGGTTTTGGCCTTTATCATAAAGCATGCCTGCCGATTTGAGCCCGAACGAGTTGACGCCCGATACGAATGCTTCGTTAACGGGCTGAATGGGCTGCCGCTCCATTACGGCGCGGTAGCTTATCGGTTTTGCGG
>CAZJOS010000242.1:0-3800 GCA_964547655.1 uncultured Christensenellaceae bacterium
ACGAGCTTGCGATGATGATGACGCTGGCCATGAGATTCATACCTACGCTGCTCGAGGAGACCGACAAGATAATGAAGGCCCAGACCGCGAGGGGGGCCGAGTTCGACAGCGGCAACCTGCTAAAGCGTGCGGCGGGCATGGTGCCGCTGCTTGTACCGTTGTTCGTAAGCGCCTTCAGACGGGCCGACGAGCTTGCTTTCGCTATGGAATCGCGCTGCTACCACGGCGGCGAGGGCAGGACGCGTATGAAAGTGATGCACATGCACATGCGCGACGGCATTGCGGCGGCTGTGGTCGCGGGGCTCATAGTGTTTGCCGCGCTGGGGTATTGAGACGAACTTGATTACGGGGTACTAAACACTAAAGGTTTTCTTTGGAATGCTTATATAACGTATTCTTATATATAACGAAGGGCGCATATAGCTGCTCTTTTTTATTGCCGCAGACCCCGTTTTTCACGACGAATATAAGCGGCAATTGTGAGAAAACTAAATGATACGGGATCTCAAAAAAGCCTAAAGCTATTAGGGGCATAAATATGGAGCCGCGATGGACAATACGATTACATGCCGCCAGATATTTTTCATTCTTTTACTGACCCTGACCTGCTACACGGTCGTATCCATCTCGAAGGAGATGGCAGAGGCGGCGGGTACGGGCGCGTGGATCACCATACTCGCGACAGCGCTGGTGTTTGCGCTGGCGGCCGCGTGCGTAGTATACGTTGGCAATAGATACAGGGGGCAGATGCTGTTCGATTACGCCCCTTCGCTTATCACAAAGCCGGGCGCTTATGCTTTGGCATTATTTTATATAATATATTTCCTGTTCATACTTGTTTTACTGATCACAAGCTTTTCGAAGCTTCTTGCAGCTGACTTTTTTCCGAAAACCCCCGTGTGGGCTTTCCCGCTGCTCGGCATCCCGCTTTTCTGCTATATCGCCTATAAGGGCGTTACGAACACGGCGCGGCTTGCGGAGATAATAGGCATCGTGTTAATATTAACGGCTGTTTTCGTCCATACGCTTATGATGACGGAGGGCAGGGTAAACAGGATACTCCCGCTTTTTAACCCGGCGGAGGCCGGCAGGTACATAGCGGCTATAGAAAAATCCATATTTCCGTTTCTCGGCATAGAGGTGCTGTTCGTGTTCCCCCTGTCTCCCCGAATAACCAAGAGGCCTGTACGGACGGCGTTTCTTTCGCTGGTTACCGTAGGCCTGTTTTATGTGCTTATTGTGGAGAGCTGCATAATGAAGCTGGGCATCAACGACATAGCAAGCTATAACGACGCGCTTGTTGTGGCAATAAGAGATACGTCGCCGCCGTTTCTGGAGATCATCTCGCGGCTCGACATACTCTATCTTACCGTGGGATTCGGGGGCATATTTATAGGCATTTCTATAGCCTTGCTGGCAGCCGTGGAATACGTTTGCCGCATATTCAAGAGCGTAAGCCGCCTTGCGGTCGTGATATCGGTGGGCGCTGTAACGTACGCGGTATTTTTCATAGTAAACGGTATAAAGGGCTACGAGAAATTCGCGGAAGGATTGGGGACATATCTTGGAATATTCGCGTCGCTGATAGCTCCGCTCATACTGTTTATCATCGTTAAGGCAAAGAATAAGAATAAAAAGGCGGGCGGCAATGCGGGTTAAAAAAATAGTTTTATTGATAACAGCGCTGCTGCTGGCGGCAATGAGCGCGGGATGCTGGGACGCCAAAGACATAAACGAAAAAGCGCTGATAACGCTGGTGGTGACAGACAGGCAGGACGGGGAATTTGTCTTTTACATTGAAGTGCCTAACCTTGCCGTAGGGCAGGCAGGCGAAGGAGGCGGCACTCAGCGATACAGCATTGTGAAGGGATCGGGAAAAACGTATGCCGAGGCAAGGCGCCGCTATAACGCCACAATGGAAAAACCTGCTTTTTTGGGATCTGCCCGCTCGCTCGTTGTCACCGATGATCTTGTGATTCAGGGTTTTGAAGAATATATGTACCGCTTGCAGAACACGCTGGATTATCGAAAATCGCTCCACATAGTAACGACAAGGGAAAAGCCGGAAGACATTCTTTCAACAACGCCGGAAAACAACATTTCTATCGGTTATTCAATAGACGAGACGATAGAGACGCTGGAAGAAGATAAGAAAGTCATCGCGTATACCGTTTCGGACGTGCTCGAATTCCTGTACACCGATTATTGCTTCGTGCTTATAAATATGGACTTGAGCGAGGAGGGCAGGCTCGTTTATAACGGCTATACTATAATACATAAAGGCAAATATCACGGGTTTATACCGCTGGAGGAGTCTGACGGCCTCGTCTGGCTCGCGGGCGACAACATTAAACGGTTTTACGAAGTGCCGTTTGACGGATTCACGGTAACTGTGGAAGTAACGGGAACGAAAAAAAATATAACGCCCGTGTATTCGGACGGCGGCGTCTCATTCGATATCAGCTTTAAACTCGATTCAAAGGTTCAGTATATAAGCAAGAACATCAAATTTGATGAAGCAGTTGAAGAGCAGGTGAAAAACAACCTTCAGGCGCAGGTGCTTGAAGACATTACGGAAGCGATAAACCAATCGAAATCGTATCACTGCGACTACATGGGGTTTAAAGAGCGGTTTCGCGTAGCGTATCCCAATATTGTCTCGCAGCTTGACTGGGAATCGGAGTATGTTAACGCGGAATTTAACATATCTGCCGAAACAACGCTCGAAACAGCAGGCATGCTGGACCTGGAAGCGCTGGGGCGGCAGGTGGAGTAAGAAGGACGAAATATGCAGAGGCCGGACAAGAGATATGAAAACATCATCAGTAAAATAAAGAGCGGCAACTTAAGCCTCGGCGAGAGGCGCATAGATTACGGCTCGGGTTCGGTCACGATATTTTATGTCACGCAATTAACCGACAGGCTGGCACTCAGCGAATTTGTAATAAAACCGCTTATACAGTACGGCAATGGGCAGGCCTTAAAGGCCTCGGATGCGGCCAATATAATATTCGCGGACGACTGTCTGCTTGATTCCGATGAAGACAAGGCGGTGCAGTATATATTAAACGGCATGACGGTAGTGTTGTTTTCCGGAGACTCGCAATACGCGGTCATAAACCTGAAAAAAGTCGAGAAACGCACAACAACCGAACCGGAATTGACATATACCATAAGAGGCCCGAGAGACGCGCTTGTCGAAAACCTTGACTCCAACCTTTCGCTTATAAGATACCGGCTGAAGGATAAGAGCCTTCGTATCGAGGCGCTGGAAGTGGGAAAGCGCAACAAGACCGCGGTCGCGGTAATATATTTTGAGGATATTGCAAATTCAACTTGCGTTGCTGAAGTTAAAAAAAGGATAGGCGCCGTTAACATAGACGGCCTCGGCTCTTCGGGGGAGCTTCAGGCATTCATGCTCAACAACAAAGCAAATCTGTTCCCCCAGATGGGCATAATCGAGCGCTCCGATATGGCGTGCGCAGCTATCCTCGAAGGCAAGGTCGTTATCGTTATGGACGGCAGCCCCTGGGCGCTCGTAGTGCCCAAGGTATTCAGCGAGTATTTATGGACGTGCGACGACCTCTACCTTAATAAATATATGGGTACGTTTCTGCGCATACTGCGGGTTATTGCGCTTAATCTGGCATTCATAGTTTCGGCGTTGTATGTAGCGGTGGTTTCTTTTCACAACGACGTGCTGCCGGGCGCGTATATGATAGCAATTGCGCAGGCCCGCGCCAAAGTCCCTTTTACCGCGCTTATCGAAGTGCTGCTTATAGAGGTGATAGCAGAGATCA
>CAZJOS010000243.1:0-3762 GCA_964547655.1 uncultured Christensenellaceae bacterium
TGATCTCTGCTATCACCTCTATAAGCAGCACTTCGATAAGCGCGGTAAAAGGGACCTTCGCGCGGGCCTGCGCAATTGCAATCATATAGGCGCCCGGCAGCACGTCGTTGTGGAAAGACACTATAGCTACATACAGCGCAGAAACGATAAACGACAGGTTGAGCGCGATGACGCGAAGAATACGTAAAAATATGCCGAAGTATTTATTCAGGTAGAAATCGTCGCAAGCCCAAAGATATTCGCTGAACACCTTTGGCGCGACGAGCGCCCAGGGGTCGCCGTCCATGAGTATTACCACCTTACCCTCGAGCAGCGCCTCGCACGCCATATCCGAGCGCTCTATTATACCCATCTGCGGAAATATGTTCACCTTATTATTCAGCATGAACGCCTGCAGCACGCCCGAGGAACTGATGCCATCTATGTTGACATTGTTTATCCTTTTCTTTACTTCGTTGACACATGTGTCGTTCGCGATATCCTCAAAATAGAGGACCGCCACTGCCGTTTTATTTCGTTTTCCTACTTCGAGCGCCTCGATGCGCAGGCTCTTGTCTTTAAGCCTGTAGCGTATGAGCGACAGGTTGGAGTCAAGGCTTTCAACAAGCGCATCCCTTGGTCCTCTTATCGTATACGTCATAACAGGTTCTGTAGTATTGCGCTTTTCAACTTTTTTTAAATTTACTACCGCATATTCCGGATCTCCGGAAAATAATATCACGGTCATACCGTTTAATATATACTGCTCCGCCATATTCTCGTCTTTTTCGACAAGGAAATCGTCAGCAAATATGATGTTGGCTGCGTCAGACGCCTTTAAGGCCTGCCCACTGCCGCATTGCATCAGCGGCTTTATAACAAGTTCGCTGAGCGCAATCCTGTCGGTAAGCTGCTTGACGTAGAATATGGTAACGGAAGCTGAGCCAATATCTATTCGCCTCTCGCCAATGCTTAAATTTCCGTTCTTTATTTTGCTTATTATATTATCATAACGCCTGTCCGGCCTTTGCATATTTCGCCCTTCTTAATTGACCTGCCGGCCCTGAGCTTCGAGGTCCATCATACCGCCCGTTTCGAGCCTGGTTTCTACTGATATGTTAAATTCCGCGCCCACATATTCCGATTCCCAGTCAAGTTGGTTAACAATATTCGGAAACGCTACGCGGAACCGCTCTTTAAACCCCATGTAATCGCAGCGATATGCTTTCGACTGGTTTATCGCTGCCGTAATATCATCAAGCAGCTGCGCCTGAAGATTATTTTTAACCTGCGCTTCAGCCGCTTCATCGAATTTGATATTCCTGCTTATATACTGAACTTTTGAATTGAATGCGAAGCTTATATCGAATGATACGCCGTTATCCGAATACGCAGGCGTTATTTCTCTGCTTACGGTTTTTACTTCCACTGTTGCCGTATATCTGCCAAACGGCACTACGTAAAGGCGCTTTATGTTATCGCCCGCAAGCCAGACGAGGCCTATAGACTCCTCCAGCGGTATGAAACCAAGATACCTGCCTTTGTGTATTATAGTATAGCCGTTATCAACGAGCCTGCCCTCGCTCATATCCATATTTATCAGCACGAAACAATAATCAGCGTACAGGAATTCAAGCACGTCCGAGACGGTATAGGCGATCACCTTTTTATCTTCTTCCAGCGTCGCTATTGTCTCGTCTATGGAGTAGCCGATTGAAACATTGTTTTCCGGCGTTGTTGAAAGAACGTCTTCCGGTTTTTCCCTCGTCGTTACTATATGGAGCGTTTTGCGGTAGTCCAGCATGTTCTGCATACGGTACATATATTCTTCAAAGCCCTGCATCGCAAGCTCATCGGTGACAACAAGCGCGCGCGCAGAGCCGAGAAAAATAGGTTTTTCCATTGTGGCGTTAAGCTCACGCCTCGCTTCTGCATACGTTCCTCCACCGCTCTTCACAATACTGAATTGATCGGTGTCTCCGCCGCCCCCCTCGCCTGCCTGACCCACAGCAAGGTTAGGCACTTCTACATAAAATATATACTCATCATCCTGCCTGTCCGTTACCACCAGCGTTATCAGCGCTTTATTGTTAATATCCCTGGCGTCCCAGCATCCGGCGCTAATCGCCGATAAACACATCGCTGTTATCAAAAACACTAATTTTTTAACCCGCATTGCCGCCCGCCTTTTTATCTTTATTCTTTACCTTAGCTAGAATAAACAGTATGAGCGGAGCGATCAGCGACGCAAATATACCGATATACGTACCCAATCCTTCAGCAGATTCCTCATAGCCCTTTATGCCTCCGGCTATGATGGTAAGCGCATACGTAACGGCGCCCACCGCTATAACGACCGCAAGCCGGCTTACGCTCTTGAATAAGCGGCAAACGTATTCCACGATTGCCAGTATTACTATAGAGATACCCATAAAAATGCCTGCGAAGCCCACGGTAAGGTAGAGTATGTCGAGCCGCGAGATGATCTCCAGAAACTGCGGCGACGTGTCCCTTATTGCCACAACAAGCGCGTCGTTATAACATACTATGTCGCTCATGCCCAGCTTCATTATGCAGCTCTCCACAACGAGCACATAAAAGAGGCCCACAATAACCAGTGAAAAAAACGCCGTCCGCACAGGCTTCTTTGTTATCCGGGGAGAAAGCGGGAACACAAACAGCACCTCTACGCCGAGAAACGGAAATATGGATTTCTCTATCGCCGCTATATACCTGCCTGTTTCCGCCGGGTTAAACAGCGGGAGTATCCTGTTTACCCTGCCCTCCGTCACCATCAGCGTATGGACAAAAACAGCCGTGAATATGAACACAACGCCTATTATCTCCGCCAGCCGCGCCGTATTTGTGACTCCCTTATAGGCGATAAAGCAAAAAAGCGGAATGCCTATCAGCGGGAAGGCCCACACGGGCGTCTTCGGAAAGAAGTCAGCTGCCAGCAGCTTTGAAAAGCTTGTGACGAGAAAAACAAGAATGAACAGGAAATATATTATATAAAAGAATGCCAAAACGTAAGCGCCCGGCTTTGTGATAAGCGAAGGGGCGTAATCCAGAAGCATCTGCCCTCTGTATTTGTTTCCAAGATATACGACGCAAGCCGCCGCCAGCGCAAACACCAGCGCTGTCGCGAGTATGGTCAGCCACGCGCCCGTGCCCGCAGCCTCTGCCATCTCCTTCGAGATGGCTACGACCGTGTAGCAGGTCAGCGTCAGTAATAAAATAAAAAATATCTGCCGGTTCGTAATCGTGTTGTCCATCGAGGCTCCTTAAAACTAGTTTCTTCATGTTTGCTGATTGTATTCTTATGTGAAAAACGAGATCTGCCGCAATAAAAAAGAGCGGCAATATGCGCCCTTCGTTATATGTAAGAATACGTTATATAAGCACTCCAAAGAAAACCTTTAGTGTTTAGTACCCCGTAATCAAGTTCGTCTCAATACCCCAGCGCGGCAAACGCTATAAGCCCCGCGACCACAGCCGCCGCTATGCCGTCGCGCACGTGCATGTGCATCACTTTCATGCGCGTCCTGCCCTCGCCGCCGTGGTAGCAGCGCGATTCCATGGCGAACGCAAGCTCGTCGGCCCGTCTGAAGGCGCTTACAAACAACGGTACAAGCAGCGGCACCATGCCCGCCGCGCGCTTTAGCAGGTTGCCGCTGTCAAACTCGGCCCCCCTCGCTGTCTGGGCCTTCATTATCTTGTCGGTCTCTTCGAGCAGCGTAGGTATGAATCTCATGGCCAGCGTCATCATCATCGCAAGCTCGT
>CAZJOS010000244.1:0-3757 GCA_964547655.1 uncultured Christensenellaceae bacterium
CAGGGCTGACCACCGTTACGGCTGCGGGGTGCGGACAGTATTCGCTGGAAAGCGGGAGCATAAGCCTGCCGTATTACTCGAAGGTGGAGACACCGCAGGGGTGGCCGGAGGAGCTCAATATGTACGGCCCGCACCCGATGCGCTGCGTGTATTATGAAAAAGTTTCAGGCAGCGCGAAAACAAGCGTATCGATAACCGCTGATGTGATGGGCTCTGCGCTGAGCGTTGCGGCTGCAGGGCAGTATATACTTCAATGCCGATTTATAAATACAAGCGGAAGCGACAGCAATTACCGGTTAAGGATAAACGGCGATACTGCTTATACGGGATATTATACGAGATGGGATAATAACGGATCGATTAGCTCCTACGACAACGCCTCGTATCTTATCTATATTAATTCGGCACATACTACCGGAAAAGTGGAAGCGAAGATCGAGCTTATCGATGCCGACCTGCAGGTGTTACTGCAGGGGATCGAATCTTCCGGAGGGGCCACTCCTCATACTTTGACCGGATCGATAACTAAGCCTAACGGCGGAGGTTCGGATATAACACAGCTTGAGATAGCGAGTCAGGCTGCCAGCGCCATAGGCATAGGCAGCGAGATATCGCTATGGAGTTTGAGCGGGCGGTAGAGTTTCAGGACGAGGGCCCGAGCGGCAGCGGTGATAAGCAGCGGAGGCAGGCGGTTATTGCGAACAGAGGGGGCAGAATCCTCCGTCGCTACGCGCCACCTCCTTTAGGAAAAGGAGGCTTTCCTCCGCCGCTTCGCGGCGCCTCCTGACCGGGGTTCCCAAAAAGCCATGACTTTTTGGGGCGAAGGAAAAGGAGGCTGTACAGAGACGAAATACAAGGAATTATCAGAAAGGAATTTGAGCGATGCCAGTATTGCGTTTGCCCTCCATTGACGGCGGGCTGAATATATCGGACCTCGAGCATAAGATTCAGGACAACCAGTCGCCCAGTATGTGCAACATGTGGTTTAGGGACAGGACGCTGTCGAAACGGTGGGGGCAGGAAAAACTATCGTTTACCGACGGGGAAGACCCTTTGGCCTTAAGCGATATTTACGCCGTGTCGAAGGAGTTTGAGGGGTATGTCTGCATACACGCGGGCAGCAAGCTTTATAAGTGGGACACGGAGACGAACGTTCTTACCGATATTGCTACAATAGCGGCGGTTGAGGGCGTATTTGCGGAGTTCAACGGACGCCTGTATTACCTCGACGGAACGCAAATTTGGCAGATAGAACCGTCGTGGGAATGCTCCGCAGTCGCTGCGCACGTGCCGCTCGTGTATATCAACTGCGCGCCGGACCTGTCGCAGTCGGACGCGGTGGACGCTTTTAACCTTATAGGCGCGGGGTTTGAGGTACACTACAACGGCGACGGCGCATCGACGGTATATAATATCTGCTCATCCGACCTCTTGCCGCTTGCCGAAACGGAGATCACGGTGAAGGCGGACGGGTCTGCGTTGACTTTAGAAGACGATTATTCATGGGACAACGAGACCGGAGAAGTAACGTTCGTGACTGCGCCGGCGGCGGGCACGAACAACGTTGAGATAACGGCGTATCTTGCTTCTACCGGAAAATTGAAAATAGCGGGGTGCAATACAGCCATACCGTTCGGCGGCGAGTCGGGAGACATAGAGGGCGGATCGAGGCTGTTTGTTATGGGAAACCCGGCATACCCGCGTACTTACTGGTATTCGGACCTCGGGGCGTCGCAGAGTTACGGCGCGGCGTATTGGCCGGACGACCAGTATGAGGAACTCAACCAGAATAACGACGCGATAACCGCGGCCGGGAAGCAGGCGGGCAGCCTTATAATATTGAAGGAAAGATCGCTGTTTGCGGTGAGCTATAACTTCGACGGGCAGGAGGTGTTTTACCCGGTAAGGGAGTTCAATTCCACTATCGGCTGCGACATACCCGGGAGCGTTCAGCTCATAGACAACAACCTCGTGTTCGCTAACACATACGGAGGCGTGTTTATGATAATAAACACGTCGGGCAGCGCGGAGGAGAACGTTAAGCCGCTGTCGGGCAACATAAACGGAAGCGGGATAAGCCGGGGGCTGCTGGACGAACCGGACCTCGGGGCGGCGGCATCAACAGACTACGACCGCAAGTATTGGCTGTCGGTAAACGGCAATGTGTACCTGTGGGACTACGACCTGACGCCGTATATACTGACGCAGGACGCGCTAAAGGCGCAGAAGAGGCTCGCGTGGTTTAAGCTCGGCAACATTAACGCCAAACACTGGCTGGGCAAACCGGCGGCGAACGACACGGGGCTGTGGTACAGCGACGGGAGCGATATAGCGCACTTCATATATTACTTCAACGACTTCGGGGAGGGCATAGACGCTTGGTGGAAGTCGAAGAGCTTTGATTTTAACCAGCCGATGTATCAGAAGCTGGTGCAGTTTGTGGCGGTGTCGATACGCGCCGACTCGAACTCGAAGATGACGGTCACTGTTTCGAACGAGAAGAAGACGGCGTTTTACTTTAAGGAGATAGAGGTGGAATCTTTCTCGTGGGCGCTGTCGGACTGGACGACGTTTTCATGGAACGTGCAGCGATTTTCGAAGCCGTATCGCTTAACGCCCAAGATGAAGAAGAAGTATTACTGCCAGATATGGGTGACGGGCGGCACGGCGAACAGGGACATGGGGATAACGGACATGGAGATAACATACGATTACGGAAAGATGGTGAAATGATATGGCATTACCAACAGCGGCATATAACCCGCCTGAGGGGATAAGCAATACGACATCGTTCCCGGACCTGCCGGGGAGCAGCGCGGCGTTCAGGCTGCAGTTTCAGACGCTATACGACCAGGCGCGGGATTTCGTGAACGCGCTGAAAAACGCGCTGGAAACGACGGCGAGCGGGTCGAGCGGAACGGAGGGGATAAACGGACGATCTGTAGGCGCGGTGCCCGCGGGATCGCTGTATTCGCAATTGGCGGCGATACTGGCAATAGCGAACAACGCGGTAGCGGGAAGCCTTATACCGGGGTGCATCAACAACCCGAACCTGTTCGCAGCCGGGGTTGTGGCGCTCGCGGCAATGGCGGCGAACTCGGTGGACTCGGACCAGTACGTTGACGGCTCGATAGACTTAGAACATTTGGCGGACGGCATACTTGCCTTGAGCGCGGCGGGGCGCGCCAAGATGGCGGACGGGTATATAAACGCCGCGAAGCTGGCAAGCGACGCGGTGGAGACTGCAAAGATAAAAGACGCAAACGTTACGGAGGCAAAGCTAGCGGGCGGCGCGGTGACACTCGGAAAGCTCGGCGCGGACGTGCCGGTAATAATAAACGGCGGCACAGCGGAGAACCCGACGCAGGACCCGGAAGACTACCCGGCGGGAACGCTGTACGGATGGTACACGGATTGACAATAAAGATAATAAGTGGTACAATATGGCCGGAGGCGGAAATATGAGGAAATATGTACTCTGGTTATTAGTTGTACTGCTTTTAGCGGGCTGTTCACAGGCAGCGACAGCGCCCGGCGCGACACCTACGGCGGAGCCTTTGGCGACGCCCGCGGAAACGCCTGCGGCGACGGCAGAGCCTTCGCCCGAAGGAGTACATATGGCAAGCTATACAGGATATTTGAATACGGCAAACAGCGAATATTTCGGAGCGTATGAAAACACCGGACACGTTGACGGCTATTCATACTTCTATTTAGGCAACAGAAGCGACTTAATAGCGTTTATCGGCGGGTTTAA
>CAZJOS010000245.1:0-3755 GCA_964547655.1 uncultured Christensenellaceae bacterium
ACGGGCGTGGGCGAAGGTGCAGGCGGCGCGGTGGGCATGGGCGTTGCCGAAGGCGTGGGCAAAGGTGTAGGCGGCGCGGCGGGAGTAGGAGACGGAGAAGGCGTAACGGCCTCCGAAGGCCGCCCGGGCCGCAGGAAATAAACCGCCCCGGCGATCACGGCAATAAATATAACGAATGCAGCGATTGCTCTTTTCATTTTCTCTCCGTAATAATATATAACACAGTTAAGTCTATTTTTAACCATTATTACGTATGCAATGTACGTTTTTTAATCTTAGCTTTAATATCTTTTTAATTTATTTATGGTATATTTAAAAGCAGAAAACCTTACGGGTGGTCATATGCGAGTTCTTGTTGTTGAAGATGAAAGGGATTTGAATAACGTCATCGTAAAAAAGCTTACGCTCAGCGGATACAGCGTAGATTCCTGTTTTAACGGGCAGGATGCGCTGGATCATATAAAAATGTGCGAGTACGACGCCATTATCCTTGATATCATGCTCCCAGAACTAGACGGCATTGAAGTGCTGGAACGGTTGCGGGCAGAAAATAACATGACTCCGGTCCTCTTTCTGACGGCAAAAGACAGCGTCGAAGACAGGGTAAGAGGGCTGGACAGCGGCGCGGACGACTATCTTATCAAGCCGTTTGCTTTTGCGGAACTTCTGGCAAGGATTCGCGTTCTGACAAGAAAAAAAGCCGGAAATGCGACGAACGTTTTTTCCGTGGCCGATCTGACCGTAAATTGCAGTGACCGCACCGTTACAAGGCGCGGGGAAAACATCTCCCTTACTTCAAAAGAATTTTCCATTCTGGAATATATGATCAGAAATAAAGGAATAGTCTTGCAGCGGGAGCGGATCGAACAGCACATCTGGAACTTTGATTACGAGGGCGGCTCTAATATTGTCGACGTATATATCCGCTATCTGCGCAGAAAAATCGACGACGGTTTTGACAATAAGCTGATTCATACTATAAGGGGAGCAGGCTATGTATTGAGGGAGGATAAATGAGAAGGCTGTCGGTTAAAAGCCGCGTAACGCTCTGGTATACAACGTTTATGACGATACTCGTTGTACTCGTGTTTATTTTCATTTTCTCTGTCGGCGATATGGCGATCGAGACGTCGATAAGAAATAACCTTAAGGATACGGTTATAAAAAGCGCCGATGAGATCGAATACGACGACGGAGAATTGGAGATCGACAATGACGTAGAGTACTATCACGACGGCATCTATATACTTGTTTATAAGAAAAACGGTAACTTTATAGGAGGTCTCATGCCGGACGGGTTTGCAGCCGATACCGTTTTTGAAGACAATAAATTCAATACAGTCAGGTACAACAGCGCACGATATTATGTATATGACCGATTATTGAAATTCGACGATCATCCTGATATCTGGGTGCGCGGGGCTGCCGTTTCTTCGGGCGTGGGGTCAACGCTTGGAACAATGGTGAATATCGGGCTCATTGCGCTCCCGTTTCTTGTAGTTTTTGCCGCGGCGGGCGGTTACCTTATAACGCGGCGGGCTTTTTATCCTGTAACGCGGATCCGGGAAGCCGCGGAAGAAATCAGCGAAGGCCGCGACCTCTCGAAGAGGATCGACCTTTCAGGCGGGAAAGACGAGATATACGCGCTCGCAGCCACGTTCGATAATATGCTCGACCGCCTTCAACGCTCTTTTGAAACGGAAAGGCAGTTTACCGCCGACGCGTCCCATGAACTCCGCACGCCGGTATCCGTGATCGTGTCACAATGCGAGTATGCTCTGGAACACGCCTGCAAAGACCGGGAAACAAAGGAACACTTCGAGATCATTCTGCGGCAGGCCCAAAAAGTATCGGCTCTTATCGCACAGCTTTTGACGCTGGCAAGGGCGGATAAAGGCTTTGAAAAGCTGAGGCTGGAACCGTTCAATATCAGCGAGCTTGTTGAAATGACTTCGGACGAGCAGCAGGCTGAGGCGAACAAAAAAAAGATCGAGATAGTTACGGCTGTCGAGCCGAATGTTTATGTAAACGCGGATCAGGCGCTGATAACGCGCCTGATGCTTAATTTATTATCCAACGCGATACAGTACGGCAAACGCGGCGGGTTCGTGAAAGTTGAGCTTTCCCGGTTCCCGGATAAGGCCGTGATCCGCGTTATAGACAACGGTATCGGCATACCGCAGGAGCATATGAGCAGGATATGGGACCGGTTCTATCAGGCAGAAACATCGAGAACAGAAGGAAGGGGCCTGGGGCTTGGGCTTTCCATGGTGAAATGGATCGCACAAGCACATAACGGAAGTATATCGGCAGAGAGTACGCCGGGGGTCGGCAGTACTTTTACTTTAATCCTTCCGCTGACGAACAAGTTGTTAAATCCCATCTGTAATTAATGCTGCTTTAATGTTTGCGGATTACACTGTTGACCGATAAAAATCCGAAACTAGAATGTTTTTCGGCTGAGGCGTTTTTGTTTGCTTTAAAAATACAGGTGAAAAGAAATCGTTTCTCAGCAAGGGGGGGCATGTGATGAAGAATAAGAATAATATCTGGAAAGCCATAGCAGGCATAGCCCTGTTGATCGCTGTTTTAACCGCAATAGGATGCGGCCAAAGAAATATTAAACCAACCCCGGATGCCGGAAGGACGGCCGCGCCTGTCTCGGAGCCTGCAGCCAGCGCAAACACGCCGGCGGAAACGCCGGAAAACGCGCACGATGTCTCAGTAATGTTCATCAATGTCGGCCGTGCGGACGCGGCCCTCATTACAATCGCCGGTTCTGCGTATTTGATTGATACGGGTGAAAAATCGTCTATACCGGCGCTTTACCGGGCTCTGGCGCTGTGCGGAGTCAAAAAGCTGGACGCTGTTTTCCTGACTCATACGCACAGCGATCATATCGGAGGTATGGAAGCTCTGGCCCAAAAGTATGAAGTGGAGACGCTGTATTCCGCGGAAATTTCCGAGGATAAAAAGAACGGCGAAAACAAGATAGAAAATCTTGCCGAAGAACTTGAGTTAACTCACGCCAAGCTGGCCGCGGGAGATAAAGTCAGCCTTGCGGCGGACATATATATCGAGGTACTGGGCCCGATAGAATACAATGCAGAAGACGACAACAACAATTCGCTTGTTTTAAAGATGGATGTAAAAGGCAGGTCTTTTCTTTTCACCGGAGATATGGAGTTCGAAGAGGAGCAAGCATTGCTCGCAGCAGGCGCCGAGCTTTCTGCGGATATTTTAAAGGTGGGCAATCACGGCAATCCCGACGCGACGTCCGACGGGTTCGCGCGGGCGGTGTCGCCTGAGATCGCGGTCATCTCAACAAATACTGTTGCGGATGGCGATTCCGCTAATGAAAGAGTAAAGGCGGCGCTGAAAGGCGCGCAGATATACGTTACTCAGGATTATGAATGCGGCCTTCTGCTTACAGTGGCTAACGGAGAGATATACGTTTCAAACCCAAAGGCCGGAAAAAGCGGCGCAAATATAGAAATATTAAAGATCGACAAGGATATGCAAACCGTGACATTGAAGAATAACGGAAGCGGCGTTGATATATCGGGGTATTTCATATATTCTGAAAGAGGCTCGGAAGTTTTCATTTTTCCCGAAGGCGTTTTCTTTAACGCCGGAGAAACGCTGACAGTAGCGTGTACGGGCGGTGAAGGCGACTTTGTCTGGGAAGACAAGAAGGTATGGAGCGTAAAAAAAGACGATACGGGCATATTATACGATGATAAAGGGAACGAGGT
>CAZJOS010000246.1:0-3739 GCA_964547655.1 uncultured Christensenellaceae bacterium
GGTTTCATGGTCTCTATGAAAATATCCGGGCCCTCTTCGTAACC
The DNA here is from genome assembly GCA_964547655.1 of uncultured Christensenellaceae bacterium. Taxonomy (GTDB): domain Bacteria; phylum Bacillota; class Clostridia; order Christensenellales; family SZUA-584; genus DTFZ01. The sequence continues at coordinate 45 of CAZJOS010000246.1, forward strand.
GCTGCCCATCCTGCTGTCGAGAGGGAAGAAGGCATAGTCTATTTCACTTATGTTTTCTCTTACATACTTCATCTCCCGTTCAAAAAATTTAGTCATTGCCCGGGTATAGCGTTCGTCTCCGTCGTCCCTCCAGTGCCAGTAGTTTAAATCTCCCGCGTGGAAAAAGCTTTTCCCCTCGCACTGCACGAAGAAGCTGCCGCCTATATCCGTAGAGCCTAATTCCATGACCCTGATATACCCGTCCTCAAACGACTCGCCCCTGCCCAGTATAATTGAGTTAACGTCCGAGTCTACATTTCTTATAGTCGAGTCCAATATATACGATATGTTCGGGTTTATCTTTGCCCATTTGAATATTTGCGGGTTGAAGTGGTCGTAATGCGAGTGCGACGCGAAGACGTATACGCGCCCGGCGGCTTTAAGGTCGTCTTCAGATATCGTACCGTGTTCTAACCCCTTACTTTCGTTGATATAATGGTCGAATATGAGCAAAGACTTGTCCAATACGACCGCGACTGCGCTGTGATGAAGAAAATATATCTGCATAAACCTTATTCCCCAAGCTTGATTCTAACGTATTTTAACACAGAGGCTTTCCGATAACAACAATCAGCTCTCCTTATATATGCTCCAAAGCGTCGCGTGGACTCCCTTTTCCATCATGCCGCCCAATATCCGCCGCTCGTCGAGTTCCCCCATTATTCCCATATCCTTATCCAGCACCGTGACTATATTGTATTTTCCCGCTTCAAACTCCCGCATTATGTCGCCGAGTTTTTCGCTCTGCATGGCCGCGAACCTGTTGATATTAAGCGTCCTTCGCGCGCCCAGCCTCTGCTTTTTATCCGACAGGTCGCGTATAAGGGTATACGTCGCGTTTCTCATCTCTTTTATCGACGAAAGGCACAAGAATATTCCCATCACAAAAAAGCTCGGGTTAAACGAACCTTCGGCAACGGTATAAACGCCTATTCCCGTTATTATCGCCGCGAAAAAGATCCCCGCCATCGCCATGAATTTAGTCGCGCGGCGGTACCCCATAAACGACGCGAACAAAGCCCTCGCTATCCTCCCGCCGTCGAGAGGCAGCGCGGGCAGCAGGTTCACCGTCGCGATGGCGATATTGGCGGCTATAAGTTTCCCGGCAAAAGCGAAGCTCTCCGTGTACCGGTCTATTACGAATACCGCGCAAGCCGTTATAAGGTTGGCGGCGGGGCCGGCCGCCGCAACAATTATCTCTTTAGCCCTTGAGAGCGCGAAGCACTGCATCTTTGCCGCGCAGCCGAACGGGAAAAGCTCCATCTCTGTTATCGTCATACCGAGAGCCGCCGCGGCTATTATATGCGCCCACTCGTGCAGTATGAGCGCCGGGATGGTGCATAAAACAACGTCGCCCATTCCGACGGCTATGAGTATTATCACCGCGGGTATCATCAGCGGGTTTATTATAAGTTTACCGCCGAAAAGCCTTATTCCCTTCATGCGTTCAGTCCGAGACCGGCGCCGTCCATATCTCGATATAAGCTGCCGGATCTATGTACGTATCTCCGTCCTTAATCTCCACATAGAGGTAATCGCCGGTTAGATTGCCTATCTGCTGCCCCGGTTTCACTATATCGTCCGCTTTAACTATAGGGGCCACATTGTAATAATACGCAGTCTCTCCGGTGTCGAGCTTTACCTTTAAATAGCCCGCGCCGTCTATCTCTCCAGTGTATTCTACAGTGCCTTTGGCTATGCTCTTTATCTCAGTACCAACAGGGTCCATGCGCATGCCCATAGAGCCCGACTGCCCGAAAGCGGTCACTATCTCGCCCTCGGCGGGATATACGGCAACGGTGTCGGGCAGCGGGCTGAACACGCTCTCCGTATCGTCGTTTAGATTATCGACGAACTTCAGCCTTCCGATGTCCTTGTCGATATCGAACTCGTGATTCATCGTCTCCCCTATGGTGTCCGTTATCGTCTCCGCCGCCGGAGAGTTTATACTCGCTATGCCGAGTATTATTACCGCTATCGCGGCGCAGATGCCCGTCTTTATGAGCAGCCGCCTGTACTTTAGGTCTTCATCCTCCATTTCGGGTTTTTCCGCCGCCCTCTTCTCATCTTCCGTTTTTAACGGTATTCCCGCTCTCTGCGCAAATCTCGCAGCCTTCGACCTCCACGTTATCGGTTCAGGCTTTTTCGTATCGTTTGTAAATCCGCCCAATTCAAGCTTCGGCAGACTGTCTTTATCCATAATAATGCCTCCTTGTTTGCCCAAAAATGCCCCTGCAATATATATATTGCGAAACAGGAGGAGTAATTCAGATACAGGAACATTAAATTGCTTGAATGAATATAATGATCGCGTTTATTCCAGATACGGTTTGGATGGCAGGCGACAGCCCAACCGCCGATATTGAGGGCGCTGTCAATGCAGGCATACCGGCCATTCTGGTGCATACTCCTAACCGATGCGGCGCTGAATTTCAAGCAAACTCACTTAAAGACGTAATACCGATAATAGAACCGGATAAAGGGGTATGAGAAGATCTAAAAGCTTCCATAACCTGAATCCGCCAATGATCTGATTTCTAAAAAAATGTTGACATCCGCAGCATTGAGTGTTATTTTATGGTATAGTTGTAACCGACATTTTAATATTTTATAGGTTACATTGAAAGAGGTTCCATATGCCGAAAAGAAAATTCTTAAGGGGCATTATTGCTGCCGCTGTTGTTATTCCGCTTGTGTTATTTGCCGCATGCTCTACGGGCCCTGCCGCGGTTCAAACTCCGGAACCGTCCGGTTCCCCGTCCGCTTTGCTTGCTTCACCAACGTCTTTGCCGAATCCCGAGCCTGACCCGGACGATCCGTTCGCCTACGATCCATCAAGGCCTTTTAACGAAATGGAGTTAAGCGCGGAAAAGACGGAAACGGGCGTCAATATCCGCGAGATGTCTTACGACGCGTATAATAAAACTATCAACGCTTCAGGAACGGTCAAGTTTTATCTTGTCGAGCCCAAAGGGGAAGGCCCTTTCCCGTTCGTGCTGTATTTTCACTGGCTTGGCAGCCCGAACGGCAATAAGAAGGAGTTTCTGGACGAAGCCGTTTCCATGGCCGAAAAGGGCGTGGGAGGGTTTTTGATCGACGGCTTTTTCCCCTGGAAGGGGGTGCCCGTCGGCGACGCTGAAAAGGACACGTCGAAGATTATCTATCAGGTAAATGAATTAAGGCGCGCAATCGATTATATTCAATGCCTCCCCAACGCAGATTCCGGGCGTATAGGGTACGTCGGCCACGATTACGGCGCGATGTTCGGAGCGGTGCTGTCCGGCGTGGAAGACAGAATAGATTCGTATGTGCTGATAGCCGGCATGGGCGATTTCGGTCGTTGGTTTATGCAATACTGGGTGCATTTATCCGGGGATAAAAAACAGGCGTACCTTGACGCGATAAGCACGCTTGACCCGGTAAACTATGTGTCAAAGGCTGAACCCGCCGCGCTCTTTTTCCAATTCGCCGACGACGACGGCTTTATTACAGAAGATATCGCCGATACGTTCTATAACGCAGCCTCAGAGCCCAAAGAAGCAAAACTCTACGAATCGGATCATTCCATGAGAAACGAGGAGGCTCGGTCGGACAGGGACGACTGGCTGATTGAACGGCTGAAATAAACTAACCCCCGGAAGGGCTTGAAACGTTTT
>CAZJOS010000247.1:0-3733 GCA_964547655.1 uncultured Christensenellaceae bacterium
CCCGCAATCATGGGACAAGCCGGCCAATTTTATATAGATTTAAGCGCCGAATTGTTTCTTCATGTCGTTGATCCTCTTTATCCGCTTCCGCCTCCCAAGGTCTATGAACCCCGCGGCAGCGCCCACGACGGCGCCGCTGAAATGGGCGTAAAACGATACGCCGGGATTGAAGAACCATAATACTGAAATAACGGCGTTTATTATGAGCCACATTTTCTGCTGCCTGAGCCGGAACGACAGCGGGTCGCTGCCTCCGGCAAACGCCAAAACGAACACATACGCTTCCAATGCGTAAACGGTGCCGCTCGCGCCCGCGGTATACGCTTCCGGCTGCAAATAGTAGGGCGCGATGCCCGTTACCACGCTTGCCGCGGCGAACAGCAGCGGCAATGTAAGGCCTTTCGCTTTTCTTTCCGACACGCAATTGGTAAGCACCCATCCGAATACGAACAGTACGTACATATTAGACAGCAGATGAATAAACCCGAAATGGAGGAACGAAGTGAGTATCAGCGATATCGGTATGCCGGAATACGCCGCCGCCCGCCAGTTCCATGCGTCGCCGCCCGACAGGGCAAACAGCAGCAGGTAGACGCACTCTATCCCGATGATATATCTCATTTTATTAAAGTCAAACGGCAAACGGTTCATGCAATCGCTCCCGATGTTATTTTATCCAAAAAAGCGTTTTATCTCTGTCTCCGCGTTTTCCGCCGAGTCGGAGCCGTGGATGAGGTTGAACCTCACGCAATAAGTCAGGTCGCCGCGTATAGTGCCGGCAGCCCTGTCTTCAAATTCCGCGCCGCCCATAAGAGCGCGAGTACCCGCCACGGCGTTCTCGCCTTCCACTATAAGCCCCAATACCGGCCCCGACGTCATGTAATCCAATATCTCCGGGAAAAACGGTTTATCCGTCATATGGGCGTAATGTACGCGCAATATGTCTTCGCCGAGCCTCATCATCTTTGCGTCCGCTATCCTGTAACCCTTTCTTTCTATCCGGGATATCACTTCGCCGACAAGCCCGCGCTGTATGCAGTCGGGCTTGAGCATGATAAACGTTCTTTCTATTGACATGTTCGCTCCTTAGCAACAAAAACCTTATTTCCAGTAATATAACAGAAAAATATTGATTTTGCTACTCCGCGCTTATGATACATCCCTAATAAACTGTAGGGGCGATTATTAATCGCCCTCCTTTTCGTACGTACTTCCTTATCGGGTATTAAATGGCTTCCTTTGCAGTTATTTATGAATCGAACCTAAAAAAATTGATATATAGTATTTACGCTTTTGTTTGTAACAGCCTAGAAATTTGACTCATTACTTTCAAGCTTCGCCTTTTCGGCGAGGAATCTTTTTCCCCTTTTGCGGTTGATAGCCGCCGAGCCCAGATAACTGAAGAGTACGATGGGGCCGCGAAAATCACGCACTCTGCCGAGCGGCTTAAAGTGTATCTTTCCCGGCTCGTTTTCCGGGCTGCCGGGGCATACGTCTTTTTCTTCATTACCTATGCACACACGGCACCACGCGTGACCGCTTACTCCTATGTGCACCGTTATTCCCTCGTGCACTACGTCGGGATATTCGTTCCGGAACGCGTGGACGAGGCGGCTGCTGAAGCCAAGCCGATTGAGTATAATGTTAAGAGCGCCCGACTGCTGCCAGCAGTAGCCCATGCCCCGCTCAAAAGCTTTCTTTGGCCTGTCAAACGAGTTGAAATACGAATAGGGCATGCGCCTGTTTACGAGGCGCTGCGCGAACGCGGCGAGTTCCCAGCCGGAAAGCCCCGATTCCCGGCAGACGCGAACGGCATCTTCAATAGTCGCCGGTTCGCTAGTGTCATGAGATTTTTGCTTTTTTTCAGGCATACTGCCTCCCTTATCAACTAAAAAGGGCGGGCATCCAGCACATAAAACGGAATAATAATCTCCAGGTATAAATAGTTATTCGTTTCACCGTTTATGTGCTGGACACCGCCCTGTAAACGGTTCATGTATATTAATTTGTGAATTCCGTCCAGATCGTATCGTACAGGCTGACCGCTTCTCCGACGTCCTCTATATATTCGCCGTTATCAAAGACCTCAGCCGGAATGTTTTTCGCCGGGTTACCCAAATAGGCGTCGCCTAAAAGCTTTACGGCCTCGGTATTGGGGTTGAGGTACGGGAATTCATCCGATATCATCTTGGAGATATCAGGCCTGTATATAAAATCGATGAACTTCTCAGCGTTACCCGCGTTTTTTGCGCCCTTTAGTATACAGAGGTTATCGAGGAAGAGATAACAGCCCTCATCAGGGTATACTATTTTTATATCCGGGTTTTCCTCTATGGAGAGCGCGGCCTCGGCGTTCCACACGAAGCCTATAGACGTTTCGCCCTTTATCATCAGCGTTTTGGGCGAATCGGAGTTGAGCGCCTTTACATTGGGTTTCAATTCCATCAGCTTTTCACCGATCTTATCCAGCGTTGCAGGGTCTGTCTCGTTAAACGAATACCCCATGGATTTGGCGGTCATGCCGATAACTGCCCTCGGGTCGTCCAGCATTACGATGCTGTTCTCGTATTTGGCGTCGAATATCTGCGAGTAGGCCGTGATATCCTCGTCCAACATGGACGAATTATAACAAAGCGTTGCGACCCCGCCCATGTAAGGCACGGAATACTCGTTGCCGGGGTCGAAGCTCTGGTCAAGATACTGCTGTCCGATGTTTTTAAGGTTGGGTATGCTGCCTTTATCAAGCTTTGCCAGCAGCCCCTGAGCAGCCATCATTTTTACCATGTAATCGCTGGGCACTACTATGTCGTAAAGCCCCTCATTGCTGGCCTTTACCTTGGCGAGCGCGTCCTCATTCGAAGAATACGTGCTGATATTGACCGTGATGCCGGTCTCTTCTTTAAACTGGTCGAGCACCGTTTGGGGTATATACTCAGTCCAGATAAAGAGATTGAGTTCGCCTCCTCCCGCGGGCGCCGCGCATCCGGCGAACATTGCCGCCAGCATGCATGCTGCAACAACGCAGCATAAGATCTTTTTCATGTACCAATCCTCCTTCACGATTGTATTTTTTTATTATTGACCGTTTTGAAATTACGGCTTTGCATAACTATGACTATTATAAGCGTACCGAGTATTATAAGCGTGGAAAGCGCGTTAACGTCGGGGGAGACGCCCTGTTTCACCAGGCTCCAGACCTGCAGCGGATAAGTTGTACTGGAAGGGCCGTTGGTGAAGTAACTGATGATAACGTCGTCTATAGACAGCGTAAACGCGAGTATGGCGCCGCTCAAAACTCCGGGGAGCAGTATGGGCAGCGTGATGTGCCGGAACACTTTCCGACGGTTTGCCCCTAAGTCCATAGCGGCCTCTTCCACCGATTTATCGTAACCGTCCAGCCTCGCCCGGAGAGTGAACACCACGAATGGTATGCAGAACGTAGTGTGGGCAATGATGAGGCTTAAAAGCCCCAAAGGCACCTGAGCCATTGAAAACGTGCCTAAAAGGGCGATGCCCAAAACTATCTCCGGTATGACTACAGGCACGTAAAGCAGCGCGTCTATAGCCCCTTTGCCCCTGAACCTATAACGGCTCATCCCAATTGCGGCAAAAGTGCCTATTATGCTCGAAAGCAGCGTGCTCGCAGCCGCGACTATCATGGTATTGCCGAAAGCCCGAAGCAGCGCCGTATTCTGGAAAAGCTTCGAATACCAGTCCAGCGTGAATCCCTCGA
>CAZJOS010000248.1:0-3704 GCA_964547655.1 uncultured Christensenellaceae bacterium
ACCCGCAAAAAGAAGCATTCAGACAAGGAAGGGTTTTGATTAAAAACGGGCGCTGTGGGGAGAACGCGGAATGTTTCGTATCGGAGAATTTTCAAAACTCGCAAAGACTACGGCGAAAACGCTGCGGTTTTACGACGAAGCGGGCCTCTTAAAGCCGTCGTTTGTAGACAGCGTCAACGGTTACCGTTATTATGAGGCGAAACAGCTTTACGACCTGAACCGTATAATGGCTCTGCGGCAGGTAGGGCTTTCAATAGACAATATAAAAAAAGTGATAACCGATACCGGATATTCCGTAACCGCTGAGGTTTACCGCGCAAACAAGGCGGCAATAGAATCGGAGATCCGTAAGCTTAAAGACAATCTCTTACGGCTTGGCTTCCTGCTTGAGGGCGTGCACAATAAACAACCGGAAACGTATCAGGTAACGCTGAAAAACCTTCCGCGCCAGACTGTATTCTTCATGCGCGGGGTCGTCCCTTCCTACACGAATTTATCGGAATTCATTGCGCGCGCCTCAGACGAGCTGCGCCAAAAGAAACTTCAGATATCCAGCCCGCCTTATTCATACATCGTCTATCTCGACAGGGGTTACAGGGAGAGCAATATAAACGTAGAGTTTGCTCAGGCTATTAAGCCGCCGCTTTCTCCGGATGCGGCGGTTAAAACAAGCGCTCCCGCCCTCTTTGCGTGTGTGTGTCATAAAGGCCCTTACGAAACGATCTCACTTGCATACGGCCACATACTCGATTGGATCGAAAAAAACGGCTATTCAATATCCGCGGGCATCAGGGAATGTTATATAAAAGGAATATCTGATACCGAAGACGCGGACGAGCTGGTAACTGAAATCGAGATACCCGTGAAAAAAACTATGAATCGCTCTTGACCTTCCTGTTAGGGGAAGCTTTACAATCAGCTAAAGCTTTAAAACAGGAGGTTATCATGAATATTCTTAATCTGCCGCACAGGCTTGCGGATTACCTGTGCCCGGTCAACGGCCTTAGCGACGTTTACGAGTGGAAGCGGGGAAGCCGCATTCCGGACGAGCTGCTTTTCTACTGCCAGCTCGGGTTCATGGATATCGTAAACAGGAGGCTAAATCCTCCAAGGATGATCTTTTTAGGAGCGGTTATCGGCAAAAGGCAATACGAGTTCTGGCAGTCTATAATGGGGTATACGCTGCACCATGACGAAGGAAAAGCGTTCTCGTCCGCCCTTGCAAGTGTAAAAGCGTTGATCGACAGGGGCGTCCCTGTAGTATTGTTCGGCCTCGATATGTTTCATCTTACGTACCATCAGAAATTTTATCGAAAGATACATATCCCCGGTCATATCGTGCTTATGGTGGGTTACGATGATAAAAACGTTTACGTGCACGATAACTCAAAAGAGGGCGTACAGGCTGTTACCACAGAAGACTTACGCCTCGCCTGGGCGGAAGGCTTTCCGGGGCTGGCAGGCAAAAACGCGTATTTCGGCATAGAATTCGGCGATGCTCCGACGGACGACAGGCAGGTAATAAGCGCAGGTCTTTCCGGTATGGCGCGGCGGTATCTCGACCCGCCCGTCGGTTTTATGGGTATAAAAGGGCTTTCCCGTCTGATAAAAGACTTGCCGTCCTGGGCAGATACTTATAGCGAAGACACGATAAGTGCTATCTATACTCACATGGTCACATATACGGGAAGCATCCTCCCCATGCTGCCCTCAGAGCTTAGTGCCGCAAGCGCCGGGTTTACCAATCCGCACCGGGGCTGCCGCGACAAAATAGCTGAATCTCTGCGGTCTTACGCCAGTCTGTACGGCGGCAGCAGCTGGCTCGAGGCTGCGGCCTGTTTTGAAAAGAGCGGATATATTATTGCAGAGATCACAAGCCTTGCGGTCAGCGACATACTGAACTGCCGCTTCTCCGCAAATGCAAAATACACGGGTCTGTTCAAGAGTTTGCGCGATTTTGAAGAAAGAGCATTCAAGTGTTTTTTGTAGTATAATCAATCGAATAATAGTTATTATTAAAAAGGAACTTGAAACTATGGAAACAAAATTGACTATTTTCGAAGAGGACCCGGAAACTCCCGAAGCTCAGGCGCTTATCGACGAGCTCTCGGAGTCGCTGCAAAGCGTAACGGGGCGAAGCGGCAGAGTCTCGTTCGACCCCGCCGACGTTCGCGCTCCGCGCTCGCTGTTCGTCGTCGCTCGCGACGGGAACGGCAGCGCTCTCGGCTGCGGGGCGTTCCGCCCAATGGCCGAGGACATAGCCGAGGTAAAGCGCATGTACGCGCGCAGCAGAAGAAAGGGCGTCGGAACGGCGATACTTCTCTATCTCGAAAACAAGGCAAGAGATTGCGGATACACCGCCCTGTGGCTCGAGACCGGCGTGGAAAATACGGAGGGCATAAGGTTTTACGAGCGCATGGGCTATGCGGTGATACCGAACTTCGGCAAATACGCGGGCAACGAAGCTTCTATATGTTTTGAGAAACGGCTATAGATCTGTATTTCTCCAAAGTAAAAGAAGGCAAGATTATTCAAAGTACCTTGAGGTCATATCAATATAGTAATAGATAGAATATCCGAGCTGAAAAAGTAAATAGGCGATCAAAACAATGCTGCCGATAATAAAGCCGGTATTCTTGTTTTGTTTGGGGCCCTCGTCAGGATATATTTCTTTATTCAGCGATGCAGGCTCGGAAACTATATTTTCCTGCTGTTTATCGGCCGTCCTGTCTTCGTTCTCATCATGATCGGATATAAAAGAATCCTGGTATCTGCGCCTTAACTCAAGCAGCTTCCTGAAAAAAGCCCGTACTCTTGACATTTTGATTGGACGGGAGGAATCGCCCGTATAAGGCATTTTCCATAAGAGTAAGCCGCCGATGATTATCGAGACCAATGCTACAAAAAATGCGGTCAGGCCCTGGCTTATGCCGATTGAGGAAAGGACGCCATAGTACAGCAAACCGTCAAGGTTTATGATACTGAAGAACAGTACAAGAAACGCCGTAAACATTCCCGGAATAATCGAATTTGTTTTATTGCTGATATAGCAGAGCACAAAACCGAAGACCGTATATTGAATCAATAAAAGAAAGTCCATCTGGAACAAGCCGTACAATATTCCAACAATAAAACAGGCTCTTAGCGGAGAAATATTTCGGAAACCCGACTGGACGGCACCTCTAAATGTAAGTTCGTAAAGAATGGCGGGTATCAGGCAAGATGTCAAAATATATGGCAATATTGAGAAGCCTTCGGTATGAAAATAATTTTGTTGGTGAAAATCCGGAAGGAATAAACCATAGAATAAATTTTCAAGCATAGAGCCAAACGTGCGAATAAACAGATATATGAATATTGAAAGGCCGACAGCGAAAAACAGCTGTCTTCCGGAGAATGTATTCAGCCTGAGAATCCCGGCAGCAGGATATCTTTTTGCGGCGATAAATATTATGGGAGGCAGGAATATTACAAGACGGAAAAGCAGCATGAATAAGGTGTAGTTTTCGACGAAAAAAGAGTTTATTGTTGAAGAAAAGTATATTCCCAGATTGAATAAGACCGCAAAGACAAAATACGCAATAACGATATACAAAAACACGAACCCCGAGAAACGCCTTGAAAGATGCGGCATAAATACCTCCCCAAATTATTGTATTATATAAACCTGATTACATTATTATAACATATATGAGAGCTATTTG
>CAZJOS010000249.1:0-3686 GCA_964547655.1 uncultured Christensenellaceae bacterium
CTGCATTGCTGGTATAATGAACTGACATCGCTCGATGTAAGTAAAAATACAGCGCTTGAGTCTCTGGATTGTTACGAAAACCAGCTGACCTCGCTTGATGTGACTGCAAATACGGCGCTTGCGGACCTGAGATGTAGCGGAAACCAGCTGACCTCGCTTGATGTGACTGCAAATACGGCGCTTGAAGAGCTCGGGTGCGGCGGAAATAAGCTGACAGCGCTCGATATAAGTAAAAACACGGTGCTTGAAGAGCTCGGGTGCGGCGGAAATAAGCTGACAGCGCTCGATGTGAGCGCCTGCCCGAAGCTATCGATGCTGGTATGCCGCGGTAGTAAGCTGACAGCGCTCGATATAAGTAAAAACACGGCGCTTCAGGTGCTCGATTGCAGTGAAAATAAGCTTAAAACGCTCGATGTAAGTAAAAACACGGCGCTTGAAGAGCTGTTTTGCAGTGATAATCAACTGACAAAGCTCGATGTAAGTAAAAATACGGCGCTTGAAGAGCTGATTTGCTATAGAAATCGACTGACAGCGCTCGATGTAAGTAAAAATACGGCGCTTCAATATCTCTGGTGCAATACTAATGAATTGACAACGCTCATCGTCGGCAGATGTCCGGCGTTGATCGATTTGCACTGCATGCAAAACCAGTTGACAACACTCGGTGTGAGCGAATGCGCGGCGCTTGAAGATTTGCGTTGCGATGATAATCAACTGACAGCACTCGATGTGAGCGGATGCGCGGCGCTTGAATATCTTTATTGCAATGATAATCAACTGACAGCACTCGATGTGAGCGGATGCGCAGCTCTTAAACAGTTGGATTGTGATGAATCAGTTACAGTAACAAGGTATCCGCCGTCTCCATCGCCTGAAAACTCGGCGCTTCCGTCTACATCGCCTGAGAATTCAGCGCTTCCCTCTCCAACACCTGAGGATGGGACGCTTATATATCTGCTGTGCGGCATAGGGCTGCTTATCCTCGGCGGGGGTGTCACTGCATTGATACTGATCCGCAGGCGGAAGAAACGCGCATCATCCGGAAATAGTATTTAGAGAGTTCAGATATCTAAAGGCGCCTCGGGGAACTGTGGCGTTTTTACTTTTTGACGAAGTACCCAACTGCCGTTTCTTTAAAACCCGAAACGGCACAACGGATAATCCTCCATTCGCCCCTCGCCCTTTCCCCTGTTGTTCACAAAATATCCGCATATTGTTAACTCTTTGTATTTAAATCTATATTATAATCAAAGTAAGTCAAGGTCAGGTTTTTTGCGCGGAAAGGGGAAACACTATGAAAAGGATATTGCTTGTGATGCTCGCGCTTCTGCCTGTTATGACTGCATGCGCCTCTCCTTCTTCGGCGGGCGCAAAGCCGGAGCAAACAACTAATATAAAAGGAGACGCCATGGATTTAACATATGTAAAAAAGGACGGAATCAGCGTGATCTACGTTGCGGGAGGATGTTTCTGGGGCACCGAAAAACTCATGCAGTCTATAAACGGAGTAGTTGCCGCGACGAGCGGCTACGCCAACGGAAAAGAGGGCGTAACGCCGACGTACTATATTATATCCGGCACCGGTTTCAAGGAAACCGTGCGGGTAGAATACGAGCCGGATAAGGTAAGCCTCGACGCAATACTGTTCCTGTACTTCCGGTCTATAGACCCTACCATAGAAAACAGGCAGGGCAACGACTCGGGTTCGCAGTATCAGGCGGGCGTGTACTGGGCGGACGACGCCGCGAAGGAGGCCGTACTGCGTGTGGCAGCGGTAGAGAAGCTGCGCTTCCCCAATTTCGCCGTTGATATAGGCCCGCTCGTAAACTTTTTCGACGCGGAGGAGTACCATCAGGACTACCTCGATAAGAATCCCGGCGGCTATTGCCATGTGTCGCTCGAGGAGTTCGAAAACGCCGCTAACCTGATAGTCGACCCGGCGAGATACCCGCGCCCGTCTGATGAAGAGATCAGGGCGGCGCTTACGGACGAGCAGTACAGCGTTACGCAGCAGGGCGGAACGGAAACCGCGTTCACAGGCAAATACTGGGACAATCACAAAAAGGGAATATATATCGATATAGTCACGGGCGAGCCGCTGTTCTCTTCCGACAAATTCGACAGCGGCACCGGATGGCCGAGTTTTTCGGAGCCGATAGATATGAACACCCTTGTGCTAATAGCCGACGGTTCGCTCGGCATGCGGCGCACTGAAGTTCTGAGCCGCGCGGGCAACACTCACTTAGGGCACGTTTTCTATGGAGAGAACGAGTCACCGAGCGGTGTAAGGTACTGCATAAACAGCGCTTCGCTCCGTTTCATACCAAACGCCGATATGGAATCGCAGGGCTACGGATATCTTATCGATTATATAGGCTGATCGGCCTTATTGTGCACTATTATCAGGCGGCCAACTCAGCCGCCTTTTTTGATGCAGAAAGGCGAAATTCATGTTATAATATGGCAGTTGCCATATTATATTTTATTCCGAGGAAAAATATTATGCCGGGATTATTTAAGAATGTAGACTGTGTGGAACTGTACGTCTCCGACCTGGACGAAGGTATCGATTATTACTGCAACAGCCTTGGCCTTAAGCTGCTGTGGCGCGCCGAGACGTCGGCCGGGCTTGGCATGGAAAACGGCGCGGCCGAACTTGTCCTGCAGACCGACAGGGCGTGGATGAACGTCGATTTTCTGGTGGAATCGGTGGCCGGTGCTTTAGAGAAGATAACTGTGTCGGGAGGAAAGCTCGTATTCGGCCCTATCGACATACCCATAGGCAAATGCGCCGTGGTGCGGGACAAATGGGAAAACGAATATGTGATACTCGATATGTCGAAGGGCAGATACGTTACGGATGAGAATAAGAACGTTATCGGCGTAAGCAAAAGCGCCTGAAACCGTTGGCTTATCCCGGGCAGTCTGCTATAGGTTCTTTATTATCCTTGCGGGGTTACCGCCCACAATTACGTTGTCCGGCACGTCTTTAACGACTACCGCGCCCGAGGCAACGACGACGTTATCCCCTATGGTCACGCCGGGGTTTATCGTGGCGTGGCCGCCTATCCAGCAGTTGTTGCCTATAGTAATAGGATTTGCATACTCAATCCCCGATATCCTCGCCGCTGCTTCCGTCGGGTGCGTCGCCGTATATATCCCGACCTGCGGGCCTAAAAAGCAATCGTCCCCCACCCTTACCTCCGCGCAGTCGAGTATCACGCAGTTGTAATTGGCGTAGAAATTCTCTCCCACGTGTATGTTGCAGCCGTAATCGCACTTAAAAGACGGCTCGATGTAAATATTGCTCCCCGCTGTACCGAAAAGCTTTCTTAAAAGCTTTTCCCTCCGCTTTGCGCGGGATGCCGGAGTTGCGTTGAACTTCTCCATAAGCGCCCTCGCCTTAAGGCGCAAGGCTCTGAGTTCCTTATCGCCCGCGTTATACAGCATGCCGCCCAGCATCTTTTCTTTCTCCGTCATTTCTTCCCCCTTACAGCGGCTTTGCCGCGGTGTAAAGATATCTCGCTGAAAACCCGCAAAACTCCTCGTAGTCCGTCGCCGGATCTATCGATTCCCTGTAAGCGCTCTCATACAGCATAATATGGTCTCCCTGATATCTTAAGATGAGTCATTATATCACCTGCCGTCAGAGCTTCATACCGATTTTTATAACAAAAACGCGCCTT
>CAZJOS010000250.1:0-3652 GCA_964547655.1 uncultured Christensenellaceae bacterium
CAAGATTAAGCTGTACAAAAAACGGCTGATTAAACGGAGCGGGGTATGGTTTTTCGGCCTGGCCGCTTACTGCGGTAAACCAATCGTTAACCGTCTTATACAGGTTGCCGTCAATGTAAAACCTCATTTCTCCCGGCTCCCATTCGACCGAAAACTCATGAAAACCACTTGAAAACGTACCGTTATCAAGCTTATATACGCCCTGCTGCTGCGCGTGCGGCTCACCGTAATGTATGGTCCCGTACGCTGTATCCGTCTGATTTCCGAGCACCTCCATAATATCGATCTCACCGCATTTTGGCCATTGCCCGTAATAGCTTTCATCTTTCGGCATCATCCAGATCGCGGGCCAAAGCCCCTGACCCTCGGGAGCCTTTGCGCTGACGACGACCTTGCCGTAGGTAAAATCCTTTTTATTCTGCGATGTGATTTTTCCCGATGTGTAATAGTCTTTTCCGTTGGCGTCCGCTGTCTTGATAGCTTTAATAACAATATGTCCGTCTCTAATAAAGACATTTGACTCGGAAGTCGTATACTCCTGCAGCTCATTATTCGTCCAGCCGGGCTCATGAGGCTCGTAATTCCAGATGCTCATATCGAGGCTGTCCTTGTCGAATTCATCATTCCAAAGCAATTCATATCCGTCGTATTGCGTAATAACGGCAGGGGCAGGAGTCGAAACGGCAGGTGCCCCGGCCGATACGGTCTCGCCGCCTCCATTCTCGGGCTGTTTTCCGCAGCCTGCCGCGCACCCGAGCAGCAGTATCGCAGAAATAAACACGCATAAACTCTTCTTAACGTTCATAATGATTCCTCCTCTCATTATTAAAACAATTTAACAAGCTTATAAAATATCCCTGAATAATGCTCATCAATTATTCCGAAATCTTTACCCTTATAAGTCCATACCGCACGCGATATGCCGTGCTCTTCAAAAACGCTGTGTATATCTGAAAACCAGTTGAGAGTGGAAGCAAGCGGGGCTCTGTCAATAACTCCGTATTCACCGCAGTAAAGAGGGGTGCTGCGCTCGCCGGCCGCCTTGAGTGTGTCGGCAAACGCGGCTGCTATAAAACTCCTGTCAGCTTTGTCCGTTCTTATGCTGTCGTAGATCTCGAGGTTCATGCGCGGAAGATACTTTTCCGATTCCCTGATTGTTTTTTCGAAATCGCCGGGATACTCCGTCGAAAAATCCGCAGGCATTTTATCTACCCAATAAGCCGACTGGTGAGTAAATATAAGCGGTTCATAAAAGTGGAAGGTATACACTATGTTTTCATCGTACGGAGAATCGAGACTTCTTACCCAGAGGACGCTGTTGTTCCTTACTCCGCCGATAATTATCTTTGTTGCCGACGCATGCTTTCTTATAGCTGTTATCGTGCGCCTGATTATATCGTTCCATATGTCTGCGACATCGATATCCACGACTTCGTTTAAAAGCTCAAACGAGAGCCGCCTGCTATAATTGCCATAGCGTTTAGCGAACTCTTCCCATAACACAACGAATCTGTCCTGAAGGCGCGGATCCGTGAAAAAGTCGCCGGCGGCCTTGTCAAAAGAAAAACCGGCTGTTTTATGCAAGTCGAGGATCATGTTCAAATCGTATTTACCGCACCACTCCACGCAGCGGTCGATATAAGAAAAGCCCTCTTCGATAAAACTGCCGTCCTCAGACATTATAAGTTCATGATCGACGGGAAGCCTGATATGGTCGAGCCGCCATCCTGAAATACGGCATATGTCTGTTTCGGTTATGAACGAATCGTAATGCCCGCGGCAGTGACTGCATTGGGAAAGCCATCCGCCAAGATTTATACCTTTCCTGTAACCTGAAAACTCCTTGATATCGATCACTTCCTATTCAAATTTATACTATCATTTCCGTATAAATAATTATATCGTTATGGTTGCTTTTTTATTAAAATAATGACATGATAAAGTAAAATATCGTTGGGAGGCGGCCTGATTGAATACGGATAAGGAATTAAGCTACAAAGAGTTTATTCTTCGTGAAAACCGATCCTTCCACGCGCCGTATAACCCGGAATTCAACTTTTATTTCTCCGTAAAGAACGGTGAAGTCGGTAAGGTCTCGCAACTGTGCAAAGACGATTTTTCAAACAAAAAAGGGCTTGGAATGCTGTCCGGCGATCCTTTGCAAAATATGAAATACCATTTTGCTATCACCGCAGCCCTCATTGCAAGGTACTGCATTGAGGGGGGCATGGAACATGAGGCGGCGTACAGCCTGAGCGACGTATATATCCAGGAGGCCGACAAATCCTCTACGACAGCGCAGATTTCAAACCTGCATACGGCGATGTCAATGGATTATGCTCAAAGAATGAAAGATATCAGAAAAGGACGTATTTTTTCAAAACAGATAGTAAAATGCATCGATTATATTTATGATAATCTTCATAAGAGGATATTGATCAGGGAACTTGCGCAATATACAGGGCTTAATCCAAGCTATCTGTCAAGACTGTTCAGAAAAGAAACAGGCGTTACCGTGACCGAATATATAAAGACCAGAAAAATAGATACCGCAAAGAATATGCTTAAATACTCCGAATATCTTCCGTCTCAGATCGCCGCGATACTTGCGTTCCCGAATCAAAGCTATTTTATTAAAGTATTTAAAAGAAGAGTCGGTATGACGCCGAAAAAATACCGGGACATGTGTTTCAGAGAAACCGGTATAAACACAGGGATACCGATCGGGTAAATACTTATAATCCTATTTATTGAACGTTCTTCATATTAAGGATATAATGGCACATATAAAGAGCCAATAGAAAGGGACATTTGTAGGGCCAATCTAAAGGAGACTTATGTTTGGATTTAGTATTGACAGAGAATCAGGCGTCGCTATAACATGCCAGCTTATTGCTCAAATGCGAGAGGCCATTCTTTACGGGAAGATAGAAGCAAACAGCAAAATGCCTCCCACCAGAAATCTTGCGGGAGAGCTTAATGTATCGCGAAACACCATAATACAGGTTTACGAGCAGCTGATCGCCGAAGGATACTTAAACGGAGTTGTCGGGTCGGGAACATACGCGGCCGATCTGGGAACGCATCTGAAAGTTGAAAAACGAACCGCAAGCATAGCGCCAAAGATTACCCAAAGCGAGCGCAGAGGGAAGGCTATAGCGTTTTATGCCGGGAACCCGGATGTCTCCGCCTTTCCGCGGACTATGTGGGCCAGGGCGCTAAAAGAAGCCTGCCTTTACGCCGAAAAAGAAGCTTTCGGCTATGGGGAGCCAAAGGGCAATCAATATTTAAGGAAGGCCCTCTCCGGCTACCTTTACAGGGCCAAAGGCATCTACTGCGGAAGCGATCGCATATTTATAGTGCCCGGCACGTCAGCCGGAATGGAGATGGTCTCCGCGCTTCTTTACGAAGAAGGAAGCTCAGCCGCGGCGGAAGACCCGTGCCTAACGTTCGTGCGCCGCGCCATATCGAAGAGCGGCTTTAATATGATGCCGATAGAATCGGATTCGCAGGGGATGAGGACGGAACTGCTTCCCGGCAGATCAAATATAAGGCTTATATATACCGCGCCGTCCCACCAATATCCGCTCGGAGGCGTATTGCCGGCAGCGAGGCGTCTCGATCTGCTCGATTACGCCCGGAAACACGGAGC
>CAZJOS010000251.1:0-3631 GCA_964547655.1 uncultured Christensenellaceae bacterium
AGGTATGTCAACACATTTTAATGAAGTTACCAACGTTTTCGAGCGGATGTAAAATCATAGAGATATTCATACCCGAATAATACTATTAATATATTTATATTGAGTTCCCGAGGAGCCTTAAGTTTCGGGGCGTAAAGATTTTGGAGGAATAGGTATGTATAAAAGAATACTGGCTGCGGCCGTATCGGCCGTGATGCTGTTGCTATGTTTAGCCGCTTGCGGAGCGGCCAAGGAAGACGTTTACGAGGAGATACCCGCGGCGAACATTCCCGACCCCGATATGAGGCAGACCGTGCTCTATTACGAGGACGATTACGGGTTCGTCGTACCCGTAATGAAAAAGATAAAGTGGGTCGAGGGCATAGGGGCGGCGGCGGTAACGGAACTGAAAGCGAACCCCGACGCTGACGCCGAAATGGAGTATCTGGGGCTTAATCCGATCCTGGCAGCCGACACCGAACTTTCGCTGAGCATCAAAGACGGAGCCGCGACTATCAAGCTCAGCGAAAACGCGATTGAGGCCGAAGACGCCGTAAGCGAGATGAACAAGGTAATAGCGCTTGTAAATACGCTTACCGAATTTCCAACGATAGATACGGTAAAGATAATACAGTCGGGCGCCGACGGCGAGCTTGCGCACGGCACCGACATAAGCAAGGCCTTCTCAACGTTTGACTTAAATGTAATGACTACGCTCTCCGAGGAAGACCTTAAGAACGCTTCAAAAATAATGCTGTATTTTGAAGACGAGACCGGAGCGGCGATAGTGCCGGTAACGAAGTACATAGGCGGGGAAGCCGACGCTTTTGCCGCGATGAACGAACTCGTAAGGGGGCCGGGATGTCACGGGCTTAAAAACGCTTTCCCCGATAAAACGAAGCTGCTTAACGTCGACGTGGATAAGGCCGGAGTCGCGACCATAGAGTTTTCAAACGAGTTTATGAAAATAGCCGACAGCCCGGAAAAAGAAGCGAAGCTCATAAAATGCATAACGTTATCGCTGATGCAGTTTGACAATATCGACGAGGTGCGTATACTTGTAAATGGGAAGGAATATAAATCCACGTCGGAGGCTACAATGTCAACGAAGTATGTAAACACTATTGAGTAAAGAAGGTTTTTAGCTGATGATAAGAGAGGGCGGGCGAGGCGAAAAGGACCTGCGCGATATAAAGATAACAAAGTCGTTCATGAGAAACGCGCACGGCAGCGCGCTCATAGAGTGGGGCAATACAAGAGTGCTCTGCACCGCGATGTATACCGCCGGGGTGCCGCCTTTTATTGAAGGCACGGAACGAGGGTGGCTCACCGCCGAGTATGCCATGCTTCCGGCGAGCACCCCTCAGAGAAAACCGCGGGAGATAAAATTTCCCGACGGAAGGAGCACGGAGATAAGCCGCCTTATAGGCAGGTCGCTGCGGAGCGTTTTCGACTTTAAAAGCGTTGCGGGATATACGATTAATATCGACTGCGACGTTATAGACGCGGACGGCGGGACGCGGACGGCCGCTATAACAGGCGCGTATATCGCGCTCGCGCTTTGCGTGCGCAGGATGGTATCGGAGGGGCTTATCGAGAGGCCGGCCGTAAAAGACGGCGTGGCAGCGGTGAGCTGCGGCATAGTGGGCGGCAAGCCGGTATGCGACCTTTGCTACACGGAAGACAGCCGGGCCGAAGCAGACATGAACGTAGTAATGTCTCACAGCGGCGGCATAATAGAAGTTCAATGTACGGGTGAGAAGCACCCCATTTCCCGCAGGGAGTTCAATAAGCTGATGGAATACGCGGGAGATGCCATTTTGAAGATCGGCGCTTTGCAGAGAACGGTATTGGAGCAGAGCGAATGAGCCGGCTTGTGATAGCAACCAACAACCAGGGCAAGGTAAGGGAAATCAAAGCAATCCTCGGCGGGTTTTACGATGAGATATTGTCGCTGAAAGACGCGGGGATCATACTCGAAGTCGCAGAAGACGGAGAAACTTTTGAGGAAAACGCGATAAAAAAAGCGCTGCAGGCATCCCGGATAACCGGATGCGACACGCTTGCCGACGATTCGGGGCTGTGCGTGGAGGCGCTCGGCGGAGCGCCCGGAATATATTCCGCGCGGTACGCCGGTGAAAACGCGACGGACATTGACAACAACAATAAACTCCTGTGGGAGATGCGCGGGCAGAAAAACAGGAAAGCAAGGTTCGTATGCGTTATGGCGCTGGCTATAGTCGGCGAAACCGTCGTTGCACGCGGAGAGGCCGAAGGAACGATAGCCCACGCACCTCAGGGGCAAGGGGGATTCGGATACGACCCCCTCTTTATTTCGGATGAATTTGGACAAACCTTCGGGGATCTCCCCGAGGGCATAAAAAACAGCATAAGCCACCGGTCGCGCGCTCTGGCGGCGCTAAAAGAAAAGATATTAGAGAGGCGCGGATGAAGATACTCGTGATGAGCGACACTCACGGCCATAAGGCGAATATCGAAAAAGCGCTGCAGAAGTTCCCGGATGCAGATTGTATAATCCACCTCGGAGATTATACCAAAGACGCGGAACACATAAAAAAGCTTACCGGCAAGAAAGTTTATTCGCTGAAAGGCAACTGCGACGTTACGGGCGCCGCGGAGCAGGAGCTCATAATGACCGTGGACGGTAAAAAGATACTCGCGCTTCACGGGCATCTGCAAAGCGTTAAGACTTCGCTGCTGCCGCTCGGGCTTTACGCCATACAGAAGGGGGCCGACCTCGTCCTTTTCGGGCATACGCATATTCCGGTGGAAGAACTGTATGGAGATATGATATTATATAATCCGGGAAGCCTCGGAGAGCCGAGAGGGAAAAAGCCCTCCGTAGGCATTATTGCGATAGAAAACGGGAGAATAAAAATAACAAGGGGAACGGTATAAGGGAGGAAAACAATGAGCATCAGGTTTCATTCGGCGGTATTGATCACAGACAATATCGAGACTATGAAAGAGTTTTATACCAAAGTTTTGGGGCAGGAAATTGATCACGATTTCGGGGGATGCGTGATATTTGAGTCCGGCCTCTCGATATGGCGGCTTAATGACGCTAACGCTCTCGCCAAAGCGCTGGGGAAAGACTTAAAAGCGGGAAAGAACAACGGCATGGAAGTCTGTTTTGAAACAGATGAATTTGTTATTGAGGTGCCGAAATTAAAGAGCAAAGGCATAAACCTTATCCATGACGTGGCTGAGGAGCAGTGGGGGCAGCATACCGTAAGGTTTTACGACCCTGACGGAAATATCCTGGAACTGGGCGAGAGTATGGCGGGTTTCTGCAAGAGGCTGTTCCGCTCGGGGCTCAGTATCCCGGAAGTATCCCAAAAAACAGGGATATCCCAAAGAATGGTGAAGGAATATTTAAAATAGGTGTTTTGAAGCTAATAAGTAAAATGTAATTACTAAAGGCTTTTCAATCAGGCTGACTGGGGACAGTAAGTTGTAAAAAGCAGCACTTTTTTAAATATTGCTATGGTTAAATATATGTAAAATAATAAATGGTTGACAAATTATATATAGAGTGTTATTAATAAAGTTACCGACATTATATGACAACATGCAACAATTATTTGAACTATTATTTGCGAAAGTTGGTAAATAAAAATGAATAAACAGA
>CAZJOS010000252.1:0-3626 GCA_964547655.1 uncultured Christensenellaceae bacterium
CATGGTTCCGTATTCAACGTTAGTGTCCTGCTCAAGCTGCGCGCCGTCCCAGTTGCTCCACGTGACCGTATACTTAGCCTGTGAATAATTCGCGTGATAAGTCCCGCTTTCCTGCACAACAGACGGCATCGCCGGCGTCCAGCCGTCAAAAGACCATCCGGCATCAGGCGTTACCGCGGGTGCGGCTGGAAACACATCTCCGTAATGCAGGCCGCTGTACGACGTCGGGTCTGTAGTCGTTCCTTTTGTTCCTGTATCGAATGTTACGGTATATTCTTTCTGGGTATATGCCGCCGTATATGAGGCATTGCCCGTTACGGTTGCGGGCATGGCCGGCCAGCCGTCGAATGTCCAGCCCGCTTCCGGTGTTATTTCAGGCGCTGAAGGGAACGGGTCGCCGTAATGAAGCCCGGTAAAGGTCATTTCACCGGTCGTGCTGCCATGCGCACCTTCGCTGAAAGTTACAGTATAAGAAGCCGAATTCCAATGGGCAATATATTCTCTGTTACCTCCCAGGCTTGTCGGCACCGTTACCGTTACAGCACAGCCAGAAAGT
Source organism: uncultured Christensenellaceae bacterium (assembly GCA_964547655.1). Taxonomy (GTDB): domain Bacteria; phylum Bacillota; class Clostridia; order Christensenellales; family SZUA-584; genus DTFZ01. The sequence goes on from CAZJOS010000252.1 coordinate 557, forward strand.
CCTGTGCCTGTCCATCCCGCAAACTCATACCCGGGTCTCTCCGGATTGTTAAGAGTGAACGAAGGGGTCTCCACGGTATATGAAGACGGATTGGGCGCGCCTAAAGCGCCTCCGTTAAGGTCATATTCAATATCATATATATCGGGTTCGAATACAACGGAGATCGTATGGTCCGAAGCAACCTTCCTGAATTTATATTTTTCCGGATTCGAATGCGTGACGTCGGAGCCGTCAACAGTAACGCTTGCCAGATGGTATCCTGCGTTTGCGCTGTAGTTTATTGTACAGTCGCTCCCGAAGCTAACCGTTTGGTCAGGCGTTATCGTGCCGCCCCCTGAAACTGAAGTATCTATGGTATATAACTGTATGCATTTCCATTTCGGGTTTGTTTTTATAGTATCGTTATCGCCGTGCCTCCAGATATAATCCCTTGCGTCAAAATAAGATGGATTATCGTCCAGATGCCATGCGCCGTTACCTATCACGTAATATTCGAACTCATAGCCCTCATCGGCGACAAAATCGATCCTTACGCAGTTTTCCCCCCATACATATGTAAACGTATGAGTCTCGTTTCTTTCAATAGTGACCGAAGACCCGTTATAAGTTGCTACGATATACCCGTGGTCTCCTCCCGGGCCATTATTGTTTCTTACCCTGAATGACGTTTCTGAAACTGCGAAGCTGGTCGCAGGCATCAAACATACCAGCATCAAGGCCACAACAAAGACCGAAATAACTACTCTGAATGCTTTCTTCGCTTTTTTCATATGAATCTCCTTTAAACTGCCATATTTAATACAAAAAAAATGCCGCCCTATAAACTGAGGCGGCCGAACCATCATGGCGTACAAACGCTTTAGATTTCATGCTTTGCGTCCCCGGCTTTCGTTCGGGTTTGCTTTTCACTGAAAAATCATATAACATTCATAGCAAATCTTTTTTACAGCTGTGCGGTATTTCTTTTGGAGACCATGTAATATTCCAATAAGGTAATATAAAAGCCGCACCCAATATTTTGAGGCGGCTGAACCATCGTGGCGTAATAACGCTTTAGATTTCATGCTTTGCGTCCCCGACTTTCGTTCGGGTTTGCTTTTCACTTAACAAATAATCTATACAGCTATAATAAACATCGCTATGAATCTATCTATTCAACTATCATTAAATCAAATGTGCGTGTCTAAGTCAAAGTTATTTTAAATCATAAATGTTATATTATGTTAAGTTCCATAGGATTACATCGTCACTTAAAATAATTGTATATCCCGTTTGATATGAAAAATTCTATCATTTGTTTTAATGATAGAATTTTAAATATGACACGGCTTTTCAACTATAGTTCCAGTTAAATACGCCTGATTCGATCTATAATAATTCCTTGAGCTCTTCGATAAACTTCTCGGCGTTCTCGCTGACAGAAGCAATTATATCTTCGTAAAGAGCGAAATCAAATGTCGTCACTCCCTCTAACACCACATGCTCATATATATCCACCTTGCATGCCTTCTGCTTTTCCCTTGACAGCGCCCTTCTGGCGTTTATATAAGATGCCAATACCGCCGGGAATACACTCGTATCTGTTATAGCTTCTCCCTCGGCTTCCTTTGTATCCGGCTCTATGCTTACAAGCACTTCGCAGTCTGTGCGAATTATATCGAAGGGCACCGGGTTTACGCTCGAACCGTCAAGATATGTCACTCCGTCTTTTTGATACGGTGAAAATATGCCCGGCACGGAAATACCGGCTCTTACTGCCCGCCCGACGTCGCCGTCGGAGAGTATTATCTCTTCACCCGTCATATAGTCGGCCGCGACTATCTTTAGCGGGAAATATAAGCGGTCGAATACTTTTATAGGCACTACCATCTTAAAGTATTCCTCCAGCCCCATGTCGTCCAATATGCCTATCTTCGCGTCTTTGATCTTAGTCATATTGATGGCGCGCTTCATGCCGGGGAACTCGATTTCCCCTATAAAATCCATCATATCCTGAAATGTCATTCCGGAAGCGAGCATTGCGGCAACTACTCCGCCTACGCCCGTTCCTGATACTACATCCGGTTTTATTCCTGCTTCTTCAAGCGCCTTAACATACGCAAGGCAGGCGATGCCCTCCGCTCCGCTTCCTCCGAATGCTATACCCAGTGTTTTGGCCATAATGATCCCCCTTTTTTCATTAGCTTTATAAGTTTTCCTTTTGAGCCGGGCTTGAATTCCCGCGCCCGCTCATAAACGCATTTACACCTATAAAAATCTATTATATCAGGTATTTCAGATATCTCAACAGCCTTCAAGCTCTTTTAGCCTTCTTGGGGCAAAAATCCCCTTTTCTGTAGCAAATGCCGTTATATTACCAGCAGGCGTCACGTCGAACGCGGGGTTCAATACTTTAACGCCTACGGGAACCGTTCGCACGCCGAACCCTTGAGTGACTTCTCTTTCGTCCCGCTGTTCTATTTCTATATCAGCGCCTGTTTTTGACGAAAAATCGATGGTAGGCGTAGGCGCGGCTATATAAAAAGGTATGCCGAAACTTTTACATAATATTGACAGAGAAAACGTGCCGACTTTATTGGCAGCGTCGCCGTTTAGCGCCACCCTGTCGCATCCGGTTATTACCGCGTCTACCTCACCGCTCTTAAGCACGTTTGCCGCGTTATTGTCGCATATAACAGTAACGTCTATCCCTGCATTGTTAAGCTCAAAAGCCGTTATCTTTGAGCCCTGCAGCCTCGGCCGGGTCTCGCACGCGTATACTTTAAACCGCCTTCCCCTCTCGATCCCTAAGTACACAGGGGAAAGCGCGGTGCCGTATTTCGTGGTCGCCAACGCTCCCGCGTTGCAGTTGGTCATTATGCATCCGTTTTCGGGCAGCAAAGACAGAAGGTTTTCTCCTATCTTCTTATTTATCTCCTCGTCTTCCCGCATTATCGACGCGGCTTCTTCTTCAAGGTTTTTTATTATGTCTCCTTCTTTGCCTAAAACGCCGAGCATCCGTTCTACTGCCCACGAAAGGTTCGTAGCGGTCGGCCTCGCCGAGCATATATAAGCAGCCGAAGCTTTCAGC
>CAZJOS010000253.1:0-3612 GCA_964547655.1 uncultured Christensenellaceae bacterium
TCATTACGGCTTTGTTTGACATCTTGCATAGATACAATTATATTTATACTGATATGATCTATGGAACGTCAAAAGTAATTCTCGGAATAGACCCCGGAATTGCGCTGATGGGGTATGGGGTAATAAGTTCGGCAAACGATAAGGTCGCCCTGCTTGAATGCGGCACAATAGTTACGCAGGCCGGCATGCCTTTGCCTAAAAGGCTGGCAGTGATACATTCAAATATAAGGGAACTGCTACGAAAGTATTCACCTGATTGCATCGCTTTTGAGGAATTGTTTTCGGGAAAGAACGTTAAGACGGTCATACAGGTGGCTCAGGCGAGAGGCGTCGCAATGGCTGCTGCATTCGAGTCGGGCGCGGAGCTTTTTGAATATACTCCGATACAGATAAAGCAGGCGGTAGTCGGATACGGCAGGGCTGATAAAAAGCAGGTTCAGGAGATGGTGCGGCTGCTGCTCGGCCTTGGCGGGCTCATAAAGCCCGACGACGCGGCAGACGCTGTGGCGTGCGCTATCTGCCACGCACACAGCTGCAGGTTTTCTGAGAACTTCCGTATCAAATAAGGAGAAAATGATGTACGATTACATAAGGGGCGAAGTAGCTGAAACCGGGAAGGACTACGCAGTCGTCGAAGCGGGCGGAGTAGGGTATCATATATTCACGACTGCACAGTCGCTGCTGCATATTAAAACAAGTGAAACGGTAAAGCTTTACTGTCATTTCGTAGTGCGGGAAGACGCGCATTCGTTATACGGTTTCGCCGCTCCCGAAGAAAAGGAAATGTTCATAAAACTGACCGGCGTTTCGGGGATCGGCCCCAGAGTCGCGCTGTCGATACTGTCGGCGCTGAAGGTCGGCGACATCGCCGCCGCCGTAATAACATCGGACGAAAGCGCGTTTGAAAAGATAAGCGGCGTGGGAAAAAAGACAGCGCAGAGAATAATAGTAGATCTCTCAGGAAAGATAACATCTTCAGATGCGGCAATCGGAACAGGCGGACTCGCGGCGGCTTCCGCCGATAAGGAGACAGAGGCAATAAGCGCGCTAGTTGCGCTTGGGTATAACAGGTCTGAGGCAATAAAAGCCGTTTCTTCGGTAAAGAACCTCGGTGATACGGCGGAAGAACTGATACTAATGGCGCTTAAGAGAATGGGGGCGTAGTAGAAAAATGTCTGACGAGAGCAGGATAGTATCTGCGGAAATGAAAGAATCGGAATACATTACGGATTATTCGCTGCGCCCTAAGACCCTTGAGGAATACGTCGGCCAGGAAAAAGCGAAGGAGAACCTTAAGGTATTCATGGCCGCCGCGAAAAACAGGGAAGAGCCTTTGGACCACGTGCTTTTATACGGGCCTCCGGGCCTGGGTAAGACGACTCTTGCGTTTATTATAGCATCGGAGATGGGCGTAAACATACGCGTCACCTCCGGGCCCGCGATAGAGAGGCCGGGCGACCTTGCTTCGATACTCACGAATCTTAATAAAGGCGACGTTCTCTTTATAGACGAAGTGCACCGGCTCACAAGCAGCGTGGAAGAAGTGCTTTACCCGGCTATGGAAGACTTCGCGTTGGATATAATAATAGGCAAAGGGCCTTCCGCGAGGACTCTTAGGCTGGATCTGCCCAAGTTTACGCTGGTGGGAGCCACCACAAGGGCGGGCATGCTGACCTCGCCTCTGCGCGACAGGTTCGGGGTGATACACCGTCTGCAGATGTATTCGCCCGAGGAACTCGCGTTGATAATCAAACGATCGGCCGGGATACTCGATGTGCCGATAGACGAAGACGCTGCCCTGGAGATAGCTTCGCGCTCGAGGGGAACGCCTAGAGTAGCCAACCGCCTTTTAAAGCGCATACGCGACTTTGCTGAAATAGAAGGAACAGGTACGGTCACTCTTGAAGCGGCGCGGCACGGGCTAAAGATGCTGGAAGTAGACGAGATAGGGCTTGACGGCGTGGACAAGAACATACTGGACACTATAATCAACAAGTTCAGCGGAGGCCCGGTAGGGCTCGACACGCTGTGCGCGGCCACCAATGAGGAGCGCGTGACAATAGAAGACGTGTATGAGCCGTTTCTAATACAACTCGGGTTTATAAACAAGACCCCGAGAGGCAGGGTGGCGACTAAGCTCGCGTTCGCGCACATGGGCTGCCCGTATGGGGACGCGCAGCAGTTAAGGCTCGATATCACGGAGGAATGATTGAAGACAAGCGATTTTTACTACGACCTCGACGAGAGCCTTATTGCGCAGACTCCAATAGCGCAGCGGGACAAGTCAAGGCTTTTGGTATATGACAGGAGTACCGGAAACGTATCACACAGGATCTTTGCAGATATAACGGAATATTTATTGCCGGGAGACGTTCTAGTCATAAACGAAACGAAGGTGATACCCGCAAGGCTTTACGGCGCGAAGAAAGAAACCGGAAGGGCATGCGAGTTTCTTCTTTTAAAGCGGCTCTCGCTATCAGATTGGGATGTGATACTGAAGCCGGGCAGGAAGCTTAAAGCAGGCGATGAAGTATTCTTTTCAGATGAACTGACGGCAAAGATATTAAAAAAGAAAGAAGACGGAGTTACCGAAGTAAGTTTTTCTTTCAGCGGTGTGTTTGAGGAGATATTGGGCAGGCTGGGCGAAATGCCGCTGCCGCCGTATATACACGAGAAACTGAACGATAAGTCGAGATATCAGACCGTTTACGCTAAAGAACAGGGCTCGGCTGCGGCGCCGACTGCCGGGCTGCATTTCACCCCCGAACTGCTGAAAAGAATAGAAGAGAGCGGGATAACGATAGCGCGGCTGCTGCTTCACGTAGGGCTGGGGACGTTCCGTCCCGTAAAAACCGAGAACATAGAAGATCATATAATGCACGAGGAATATTACAGCGTATCAAAAGAATCCGCAGATAAAATAAACAGCGCTCGAATAAGCGGGGGAAGGATAATAGCCGTAGGTACAACGAGTGTAAGGACGCTCGAGTCAATATCGGATGAGAGCGGAGCAATTATGCCCGGCAGCGGGTTTACGGATATATTTATTTCTCCGGGGTATAAGTTCAAATCCGTTGACGCGCTTATTACAAACTTCCATCTGCCCGAGTCTACGCTGCTCATGCTGGTGTCGGCGTTTGCGGGAAGGGAAAAGGTGCTGGAACTGTATAAAGAAGCGGTGGAAAAAAGATACCGCTTCTTCAGCTTCGGAGACGCCATGCTGATCTTATAAGGATTGAATTATGTCTTTTAGCTTTACTGTAAATAAAAAATGCGGCAATACGAACGCACGTACCGGAGCGATAGAAACGCCTCACGGACAAATAAAGACGCCCATATACATGCCGGTAGGGACGCAGGCGACTGTAAAGGCGCTGACGCCGGAGCAGGTAAAGGAAACCGGTGCGGAGATAATACTCTCGAACACGTATCATCTCTACCTGCGCCCGGGGCATGAGCTGGTGAAGGAAGCGGGAGGGCTGCACAGATTCATGCATTGGGATAAGCCAATACTTACCGACAGCGGAGGCTTTCAGGTATTCTCACTAGGAGAACTCAGGAAGATAACCGAAGAAGGCGCAGAGTTTTCATCGCACCTCGACGGCTCGAAGC
>CAZJOS010000254.1:0-3591 GCA_964547655.1 uncultured Christensenellaceae bacterium
GCCGTGGTTCGCGACTACTGCGGCGCTTACATCAAGCGGGCCTATCCCCTTTTCCTTAAACGTTTCGATGATGACCAGCCCGGTGTTCTTCTCATAATCGTTTCTTATCTCTTCTTCGGTCATGCCCCGTGTGCAGGGTATGTCCCCGAAAAAGTTATCGGCATGCGTAGTGCCAAGAGCGGGAATGCTGCGGCAGGCCTGCGCCCAGGCGGTCGCCCATTTCGAGTGCGTATGCACTATCGACTTTATACCTTTAAACGCCTTATATAACTCGATATGCGTAGGAGTATCCGAAGAAGGATTCAATGCTCCCTCAAGCTTCTTTCCGTCCATGTCTACGACGACCATATCGTCCGCGGCCATCTTCTCATACGGCACGCCGCTCGGCTTTATAATGATCAGGCCTGTTTCTTCGTCAAACATGCTTACATTGCCCCATGTAAACAGCACAAGGCCCAGTCTGACCAACTCGAGGTTAGCCTTGAGCGCTTCCCGTTTTGTTTCTTCCAGCATAGCGCTATTTACCCCATATGATATCGCCAATGGCGAGCTTTTCCCTTAGTTCCTCGATCTTCGTATCCTTATTTATGTGTATAAACTCTATACCCATTATCTCGGCGAAGTCGCGCATATGCCCGGCGGTAAGGTCGTACGATATCACGCTGTGATGCATGCCGCCGCTTAAGATCCACGCCTCGTTGCCCGTTATCATATCCGGCTCCGGTTTCCACATCACCATTGCCGTAGGCAGGTTGGGCATCTCCTTCATCGGCGCTATCGCGTGCACGTCGTGCGCTATCATCCTGAAGCGGCCGCCCATATCGACTATCGTTACAAGTATGGCGTCTCCTTCTTTTCCCTCGAACACGAGCCTTGCCGGGTCGGCCTTCCCGCCTATGCCCAAAGGGTGCACTTCTATCTTCGGTTTGCCTGAGGCTATTGCGGGCGAAATCTCCAGCATGTGCGCGCCGAGAACGGCCTCGTTTCCTTTCTCAAGGTGATATGTATAATCCTCAATAAACGACAGCCCCTTGCCTAATCCCTGCGACATAGCTCCCATTACCGCTTCAAGCGCCGCGGTCTTCCAGTCACCCTCAGCGCCGAACCCGTAGCCCTTGCCCATAAGGTCCTGCGACGCAAGGCCCGGCAGCTGCTCTAAGCCGAAAAGGTCTTCAAACGAATCCGTATACGCGCCGAATCCGCCTTCCGCAAGCATCTTTTCAAGCACTATTTCAAGCTTTGCCTGATACCTTACCGCGTCTGTATTATTTGTATTGAGCGCATACTTGCTCTTGTATTCTTCCAGTTTTTTATCCGTCTCATTTTCCGGCACTGAATTGACCGCTTCGGCAAACCCGCCTACTCCGTATGTATTGACGCTCCACCCAAGGTCTTTCTCGGCCTGCACCTTGTCGCCCTCGGTCACCGCGACATACCTCATGTTGTCGCCGAGCCTCATCACCTTAAGGTATCTGCTGAATATTGCGCCGACGGCGCTCCGCATCCAGCCGCCTATCCTGTTTCTGAATGTTTCGTCTTCCCAGTATCCGCAGATCACCTTTCTCTTCATCCTGAGCCGCGCGGTTATGAAACCGTGCTCCCTGTCGCCGTGAGCCGACTGGTTGGTGTTCATGAAGTTCATATCAATAGTCTCAAACGGGAGTTCTCGGTTAAACTGCGTGTTGAGATGCAGATACGGCTTGTTAAGTATCGACAGCCCGCCTATCCACATCTTGCTCGGCGAGAACGTATGCATCCACGTGATCACGCCGGCGCATTCGGTATCGCTGTTGGCCTCAACGCATACTTTCTTTATCTCTTCCGGCGTTGTTACTACGCCTTTTGATATCACTTCAAACGGTATGCTTTTATCCGAGTTGAACCCGTCAGCCATTGTCTTCGCGTGCGCGGCCACTTCTTTTAATACTTCGGGGCCGTAAAGGTGCTGGCTCCCCACGATAAACCAAAACTTATACGCCATTTTGATCTCTCCATTTCTTTTGATGTATTTTAATCAACGAACGCTTCCGTCGCCGCCTTTTCAACAACAAGTCCCGCTTTATACCGTTCAATGAACCGCTCAAACCCTGCCGCGTCAGCAGAGTCGGGCTTTACTGAGCTGCACTCGGCGCAGGCAAATACGCGTTCCGAAAGATAATCGGCAAACTCTTCCCCTTTATTGTTTTTCATATACGCCGCAAGTATAGCCATGCCCCAGGGGCCGCCCTCTCCGGCCGTAGCCATCACGGTTACCGGCGCTCCCAGCGCCGCTGCCATTATACGCTGGCCCACTCCCGGCACCTTGAAAAAGCCTCCGTGCCCCGTCATGGCATCGAGCTTTACGTTCTCCCCGAACAATATATCCATGCCTGTCTTCAGCGAAGCGCAGGCTGAATAGAGCTGCGTCCTCATAAAGTTAGGCAGGCTCAGCTTCGCGCCGGGCAGGCGCATAAACAGAGGGCGCCCCTGCTCGAAGCCCGTTATATGCTCTCCGGATATGTAGTTGATGTTCAGCAGGCCGCCGCAGTCCGCGTCGCCCTCGAGGGCGCTGTTATACAGCGTTGCGTAAAGCTTATCCGTATCGAATTCGGCTCCCAGCGCTCTTGCGGCGCCGCCCAGCAGCCCTGCCCACGCGTCTATATCGCCTAAAAAGTTGTTGCAGTGCACCATGGCAACCGGGTCGCCCGACGGCGTTGTCACCATGTCTATCTCAGTATATAGCCTGGACAAAGGTTTCTCGAGTACCGCCATCGCGAACACACTCGTACCCGCGCTTACATTGCCTGTGCGCTTGCGCACGCTGTTTGTCGCGACCATCCCGGTGCCCGCGTCCCCTTCGGGCGGGCACATAGGTATACCTGCTTCCAGCGCGCCGGAGGGGTCAAGCAGGCTTGCGCCTTCTTTCGTTAAAACCCCGGCATTTGCTCCTGCGGGCAATATTCCGGGCAGTATATCTGAAAGCTTCCATTCAAAGCCCCTGTCCGCAATCAAACCATCAAACGCCTTAAGCATGCGGCTGTCGTACTGCCTTGTGTTGTCATCTATCGGGAACATGCCCGAAGCGTCCCCTGTTCCAAGCGTCTTCTTGCCTGTCAACTGCCAGTGTACATAGCCCGCAAGCGTAGTGAGATACTTTATTTCGGGCACATGTTCTTCGCCGTTCAGTACGGCCTGGTAAAGGTGCGCTATGCTCCAGCGCTGCGGGATATTAAACTTAAACAGCTCAGTCAGCTTTCCTGCAGCTTCGCCGGTGCATGTGTTCCGCCAGGTGCGGAAAGGAGCGAGCAGTTTGCCCTCTTTATCGAACGCCATATACCCGTGCATCATGGCCGATATACCTATAGCGCCTACGGTCTTAAGCATTATGCCGTATTTTTCATATATGTCTATTGCAAGCCTGGAGTAACAATTGCGAATACCTTTCCAAATATCGTCAAGTGAGTAGGTCCAATATCTGTTCACTAAACGGTTCTCCCAGGAATGGTTTCCCGACGCTATCGGCTCGTGCTTCCCGTTTATGAGCACAGCCTTTATTCGCGTCGAGCCCAGCTCAATACCGAGGTATGTATCGCCGCTGTTTATTGCACTTTT
>CAZJOS010000255.1:0-3576 GCA_964547655.1 uncultured Christensenellaceae bacterium
GAATACCACGCGACGTCCCTCCACGCCCCAAGTTTGTAGCCCGCGTTTTTTATCTCGCTCTGCTTCGTAAAGCCGAAATACCTGTGAAGCGCTTCGCTGTTTTCGTTGGGAACGCATATAACGCCCACCGCAGTGAGGTAACCCTGAAGCTTGAGCGTACTTAAAAGGCAGGAGTAGAGCGCGCGGCCTATGCCGCGGCGGTGCATGCCGAATTTTACGTATACCGTGCACTCCGCAGCCCAGCCGTAGGCGGGGCGTTCTTTGAACTTGTATGCGTAAGAATAACCCGCGATTTCGCCGCCTGTTTCGCAGACGAACCACGGGAAAAGCTCCGTGTAAGTATCGTAACGCCTCTCGAACTCGGCAAGCGGAGGAGGAGAGTTTTCAAACGTGATGGCAGTCTCATTCACATAGCGCGAGTATATTTCCAGCATTGCGGGGCAGTCTCTCTTTTGCGCGGGCCTTATCACAATATCCATATAAATACCGTCCGATGTATTAATAAATAAATAATATCCATTTGTGTGTATATTTGCAATGGTTATATATGCGGCCTGCACGGCTCGCTGCTAACGGCGGGCTAACATTTATAAGCGGCGTGAATATACTGTAATAGAATATATTAGAGAATGGGTGAAACGATATGGATAATTACGATTACCGTAACAGAGGCGCAGCGGAAATATTAAAGTCTTTCGGACTGATGCTTGCTTCAGGGTTCAGCGCTCTTTCCCGGGTGCTTTACGGCGTCTGCGGCGCTCGGCGGCACCATGGCTATGCGCGCCAGAGCTGGGATGACGGAAGCGGCTGCTGCCGGAACCGGGATGACTGCGGCTGTTACTGCAACAGGGGCGGCGGCCATACGTGCGAGGATGACGGCTATACGCATTGGCCGGGAGAAGAATGGCGGCAGTACGGCAATTGGCGCGGCCGGTATTGATATCAGCAAAAAAGGCAGGCGGTCATAAACCGCCGGCCGCACATATGGTTTACAAAATATCAGCCCAGCGCGGTGTCCAGCATCATCATTATTGAAAACCCCAAAAGGCAGCCTATAGTGGATATATCGGTATTCGAGCCCTCCTGCTGCGCCTCGGGTATAAGCTCTTCCACAACTACGTATATCATTGCGCCCGCGGCGAAGGAAAGCGCATAGGGCAATATAGCGCTCATGGATAGCACTGCCAAAGCGCCGACAACGCCCGCCAGCGGCTCTACAAGCCCCGAAGCCTGACCGTATAAAAATGCCTTTGAGCGGGATAATCCTTCTCTCCTTAAGGGTATCGAAACGGCCGCGCCTTCGGGGAAATTCTGCAGCGCCATGCCGACGGCGAGCGCTATGGCGCCTGCGACGGAAGCGGTCGAAAATCCAAAAGCCGCGGCCCCGAACGCCACGCCGACAGCCAGCCCCTCCGGAATGTTGTGCAGCGTGATGGAGAGCACGAGCAGCACGCTGCGCTGCCAGTTCGTCTTTATGCCTTCCGCTTTGCCGCTTTTAAGCCCCATATGAAGATGGGGAAGTAACTTGTCTACGAGAAACAAAAATCCGCCTCCCGCCAGAAAGCCTATGGCCGCGACGAGCCAGGGCGGCGTTTCGCCGCCTTCGGCCATCTCTATAGCGGGAGCGAGGAGCGACCAGAAGCTGGCCGCTATCATTATGCCTGAAGCAAACCCCAGCATGCCGTTCAGCACTTTTCTGTTTATTGATTTAAAGAAAAAGACGAGCGCCGATCCCAGCGCCGTAGCGGCCCATGTAAATACTGTGGCGATAAGCGCCTGTATCGCGGGCTCAAAACCCTTAAGCCATGCTGACATAGTTGCCACCCTTCTTTTAATAATTCATGTTGGTTTATATAACCGGATATTACCGTGCAGAAATCAGGCATCTGTGTTAGCCTTAGTTAACACATTAAAATTATCATAACACTGTCTTTTTGTCAAGCGGCGAACGGGGACTGGGGTCGTGCGTTATCAGTAACTGTCTATAAAGATATATCAGGCGTTATTTTATTATCACTCGGTGTTTTTCACCCTTCCCGCCATCAAAGAAAAAGCAGGCCCCTGGCCTGCATAGATATATCATGTCATCTCCCATATAACGCCGCGCATGATTTTAAGTTTCTATGTCGGGTTACAGTCGCGGCAGAAATTGTTTTAGTCACTTGCTCTTCTTAAAGCACAGGAACCAGTCGAGGCAGTATGTGTTCTCGTCCTGAGAGTCCATACGCTGCTGCGCCGTACCGCACGAGCCCGGAGGCGGGATTATCACGTCGTCGCCCGGGCGCCAGTTGGCCGGGGTGGCTATGCCCTCTGCGTCCGCCTTCTGCAGCGCGAGAATTATGCGCTTTATCTCGTCGAAGTTGCGGCCCGTTGAAGAGGGGTAGTAGAGTATGCAGCGCACTACGCCTTTGGGGTCTATCACGAACACGGCGCGCACGGCCTGCGTGTCCGATGAACCAGGTTGTATCATGCCGAACTTCTTCGCGACGTCCATCTTTATGTCTTCGATGAGCGGGAATTTTACCTCGACGTTCTTCATGCCTTTATACTCTATTCTTTCCTTGATGGTGCGGAGCCACGCTATATGCGCGTACAGGCTGTCTACCGAGAGGCCGATAAGCTCGGTGTTAAGCGCCTTGAACTCTTCCGCCATCGACGCAAACGTCATAAACTCGGTGGTGCACACGGGCGTGAAGTCTGCCGGGTGGCTGAACAGTATGACCCATTTGCCCTCAAAATCTTCAGGAAAGCGTATCTCTCCCTGAGTTGTCTTGGCGCGAAAAGACGGGGCTTTGTCGCCTATGAGCGGCAGCGTTACGTTGGTATTTGTGTTTTCTTCCATGTAATATTACCTCCTTATTAATAATCGTTATGAATAAGCTGATTAAAATATACCACCAACCCACGGGCAGATAAGTGACAAAGTCACAAAACGGACAGATTTTTATAAATAAAACGATTTGGAGTCAGGAGGAAGACGTTACAAAAGCGGCTAAAAAGAAGCTTAAGGCTTCGATGCATTCTGCCGGCGCATGGGTTCACAAAGGCAGAACGTGATGATATAATCGTTTTAACTGTAAAATATGGATATCCTGAAAACACCTGAAAGGGCGCATCGATGGAAACGGAAAAAGAAAAGAAAAGGCGCGAAAAGCACGACCTCAACACGATAAAGGCTTTGCAGAAAGACGGAGCCGACTTAAGTAAAGAGCATAACGTACTTCACCACTTTACGGTGAGGAAAAAGGGCGAGATCGAGAAGATAGCCGCGGCGCTGGAAAAGGAGGGGTACGGCATAACGGAGGCCTTCGACGCCGTGGATAACGACGGCTCGACGTATTTCTTTTTCGACGCGAAAAAAAGCTGCCTCGTGGAGGCGGAGGGAATGTTCAAGCAGTCGAAGAGAATGGCCGAGATAGCCGCTTCTTACGGCGCAACGTACAGCGGGTGGAGCTGAAGGCGAGCGCTGCCTGTGGAGCTGAAAGTGAGCGCTGCCTGTGGAGCTGAAGGTGAGCGCTGCCTGTGGAGCTGAAGGTGAGCGCTGCCTGTGGAGCTGAAGGTGAGCGCTGCCTGTGG
>CAZJOS010000256.1:0-3566 GCA_964547655.1 uncultured Christensenellaceae bacterium
TAGGCACCGAGAGGCTCATCCCTACAGGCAGGCACGGTATCACTACTTTTTCACCGGTTTCGGCCGGGAAGATGATTTCAAGATCTCTTTCCGTTCCGTTTGCGAAATCCGTTTCGAATTCCGCCTGGCCTTCGTCCGTGTTAATGAAATTAAACTTAAGCGCCAGCTCGTCGCAGTCGAAAAGCCCTAAATAATACCTCTTACGCTTATCCGCGTTGTTATAGGGCGTATTCTCCTTATAGTCGCGTTTGTCGTTTATATCCGGGAACTCGACCAGCTCGCCAAGAGACTTGCTATTCCACTTACCGGTTGTTGCAAATCCGATTACGGGTTCGTCCATTAATATCACTCCATTCTTTTAAGTATTTTCGATACATTTGACCTCGTATTCGAGGTACTTCGTGTTCGCCCGGAATGTACCGTCCGGGCTTGTAAACTCAGACAGCGATTCCATAATAAGCTTCATAAGCTGCACCCTCGCGCCGCTTATCTGTCCTTCCTTTTTGTAGAACGCAGCTTTTACTATCTCGCCGAGAGCAGCCGCCTGCAGCTGGTCCGCCGCATACATCGTAAACTGCCAGTGCGGGTGTTGAAGCTTATTCAGGCTGCCATATATATACTCCTTAGCCTGGGGCACTTCCTGATACACCATATAAGGCAGCTCAATCTTTACCTTTACGCCCGCGAGGTTCGTCGTCTGTGCCGGCGCGCTGTCCGGGAATATCTTGTTGTCAATTATGGCGGTAAGCTCCGTCTGTGCCAGCAGATAAGTGCGCAGCGCTTCAAAGAGGTACATTTATACCACTTCTTTCGCAGATATCAGCATGAACCGGTGCTTCTCGTCGATGTCGTTTACAGGAGGGAGTATTTGAAATATCCGGCCTCCGTACACTATGCGCATGCTCTGGCTGATATCGCCGCGGTAACGGTGCTCAAATACGGCTGTCGTTTCCGCGTTGACTTTTTGGGCCGCAAAAAGCGCCTTCCCGCCGGTCGTGTGTATCTTCGCGTATACCGAGCAGTAGTCTGCCCACGAGTCTTTTACCTGACCGCCGCCCTGCGGTACCGGCGTATTCTGCTGGTATGTTATGACCCTGTTATACTCTCCTATATTCACTGGTTTTCCCATTTAATCGCCTCCTATGGGTGTTGCTTCAGTTTCGATGGTTACGGCCCCCGTAACGGTATGTACGTCCGGCGAAGCTTTTGCAGTGTCGTTTACATTAAACGCTGACAGCTCATACCCTTCATCCGCGGTCGCTTCAATGATAAGCACGGTGCCCATCTCGATATCAGCTCCGTCAGCATACTCGTTCCCTTCACTGTCGGTAACGGTCACCGTTGTATTCGTGCCTGCCGTTATAGACAGCTCGAATGTTTCGGGCGTAGTATCTTCTTCAGCAAACCGAAGCTCCAATACAAAAGCGTTTATCAGCTGCCGCACGCCTTCCTCATAATTTGAAAGCCCGCGGTTGTCATACATATACGCGGCCAGCGAGCATATAAACAGATCGTACTGCTTGTTGTTCTGGAAATCGGTTATGCCCGCCTGTTTGGCCTTTGACTTTGCCGCCTTGAAACACATGTCCGCCACAGCGTCGGGAGTATCAGGCGGCAGGGCGAGATACTCCCGAAAAACTTGAATAGTTACCATGCCGCCTCTCCTTTTGTTTTCTAGGCCATCTTTATGACGTTGGTGTACTTCGACACGCCGCCGTAAGTGACTTTGCAGCGGAATTCGACATCCTCGTCCTGGCTGTCGACCGTGGTCAGCGTATTGGTATTATAGCCGGTATACGTATCCGTAAGGTCCGTCCACGTTCCGGCGTTGTTATACTGCCAGAGGTAAGTTATGCCGCTCGTCGGTTTATTATCGTCGTCGGTGTTAAATACGCCGACCGCCGTCAGGTCTTCGCCCGCAAGAGCAGAGGCTGTCTCGGGCGTTGCTATGCCGCCGATTATCGCAACGGCAACTATGGCGAGCCTGAACGCGCTCTTAAGCTTGATCTGATGGTCGCCCCACGCGGTCAGAACGTACTTGAACACGCCCTTGTCCACGTCTTTGTCGCTGTCAAGCACAGCGTTGGGGTCGTAGTTTTGCTTTGCGAAGCTGAAGTCTCCGACTATCGGTATGGAAGCCCTGTCGTTAAACTCGACGGGCACGCCGAGTACGTCCTGCGGCTTTGCAGTAAAGAGTTCCCCGGCCGTGTTCGACAGCGTCTGCACGTAGGTATACCAGTCAGCCGAGCGCATGAGCACTTTTGCGTTGGCGCGGAAGAGATCGTCGAGGTCGCCCAGCGCCGCCATTATGGCATCTACAACCGAAGTGCCCGTTACGCCTTTGATACCGACCATGTAATAACTCATATGCTTATGGTCGTCGTCGGCCGACATTGCGAACGCCCTGAGCTTTTCCTTGCGGGCAAGGGCAGAGCGTAGGGCGTTTTCTACGGTAGCGACAAGGTTCGTATCGGTGCCGTATACCACCGTATCGGCTACTTCAATTTTTACCTTGGTCTTATAACGGCCGTATGTTACGAGATCCGACGAAACCTCTATCTCTTTTGCCGTCTCATCGTCCACAACATCCTCTAAAAGGTCGTCGTCGTCGAGCGTAAACGTGAGGCGCGGTTCCTCGAGGCCCGCTATCTGCGAGGTCTGTTCGACGCGGCGCAGCGAGTTCTCTTCAAACGGCTCCGTTATGAGTTCGTTTGAGAGGCTTACCGGCAGCAGGTTAGAGCCGCTTCCAAGATCGGCCGATCCGGCCGGTATGCCGCCGAGAATGCTGTACGTCTTTTTTACGCTCTCTTTGTCGCGGAACGCCACGGCGCGGTAATAAGCCGCCTTATTTTTAATCTCCGAGTCTTTTTCGGCATTGCCCGAGCTTGCTTTGTGCTGGGTCGCAAGCGCCTGCCTCTGCTGCTCTTCCATTTCGTCGTGCTGCGTTTTAAGCAGGTCGCGGCGCTCAGTAAGCTCATCGCGGTGCTGTTTCTTTGCAGTTATGTCTTTCATGTCGGTCGTCGGGTCCGCGGCCTTCTCCGCGATCCATTCCGCGTCCGCGGTTATCTGCGCATCCAGTGTCGCTATCTTTTCTTTAAGTTCAAACAGTGTTATCTTCGCCATTTTCATTGGCTCCTTTCAAATATTTTTCATTTTCGGCGAGTATCTTCGCCCTCTCTACGCGCTCGCTGTTGTCTGTCAGAGCGAGCTGCACTTTTTGCCCGATCGCCTTTAAGTCTTCGGGCTTCATGCTGCCGATGTCCGCGGTCTTAAATATCTCGATCGCGTCGGCAAGGTTGTCTGCGGCTTTTGTTACGCCGGCGCCCCGCTGCGAAGGAATAGCCACGAACGAGAATTCGTAGGCCTCCTTGGGCTCTTTAAGCTCCCCAAAGCATAGCTTGCCGTCGTACTCTTCGCCTTTTATGTGCCCGGTTTCGCACTGGTATGTCCATGTGCGCCAGTCGAGCTTTAAGTCCTTGCCGCAGATTGAACAGGTACACATCGACATGCGCACCCCGACTGAGACTTCTTTCACAATTCCGCCCTCTATTGCCTCTATAAGCGGC
>CAZJOS010000257.1:0-3545 GCA_964547655.1 uncultured Christensenellaceae bacterium
ACGGCAGTGAAGGCAGACGACTATTGCGAACAGAGGGACGAGCAAAGACGGAAAACTGGCGGGAAACTTCAAGTTTCACGCCAAGCCGGGCAGGGCCCCGGCTGCAGGCGGGAGCTTCGGGAATACTTGAATCTGCTGCAACCGGACAACCCCTAGGCGAAACAGCGGCAATGTCTGAATTTACCGACCCCGCACAGTTGCTTGAAACCGATATTTCCTTAACGATAATGACCGCCATATTTGGTATAGGAGAGTTCAATTCAAGCAAAGCAAGCGCGATTCAACAGGCATACGAAAAAGGCGACTTGAAGAAAGCGGCGCAGTTGTCGATTGAAGGGATAGAGGAAGTAAAGGGCAAGGCCTCTCCGGAAGACGCTAAGATATTTGATTTGATAAATAATCAACTCGTTCTATATGTTGCTCCCAACGGGCAGGTGTCGCCCATTAACCCGAACGATCTTCAGGCACTACCTCCGGGGACGGGCGTAACGGAAAACGTTACGAATACGGGAATGGAGCTAAATCCTGATATTGACAGCGCAGGGAAGATGGGGGATAATGGAGGGAAAAGCGATGTAAACGCGGATGTATTTAAGCCTACTCCGGAACTGGAGAACCATATAAAATATGTTGATCCTTCAGTCGCCAGGAGTAATGGCATTGGCGGCGCACACAACAGCGAGGAGTTCTTTAAGAACGATGTTAAGATAGTAAAAACAGTTGCGAGTAAGGATATACCGGGTGTTACTTATTACGAGTATAGCATGCCCTTGCTGGGCAAGGATGGTAAGCCCGTTGGAGGGTACGGGAAAACTATTTTTCAAAAAACGGTTTATGATCCAAAAATTTTTTCGCATAGCGAATATATTAAACGTGGGTTAGAGGCAGCAAGTGATTTTTATAGAAGGAACGGAAACCTTGTGGATTATTGGGAAGGTTATGACTCACAAGGAGTCAAATGGATTGGCTTTGGAAAAGAAGGTTGGCCTACTTCGTTTTTTCCTGATGTTTTAGAATAATAAGAGAGGATAGGTTTTATGAACGATAGTTTTTTATTGCATAAAGAGGATATGCTTAAGGAGACACATTCACCTGTAATAGGTTTTTTTAGTGTTATATCGAATAAAAATAGATTTATTCGAATAATCAATCATTTATCGAATGGTGTTGGATATGGATATGAATTTGCAGTTTGTTTATTTCCCGACGATATCACTGTAGATTCTGAGAAATTTGGTGACGGTGTTAAATTTTCAATACACGGTGGCAAGACAGTGGTAATAAGCTATGAAGAATTTTATTGGTATCTAAAAGAAGCCTGCATGAACTACTTGAAGAAGTATCCGGAAGATAAGGAAATAATCGATGGAATTCTTGAGAAGGTAAGAACGCGTTACAATTTATTGTAGAGTAGTGCTTCAATTCGGTATACAATCTTATGCTAACTGCCGGGAATCCCCCGGCTTTTTCTTTTTATATATAAGACAGCTTAAAAGGCGCTAAAAAGAAAAACTGGCGGAAAACCTAAAGTTTCACGCCAAGCCGGGTAGGGCCCCGGCTGCAGCATGGGGCAAGGATATATTTGAAGAATCGTTAGAAAACGCGGCACAGACGGGCGCGACTGATATTATCGAGCGCGCGGCCTATGGAAAAGGTACGTCGTTTGCGGAACAATACGGTTCTGTTGAATCCGCAATAACAACCGAAATAGCCCTTATCCTTACAACGGGTATTTTTGGCATAGGCGGGTTAAAGTCAAACAAGGCTGATGCGGCACGGCAAGCATACGAACAGGGGAACTTCAAAGAAGCCGCAGAATTGACTATTAAGGCAATAGAAGAACAGCAGAAAAAGGGCGCGGTAACTGGCGAAGACGCGATGACATTTGATCTGATACATAACCAGCTTACGCTATATGTTGCTCCCAACGGGCAGGTGTCGCCCATTAACCCGAATGTTTTGCAGGCTCTGCTGCCAACAACGGGCGTAACGGCGATAGACGATGTGCGGTCAAACCTTATGACTAAACTTCAGGAGAAAATACAGGGTAGAGAAAGTACAGATATTGACAGCGAAGGGAAGATGGGGGATAATAAACTCAGCATTAAAGATATTAATAAGCTCGATCAATGGAAATACAGGCCGGAAAATGACTTATACCTGAAACACAAGACAGTATTTGATAATCCCAATTATTATGATCAAAAGACAGGTGAAGCGATATACCCTGGAACCAGGGGAGATAAAAATACACATGGTTTTGTGGATGGAAAAAGCGACCCTGATACGATGAAAGCAGGCAGCGTCTATATGAGATATGGAAGCAATGGAGACGCACAGTTTTTCACCGGGACGGGTACACCCTATGAACAGCTTTCATTGCCGCCGGGCTCTGACAGCAAGCAATTACTGGAGATAACGGTTTTGAAGGATATTCCGTGCAGTTCAGGATATATTGTCAAATGGTTCGATCAACCAGGGGGCGGGAAGCAGTATTTTACGGATATATTGATAAAAGATAAGTGGGGAAATATGCATAAGGCTACATTAGACAATCTTGTCCTATATAAATATATTAAAATTAAAGTTATCAAATGATATCGGAGGCAATGCAAATGCAAACAGAAGAAATGATGAAGATATTCGACTTTGAAAAAATACAAATCGATAAAATTGATGAAAATCACTTCGAGGAAAAGCACGACCTTTATGATAACTTTCATAAGTTAGAAGAAAGAGACGGGGTTTGGAACTTGATACTGGAAATACACGAAAGAAGGCATGGTGAAGAGATAGAGAAAACCTTCAGAAATAGAGATGAAGCGATCAAATATTTTTGTTTTTCTGAATTACGTAAGAAATATATACATGAATACCTATTTCCGATAATTAATGACAATGATAAAATGGGAGCAATTGATTTTACAGCAGAAGAATTAAAAAAGATTTTTGATGAGTTGGGAATTATGAGTGATCTATATGAGTTTAACTCATACAAAGGGAACGCAATCAATCTATTAGTTGAGCAAAATGGAAAGTATTCTCTTGTGTTTCTTGACGGGCAAAAAAATGTTATACGTAAAACATTAGAATTTGAATTACCCGAAGCATTGTTTTTTATGTTTGAGATGGTATATTTAATGCACATAATGAAAACTCATCTGGCCGAAATGCAGAAGATAGGGTTATTACAAGACGGAGTGTCGAACGAAGACTATTTAGTGCTATTAGAATAAATATTACATGTAATATCTATTTTATATGACCTTCGAAGTAATTGTAACTTCGGAGGTTTTTTTATTATTAGCCGTCATGAAGCCTGAAATAACCGTTTAGAGGGCGGTTTCTTTATACCCAGAAAATAAAATTTGTGAGCGAGTCGGGCTCTAATTTGCCCCAAAAAGCTTAGGCTTTTCGGGGACTCCAACCACGCGAAGCGAACACCATGCCCACCCCAAAAAGTCTCACGGCTTTTTGGGGACCCCGGGATGCCTTTGCGAACCCAGCACTAGATTGCGGGTCTTTTCTTTTGGGCTTGGCAATCT
>CAZJOS010000258.1:0-3528 GCA_964547655.1 uncultured Christensenellaceae bacterium
ACGCCCTTGCCGCCGCGCTTTCGAAGCTGTACGTAACGTTCGACAGCCAGGGCGGCAGCGCGGTGCCTGAGCAGCTCGTGAACAGGAACGCGAAGGTCACGCAGCCGTCTGCACCTGTACTAACGGATTATACATTAGTAGGCTGGTACAGGGAGCCCGAGTGTATAAACGCGTGGAACTTCTCGACGATGACGGTGACCGCGGATATGACGCTGTATGCTAAATGGATACAAAGCGGAATAAGCGTAAGCGGAACATACGACCTCTCCGCCTATGCGGAAGCGACTACGCTGACCATAAACGACGGCCTCGAAGTCACGCTTACAAATACAGGCGGTGCCACGTACACCAACATGCAGATACAGTGCGGCGCGGGAGTAGAGCTTACCATTGACGGCGTGAAGATAGACAACAGCGCAAACTCGGGCGCATGCCCGCTCTCGTTCACGGGAGCAGGCAACAGCCTGACGCTCGTGGGCAGCTCGGAGCTGTACGCGGGGGCGAACGAGCCGGGCGTAAGGGTAGAGACGGGAACGTCGCTTACGATAGACGGCGACGGTTCGCTTAAGGCGGTGAACTTAAGCGACGGCGACGGCGCGGGGATAGGCGGCGGCAGAAGCAGTTCCTGCGGCACTGTCACTATCGACGGAGGCACGATATGGGCGCAAAGCAAGGCGTACGGCGCCGGCATAGGCGGCGGTTACGGCTATAACGGCGGAACTATAACCATAAACGGAGGCACGGTTTACGCGAAAAGCGGTACGTACGGCGCCGGCATAGGCGGCGGCTATAAAGGCAACGGCGGCACTATTACCATAACCGGAGGCCTTATCGAAGCTTACGGCAACAGGGGCGCAGGGCTTGGCGGCGGCTATGACGACGCCGCTGGAACTATATCGATAACGGGCGGCACCGTATACGCCGGCGCCAGTGATTCCACTACGAGGGATATAGGTTACGGAGACAGCGGCTCGGGCGGCACGTTCTCAATATCGGGCAGCGCCGCGGTGATGCTGCAGCACAACAGGAGCCTCACGCCCACGACATCGACGCACACGAAGCACACGCTTACCAGCGCGCCGGGCGGTATGATATTCGGGAAGATCCTTACGCCGGTAGGGTGGTCGCCTTCGTATTACATATATGTGAACAGCAGCGAAATAAGCACGCTTACCTACGACGCTAACGGAGGAACGGGAACCGTCCCGACCCCGGTAACGCAGTATATTGAAACAACGCTTTTACTGCCGGAGGGCGGAGACCTCGAGAAGGACGGCCTTGTATTCGTCAGCTGGAACACTCAGGCCGACGGCGAGGGGGAAAACTTCATTCCCGGAGCAGAATATGAATTTGACGGAACGGATGTACTCTACGCCAAATATGCTGATCCGATCCACGTGACGAGCGTGGAGATAAGCGGCGATACTGCGGTAATGGACGGCAGCACCATAACGCTCACCGCGACCGTGCTGCCCGAAGACGCCACTTACCCGCAGGTAACGTGGTCGAGCGGCGATGAGGATATTGCGACAGTCGACCAAAGCGGCGTGGTGACGGGTGTATATCCCGGAACAGTCAATATAACCGCGACAGCGGACGGGAAGCACAGCTCATACGAGATAATGGTAGTCAAAAAACCGGTAGAAAGCGTTGAAATAAGCAGCGAAGCGGAGACTATGACCGACGGCGATACGCTTACGCTTACGGCAACGGTGCTGCCGGCAGACGCGACATACACGGAAGTGACATGGGAAAGCAGCAACCCTGACGCCGCGACAGTTGACGAGCACGGCGTTGTGACAGCGGTGTTCCCCGGCACGGCAATAATAACCGCGACGGCCGACGGAGTTTCCGATACGTGCGTAATAACAGTGGAGGCGCTGCACGTAACGGATGTCGTTTTCGGCAGTGATCAAGTGGATATAGGAAAAGGTAATACGCAGGCGCTGACAGTAACAGTGCTTCCCGAGGCGGCGTCTTACCCAGAGATTACGTGGGAGAGCGACAACGAGGACGTGGCGACCGTTGACGAAGACGGAAACGTGACGGCAGTAGAGTTCGGTTTCGCCGTTATAACGGCGACTGCCGACGGGGTATCGGATACATGTACGGTAAACGTGAAATGCGATATAAGCGCGGCTCCCAACAATGCAAGCCTGGGCAGCGTTAATGGTGCGGGATTCTTCCTCATCGGGAACGAAGTGACGCTGACCGCGACTCCCGCCGAAGGGTGCCGTTTTCTGCGCTGGACAGAAGACAGCGTCGAGGTATCGACGGATAAAGCATACACGTTTACGGTAGCGGGCAACCGCACTCTCGTGGCGGTGTTCGTGGATATAGGCGTACCCGACGCCCAGGCGACCTGCCCGGCATACAACAGCGTAAGCCTCACGTGGGACGCGCTCAGCGAAGCCACAGGATACGAAGTGTGGCGCGCGACTTCGGAGACAGGGACATATACTCTGGCAAGCGGCGAGGAAGCTCTAACGGAGACGTCGTTTACCGACGCAGGGCTTACAGCCGGAACGACATACTATTACAAGGTAAGAGGGCTATATAAGACTGGAGAGGATATAGATTACGGGCGCTATTCAGAGCCTGAGTCCGCGAGGCCCGCGCCGTTCGCTCCCGCGACTATAGCAGCGGCATCAGCGGGGTATAACAGCGTAAAAGTTGATTGGGCTGCATCGGACGGCGCAACGGGATATCAGCTGTACCGCTCGACTTCGGAAGGCGGGTCGTACACGCTCGTTAAGGCGACGCCGTCATTGACCTATACCGTCACAAGGCTTACGGCGGGCACGACATACTACTTCAAGGTGCGCGCTTATACAGGCTCGACGAGCGCATACGGAGATTATTCCGAGATCGTATCCGCTGTGCCCATACCGGCTCAGGTTACGAACGCGAAAGCCGTAATGTATTCATCGACCAGCAACAAGATATCATGGAGCGCTGTCTCCGGCGCGAGCGGATACGAGATAATATTCTGCGACTCGGAAGGGGAAGCTCTTGAAGGCAGTACAAACGCTTCAACCAAATACACATATTATTACGACAAGAACCTGACGCCCAACCAGACGTATTACTATAGGGTAATGGCATACCGGAAGGTCGGGACTGCGAAGGTATACGGAAACAAAACCGAAGAACCGGTAAGCGCGACGCCGGAGTTCGGGGAAGTGGATCATGTAAACGCTGCAGCGTACTCGGCTTCGAGCAGCAAGATAATATGGAGCGCGGTGCCGGGCAGGACGGGGTACGACGTATGGAGGTGCAACTCCGACGGAAGCGAACCTGTATTGCTGACGACTTCGTCGAAAGCGTACACGGCAACGTATTATTACGACAAGAACCTTGCGCCGAACAATACTTACCACTATTACGTAAAAGCTTATGTGAAGGTAAACGGGACGAAGTTCTATAAAGACGCGGCGCTGCGGATAATGAGCGCAACGCCCACTCTTGGCGACGTTACGGACGCTAAGGCCGTGCAGTACAAGCTTACCAGCGTGAAGATAAGCTGGA
>CAZJOS010000259.1:0-3509 GCA_964547655.1 uncultured Christensenellaceae bacterium
CTTGATAAGAGGGTGGATTATTGCGCCTGTTACTTATCTTTGAAGCTTATGTCCCTGATATCCTTGTCAAATCCGAACCTTCCGCCCCGCAGCTTCGCTGTGGGCGCGCTGTCCGTAAGCTTTTTCAGCCGTTCCAGTATATTCGGCTCAGCCTGGCGCTTGCGCGGCTTCCTATGCTTCATTATCATCCTTTTCCTGTTCGCCACAATATCCGCCCCGATACGCTAAAAGATACTAAATCTTATTCGGCGTGAACGGGTAATAGAATAAGTTGACGCTTAGGCGTGAAACTTAAGGTTTCCCGCCGTCAGCCGGTACGTCTATTATGATCTTGCCGCAGCCGCGGCACAAGTACGAGTTATCGCCTGTGTACCGCGACCAGTCTTCAGCTGCCTGCACATCGCCTTTCGACCTGCGGAAAATAAAAGCTTTCCTGCCCTCCTTTATCCACCACTGTATGCCATGTGGTGTATCTCCCGGGAACGAGGCCTTTAGGTTTATTATCCATACTTTTTCTCCTTTTCAGGGCTGGCGCCCTTGGCTGAAAACTATGGTTTCCCGCCATTTTTCCGGCTTTGCCTGTTCCTCCCCAGCACTAGATTGAGGGTCTTACTTTTTAGCCTGACAATCTAGTGCTGGGTCGAAGCTGCGCAAAGCCGCAATCTTTGCCCCAAAAAGTCTCACGGCTTTTTGGATACCCATTGTGGGCTGGGCGTAGTCGGGATCCCGAAAAGCCTAAGCTTTACGGGGCAAATCAGAGACCCGACTTGCCCACTTATTTTATTTTAGTAATATTGGTGATTTAATAATTAGCAATGAAGCTTCGATAAGCACCCCATTTTTCAGCAGGCCAAACGCCTCATCCCAAGTGTAGTTTTCAGGCGCCTTTAAGTCTACTTCTACCTCATAGTATTTGTTATACTATTTGACCCCGGTCACTTCTACGAGCCCCCCGTACAGCTCTAGATTTTTGTTGTTCAGCGCCTGTTCCCTTATATCCTTGCAGCTTGCAAGGGAAGCCGCGGCGCTGGCGGCGTAGGGGCGGGCGTATAGATGGGCATGGGAAGGGGCTAAAGTTACCTCATCGCTTAAGCTTTACTGAACCTCACGTCTAACGCGGGGTTTTTTTACATAAAGAGGGGAAGGGCTTTGGCTGCGGCACTTCCCCAACAATTCGTTTCAACCACATAACACCGATTGATTGAGACAGGGGCAGGAACAGAAGCGTTAATTACCATAAGCGTACATACCATTTCCCGTCAATCTTCACAACAGGGACTTCAATCGTATCGGTAGTGGTTTCGTCGGCTCTCGTTAAGGTTATTTCAACAGTAACGTTTGCCGTATCCTCTCCGACTTCCTCATCTAAAATTTTAAATAACAGGGTGTCAGCGTCGTCCATACCTGTCATCACTTTCCCTATGTGAGATTTTTTGCTGGCATCGATGTTCAGGGCTTCAATCTGCTCTTCCAGCATCTTGGCTTTATCCGGATCAATGCATTTTAAAAACGCGGCAGTATCGTTGTTATTTATAGCATTAAAATAATTACGCACAACTGCGGAGGGCTCGCTGGCAGCATCGCAACCGGCCAACGCCAATACAACGATCAGCGATGCCAAAACAAAGGGAATTAATTTCTTCTTCATAGTCTCGACTCCTTAATATAAATCGTTCTTATTATATTGTTTTTCCCAAGCTTAAGAGTTTAACTTGACTAAATATACCCTACTATAATACAGCATCAATCGTAAAGCTGTCAAACAGGCTTTGATGCAATAAAAGGTTTTAAAAAGCAAAACTCTTTAAATTTTGTTTTATAGTAATTTGTAGTTATAAAAAGAATTAAAATCAGTAATAAAAAAGCCGCGACGCAGGCGGCGCGGCAGGGTGGCAGGGAGGGGGGCCCCGAAAAGCCTAAGCTTTACGGGGCAAATCAGAGACCCGACTCGCTCACATATTTATATTGATTTCGCCGCCGCGCATGCGGCAAAAGATATCCTTGGCTTCCCCGTAACGCGCTTGTGCACCGTTCCGCCATTTTCCTCCGGCTTTACCCCGTAAACTATTAAAATGTATGTACGGTCTTGAGTTGTCAGATATATTGACTTGTATTCATATGTGCTATAATATACCTTACTATAGTATTACGTGGGGGTATATATGATGAAAAAAGTTTTGGTCTTCCTGTTTGTTATGGTTCTTGTGATTGCTCTGCTGGCCGGGTGCGGCTCCGCCCGCGATGGTTATTATAAGGGGTTGATCGACAGCGGCGTTCCTGAAAAAGAAGCAGCCCATTCAGCCGATATATTTGAAAGAACGGGGCTCATAAAAGGTCTGAGTTATCAGCAGGCCTATGAACTCGGGGTTAGAACGGCAAAGAGTCTCGGGTATTAAGCGCCAGGCCTTTTACCCTAAATGCAAACCTGCGATTCGTGCCCGGGGTGCTCATCTAAGGCTCCTGTTAAAAATAACGAGTGGCCTTTTATCACGATCTTTGCGGCGCCCGCCGCGTTATATGCTTTCATGATCACACTCCCTCGGGCGGCTAAAAGCCGCCCCTGCTCCTGACTTTGCTGAGGCTTGCTATGTTCGCGCTAGCTCTTGGCTCCCTCTGACGAGGGAGCTGGATGCGAAGCAGACTGAGGGAGAGAATTTATAATGCTTACCTTCAGTTCTCACGTTACCGCCCGCTTCTCTGTTCACATTAGTCGTCTATCTTCACTTAAGTTAGGCATCCTTCCTCGACAATCCTCAGTCAGCTCCGCTGACAGCTCCTTTCAAAAGGAGCCTTTTTTAGCGCCGCCGCGCATGCGGCAAAAGATAGCCTCCTTTTCCTTTGCCCCAAAAAGTCTCACGGCTTTTGGGGACCCCGGTCAGGAGGTGGACCCTGCGCTTTTAAGCGCAGGGGACGGAAGATTATTTCGGCTCCTCTGTTTGCAATAACCCTTGGCTCCTCTGTTCGTAATAGTCGCCTGACCTCACTGTCGTTCGTCATGCTCCTTTACTCACAGAGCCTCCAATTCGCTTCATCCTCCTCTGTTCGCAATAGTCGTTTGTACTCTCCAGCACATAACCCACTTCGTTTCTCCATTTTATGTTAATTCAAACTTAACTGATATAAGTTATATCTCTTCTTTAGCGTTATGTGCTGGGTCGTCAAACTCCTTTGCTCACAGAGCTTCCGGTTCGCTTCATCTGCCACCGGCAGCGCTCACCTTCAGCTCCACAGGGCGCGCTCATTTTCGGCTCCACAGGCAGCGCTCACCTTCGGCTCCCTCTGACGAGGGAGCTGGATGCGAAGCAGACTGAGGGAGAGAATTTATAATGCTTACCTTCAGTTCTCGCGTCACCGCCCTCCCAGCGCTTGCATTTCCTCCCGGTCTAAGCGCGCCGCCTCCAGCTTCTTCATCGCCGAGGCCTTTATTCTCAGCGCCTGCGATTCTTCGTAGCTAAGCGCCCTCTGCGTGTACTCCACGCTGCCGGGCAGGTTCCCCCTCTCAAAATATC
>CAZJOS010000260.1:0-3502 GCA_964547655.1 uncultured Christensenellaceae bacterium
GTAAGCCACGAGTTCGCTGTTTATGAGCGGTATCATCGCGTACCCGCCGCCTATCGAGAACAGGCCGATCTTAAAGAATATCCAGAACATCTTAAGGATATCCAGGAAATTTGCGGCTCCGAGGGCAGATACGTTTTCTTTGAGCAAGACAAAATAACTCTTCAGCGTCATCACTCCGTGCCGCCCTTCCCGGTAAGCTT
Organism: uncultured Christensenellaceae bacterium; assembly: GCA_964547655.1. GTDB lineage: Bacteria > Bacillota > Clostridia > Christensenellales > SZUA-584 > DTFZ01. The sequence goes on from CAZJOS010000260.1 coordinate 201, forward strand.
CGGAGCGTCTTTGACGCGCCAGATGCCGGCAACCATGCCGTAGACAATAGCGCCTGATATGATGTATATGCTGTTGATATCCGCAAGAAGCGAAAGCAAAAGGGCTGCCGCGAAAGCTATAAGGGCTATTACGTCTTTGCGGAACGGCTTCGTAAAGTTCCAGAACGCCGAGACGAGCAGCGCAATAACTGCGGCACGAACGCCGCGCAGGGCCGCGGCTGCATAATCGTTTTTACTGAATTCCTGATATATGACTGTGATTATCGTGAGGGTAATAAGCGAGGGCAGCATGGAGCCGAGCACCGCCGCTATGGCTCCTTTTACCTTGCGCAGCCTGTAGCCTACCAGCACGCTGCAGTTTATGGCTATCGCGCCGGGCACCGACTGCGAGAGCGCAACCATGTTCATCATGTCTTCGTGCTCCAGCCAGCCGCGCTTGCGCACGAACTCGCCCTCAAATAAAGGCACCATTACATATCCGCCTCCGAACGTAATGGCGCCAAGTTTGAACGTGATCCAAAACAGGGACCACAGGCTAATCTTCTGCGTCACTCTTTCCCCGAAGCCTTTTTAGTATGATTGAGCAGCCCGCCGTCAATAAGTATTCCGCGCAGGCGCTCTGATACGTCGAGTTTTACCTCGAAATCGAAGCCTTTGGTTTTATCCTCGATCATAAACACCTCTTCGCCTTTAACTTTTTGTACGGCATTATTTATTATAAGCTCGTCGCCCGTACCTATCCTTGCGTAATCGCTCTCGTTTGCGAAAACGAGCGGCAGTATACCGGAGTTAATAAGGTTGGCCATGTGTATGCGCGCGAACGACTTGGCGACGACCGCCTTTATGCCAAGATAAAGAGGCACCAGCGCCGCATGCTCGCGCGACGAGCCCTGCCCGTAGTTCTGGCCAGCCACGAGTATGCCGCCCCCCTTTTCCTTCGCCCTCGCCGGGAACGTTTCGTCCACCGGCTTTAAGCAGTAATCGGAGAGGTGCGGTATGTTGGAGCGAAAGGGAAGAAGGCTCGCGCCCGAGGGCATTATGTGATCCGTCGTTATGTTGTCTTCCATCTTAAGAAGCACTTCGCCCGATATCGTTTCACTCAAAGCTTTCCCCAGCGGGAAGGGTTTTATGTTTGGCCCGCGCACGATTTCCGTATCGCCGCGCTCATCCGGAGCGGCTACCATGCTGTCGTCGATGAGGAACATCTCCGGCATCTTAATATCGAGTACGCCGGCGTCCAGCCCTAGATCCCGCGCGTCGGTCATATATCCCGTAAGCGCAGTTGCCGCTGCCGTCTCAGGGCTTACGAGGTATACGTTTGCGCTTTTGGTGCCGGAGCGCCCGCAGAAGTTCCTGTTGAACGTGCGTACCGATACGGCATCCGTCCTCGGGGCCTGCCCCATGCCTATGCAGGGGCCGCAGGCGCATTCGAGCACCCGCGCGCCCGCCATAATGAGGCTGGCGAGAGCGCCGCTTTGGGCGAGCATCGTCATCACCTGCCGCGAGCCGGGGGAAATAACGAGGCTCATGCCGCCGGCTATCGTCTTGCCTTTGAGTATCGAGGCGACGCGCATCATATCGAGGTAAGAAGAATTCGTGCAGCTGCCTATGCAGACCTGATCTACCTTTATACTTTTAAGTTCGCGCACCTTTTTTATGCTGTCGGGGCTGTGAGGCGCGGCTGCCATGGGCTCCAGCGCTGAGAGGTCGATGGTTAAAACACTGCTGTAGGCGGCGTCTGGGTCGGCTTTGAGTTCCGTGTAATCCTGCTCCCGGCCCTGCGCTGCTAAAAACGCTCTCGTTACTTCGTCGCTCGGGAAGACGGACGTCGTCGCGCCGGTCTCCGCGCCCATGTTCGCTATAGTCGCCCTCTCGGGAACGGAAAGCGTTTTCACGCCTTCCCCGAAATACTCGATTATCTTTCCTACGCCGCCTTTAACGCTTATAAGGCGCAGTACTTCGAGTATTACGTCTTTCGCGGAGACGCCGAAATTAAGCTTTCCTTTAAGCTCGATGCCCAAAATTTTCGGCATCGGGAGATAATATGCCCCGCCCGCCATCGCTACCGCAACGTCGAGCCCACCCGCGCCTATGGCTATCATTCCTATGCCGCCGCCCGTGGGGGTGTGGCTGTCGGAGCCCAAGAGCGTTGCCCCCGGCACCCCGAACCTTTCCAGGTTTACCTGATGGCATATGCCGTTGCCCGGCCTGCTGAAATAAACGCCGTGTTTCTTTGCGGCGGTCTCTATGTATTTATGGTCGTCGGCGTTCTCGAAGCCCGCCTGGAGCATATTGTGGTCGATATACGCGAGCGATTTTTTCGTTTTAACGCGCTTTACGCCCATGGCCTCGAACTGAAGGTACGCCATAGTGCCTGTAGAATCCTGCGTAAGCGTATAATCTATGCCAATGGATATTTCTCCCTCCGCCGCCATGCCGCCCGATCTTAAATGTTTTTCTATTATCTTCTCTGCAAGTGTTCCGCTCAAGCTTCCCTCCAAAATACATTAGTTTTTATTAATTCTACATTCCGCAATAAAAAAAATCAACCCAGCACTAAATTGTAAGCCTTTAATACAAGCCGTGCAATTTAGTGCTGGGTCTTTTTTGCTCCCTTGAGTTTCAGGAAATGAATGGCCGCTTTACTGCTCCATCTGACGTCCTAAAAATGCCGCCGCCGCTTCCGCCGCCTTCTGCTCGGCCTCTCCGATAACGGAACCGTTGCGCGAGACTACCGCTATTGCGCCTATAGGCTGCCCGTCCATGGAAATGGGAGCGATCACCTGCGCCGTTGTGAGCGACTGGTCTTCACCGCTTACAAGCGGAATAGTGCCGGCACCTTCTTTTTTCATTACCGCCCTTGCGTTCATGCTGTCTTCAAGCGCGCTGCTTACCGGGCGCTCGAAATAGTCCCTTTTGTATTCGCCGCCGGCTGCAAGTACGGTATCCCTGTCGCAGATTATTGTAGTCATCCCTAAGGTTGATGAAAGCGCTTCCGCAAAGTCAAGCGCGAATGCCGCAAGCTCGCCTATAGGAGAATATTTTTTAAGGATGATGCCGCCTTCTCTGTCCGTATATATCTCCAGCGGGTCTCCCTCTCTAATCCTTAAGGTTCGCCGTATTTCCTTTGGTATAACTATTCTGCCAAGCTCGTCTATTCGTCTCACTATACCTGTTGCCTTCATACTTGTCCTCCTTAAAAAGTTTTCGTTGTTATTGTTTGTTAGAGCGGTCAAATTATGCGCGGCGCAAAAAAATGCGCGCCGGCCATACAATCTGAATGAAACGTGTAATGTTTACCG
>CAZJOS010000261.1:0-3495 GCA_964547655.1 uncultured Christensenellaceae bacterium
TCCTGCATATTATACTACAAAACCCGGCGAAAATGAACTGGCGTGCAGAGGCCGTCCTCCTCATTCCGCCCGGCGGCCTGCCTGTATCGCTCGATCAGCTTTTCGATCCGCTTCTTTCTGAATTTTCTGCTAAAACAAAAAGGGTATCCGCATGCAGTGCAGATATCCCTTAACTCCTCTCCTGATCAAAAGAAGATCTCCCCGTAATATCTTTTGAACACCCTCAATATATTAAGGCTCACCCACAGCCTTAAGTCCCACTCCTTCCTGCTGCCCGATTCCTTGTGTATATCCGAGTATGAGCCTTTCCACAACCCGTCAGGCTGCTGCCGCTCTAAAAACCATTCGAGCGCGGCGGCGGCATCTTCGTCCTCTTTCGGTATGCCGATGAGCGATATCATGTCGAGCGCGGACAGCGCGTCGTTCCACCAGTACGGGAAATTGAACCTCACCCAGTGCTGCGGCGTGCCCATATACGGGTAATTATCCTTTTTGAAGAACTTCGATTTTAACAGCCTCGCGGCTTTTTCGGCCTCTTCGCTGTGCCGCCATTTCGAGTGCGCGGCCAGAGCACGTATTGCCATGCCCGTGCCGGCAGCCGAAAACGGCAATGAAAAGTCGAAGTCTCTCTCGGGATTCTCCCTCCATCCGCTTGTCAGAACTGCCTGTTCGCTCCACGTTCGCTTTATCATACCGGGGCTGCCTGCAAACCAGCCGCCATCTTCCTGCCGCATAGAGAGCAGCCACTTTATGCCTTTCGCGACCCTTGCGTCGTCTTCATACCCCGCCTTTATCATCAGGTAAAGAATTGACCCCGTATAATACGGCGCGTACTGGTTGCCGAGGAACCCCCGAATGTCTCCCTCGTCGGTTTGGCATGAAAACAGATACTCAGCGGCGCGTTCCGTGCCGGTATGCGCCCTGTCCGTTTCATACATCTGCACGAGGAAGCGCATCTGCCTCCACGTCTCAACGAGCTTGTCCTTTAACCCACCCTTCGAGAACGACCCGTCAGGCTGTTGCTTTCTGAGTATGCCCTTAACCTCGGGCAGTTCCCACACCGCGCGTATATCCCCCGCGTCTTCGCCGAGCAGGTCTCTTTTCACGAAGTATTCTATTGCCATATTTCCGGAACCTAAAAGCGGCTTTATTGCGTCGTACTTAAACATCGCGCTTTATCCTCCTGCCCCCAAACGCGTGTATCGTCCTCGTGCCGGCGGCGCACCTCACGCACTGTTCCGTGCCGCGCGGGACAAACGCCTCTTCGCCGGGTTTCAGCACTGTCTCTCCGCCGTCCGTGCACAGCGTAAACTCTCCGCTTACGACGATAAAATATTCGTCGAAATCATGCCTGTGCTTTTTCGACTCACGCGCGTTATAGCATGTCCAGAACGCCATCTGGCCTCCATCGATGCCTTCGCAGTAATAGCCTTCTACGTCCGGCGTGTTCTGCCGGACAGAAGGTATCCTGTTTTTCCCGCTCTTCATGAACCCGGGGAAATCTTTCATTTGGCGCTCCTTCAAACTTTTCTTCTGATTTCAGTATCAACAGCAACGCCGATTTTGTCAATATAAACCATAAAGAAAAATGTGTTTTTTATGTATTTCGGGGGAAAATAACGAAAAAGGAGGTATAAACATGGCAAGAACCAGTAGCAGAAATTTTGATAATCTTAAATGGTCGTCGGCAACTCAGGCCGGAGTAAACTTAAAACAAGGCTATAACGGCGACCTGTCCGCGAAAGACGCCGGCCGAATCGGAGGCCAAATGGTCAAGAAGATGATAGATTTCGCGGCAAGCAACATGCCTGAAGCAAAAGGCCCGAACTCAAGGTAATAGTTTGCTGACACAAAAACTATCACCCCCCAGGGGAACATTGTTTCCGGAATTATCCCCAGCACTAGATTGTATAACAATCTAGTGCTGGGGTATTTCATTATTTCACACTTATATGCATACTTCCAAAAAAATTTGTTTTTCGCGCTTAGTCTGATATAATTAATCAATATTTATATAAGGAAATACGCTATGAAAGTCGTTGAAGTAAACAGCAGAAAACAGATGAAGGATTTTGTCCGCCTGCCCTGGCGGCTGCACGGCAAAGATCCCTTCTATGCCCCGCCTATGTGGGCCGACGAGAAAAAAGCGTATTACGCGAAAAACAACCCAATACTTAAAAATGCTGATTACGCTCTGCTTATGGCCTTAAATGACGGCGGTAAGCCTGTCGGGCGCACTATAGCGTATATCGACCATACGTTCAACGCTTATTATAAAACGAAAACCGGCTTTTTCGGGGCTTTCGACTGCGCCGACAACGACGAGGCGGGCAGGCTGCTCGCCGAAACAGCCGAGGAGTGGCTCCGAAATAAAGGCATGGCGGCCGTACGCGGGCCGATACATCCCGCTGCCGAGAACTGGGGCTTCGTGCTCGAAGGCTATAACAGCCTTCCTGTATTCATGTCCCCGTGGAACCCGTCGTATTACCACCGGTTTTTTACGGATCTTGGTTACGAGAAAGTAAAAGACCTGCTGGTATACGAGGCCGACAGCGGCAAGGGGTATTCCCTCCCCGAGCGCTTCGACAGGCTGTATGAAAAGTTTTTCGAGCGCTACCCCAGCATAAGCATCCGCCCTATAGATACCCGAAACATGGAGAAAGACGCTCGCGCCATCTGGGAGATATCGAACACGGCGCTTGCCGGTAACTGGGGCTATGTCCCTCTCGAGCTTTCGGTAATGGAGGACATGCTGAAAAAGCTCAAGCTCATAGTAGACCCGGACGCCGTGTGGATGGTTGAAGACGGCGGAAGACCCGTAGGCTACTGCCTCGGGTTTCCTGACATCAACGTTATACTCAAGCGCACCAAAGGAAAGCTGCTGCCCTTGGGGTGGGCCAAGCTGCTGCTCGGCGTAAAGAAACTCAAAGGCTACCGGCTGTTCGGGCTCGCCGTACACCCCGACTGGCAGAAAAACGCGCTCGACGTGCTGATGTATATAAACCTTTTCCGTCATCTCGCTCCAAAAAACATACGGCTCGAGGCAAACTACATACTCGAAGACAACCTCGATATTAAAAACGCGCTCGAAAAATTAGGCCTCGAGCACATTAAGACATACCGGATATACGAGAAGCCGCTCGTTGCTTGAGGCTCAGGAAGAAATATGGAGCGGAAGTTTTTTAACAGGATATATACCATAGGCGAGTTCTACACGTCCATTGTTCTCGCCATACGCACTGTCGGGCGTTACAGGAAAAGCGTCAGGAATGGCAAGCTTGCCCCTGAGGCTGCCGAGAGGATAATGCTCGCCGTTACCGAGGTGAACGGCTGCGAGGTGTGCTCTTACGTACACACTAAAATCGCGCTCGAAAAGGGTATTAGCAAAGAAGACATAGCTTCCATGCTGTCCGGCGGCTCCAAGGCAGTGCCTGAAGAGGAAGGCCCGGCCATACTCTTCGCGCAGCACTACGCCGACTCGCGCGGCAAGCCTTC
>CAZJOS010000262.1:0-3443 GCA_964547655.1 uncultured Christensenellaceae bacterium
TACTACCGGCTTAAAAAGCATCGAGATACCGAACAGCGTGACAAGCATCGGGGAATACGCGTTCAGTGGCAGCGGTATAACAAGTATTAAATTATCAAACAAATTAACAGCAATCAACACCGAGGTGTTCAGCTCATCGAAACTAAAGAGCATAGTCTTGCCGTCCAAAGTAACAAACATCGGCGATCGCGCATTCATGGGCTGCGGCAACTTAACTTCCGTGACTTTTTCGAACAATGTCACTTACATAGGTGATCATGCGTTCATGGATTGTAGCAAACTTAAAGACCTGCTCGTAGGTAAGAAGCAGGCGATGCCGAAAAAGATTTCATACATCGGCTCACAAGCGTTTGCCCGCTGCGCCAAACTGAAAAGCATAAATATCAATACTTCTTCGGCCGGGTGTATAATAAGCGACTGGGCGTTTACCGGATGCACCGGCTTAACGTCGGTTGTAATAAAGAATGTAAACAGCGCAGGCGGCTATGTGTTTGCGGACTGCGTCAATCTGAAAACGGCAGAGTTTAAAAATGTGAAAAGCATAGGTGCGTTCGCCTTCTTAGGATGCGGCGCTTTAAATGAGGCAAGCATCTCGGGCGCAGATACTATAGGCATGTTTGCATTTGGCAACTGCGGCGCTTTAAAGAAAGTAAGCATTACTGGCTCCGGAACCATAGGAATGCAGGCTTTTACCGGATGCAATAAAATGACAACAGCAAAGGTAGGAGCCAAAGAGATAGGAAACTGGGCTTTCGCGTACTGCGGGAGCTTGAAGGACCTTACCCTTACAGGCACAGTGACAATAGGCGACGGCGCTTTTATTGAGTGCAAGTCAATAAAAACAGTGAAGATACCAAAAGCCGCAAAAACGATAGGGATAATGGCTTTTCTTAACTGCAGTAAGATCGAGACCGTAACTTTGCCGAGCGGCCTTACTAGCATCGGTATCAACGCATTTTCAGCCTGCACGAAGCTTAAGAGTATAACGATACCCGGCAGCGTGACCAGCCTTGGGGCATTTGCGTTTGCGGGATGCACGAACATGACAAAGGCGGTGATACCGGGAAGCGTTACGGCGGTAAGCCCCGGCGCTTTCGCGGACTGCACGAAACTTAAGACCGTACAGTTGGGTAACGGCATTCAAAGCATATTGGAGCATGCGTTCGCCAATTGTACGTCGCTCAGCAAGATAAACAAGCCCGGTACGCTCACATTTATAGATCCGACTGCATTTGAAGGAGCAGGTACCAGTTTAGTGCTTGAATCAGGCGGAGAAGGAATGTAGCTGCCGTCAATCAAAGATCAAAAGAAGGAGATGCCGCCGTTGGCGGCCTCTCCTTTTAGATCGGGTGAAATGAGGAGGAGGATAAAACCGGCCCGCTGTTCACTACAAATATAAAAGGCGCCCTTGAGCGCCTTTCACAATAAATTTAACCTTAAATTTAACCTTATCTACTCTACTATTATCGTAAGCCCAGGGTCGGGGAATGTCTGTTTGAGATTGGTGCCGTCATACGCCTGGAACGTGACCGACCGGGTGCCCAGGCCGAAGAACGTTATGTTTACCTTCCATACCCTTATTCCGCCTTCGTCCGATTCGGGCTTGTCACACTTAATATTCTGTTTTACCCCGTCTACTACAGCGTCCACCGAGTCTATTGTGGAGGGGGTCTTAAGCGTGAAAGTGACCGTCTTGCCTTTCGATATGTTCTTCGACGTCGATTCCGCGGTATAGTTGAACGTTATGTTTATCTTTACCGGATTTTTGGGTATTATAGCCGTGCCTCCCGTAGACATAGCGCATTTGAACTGCACCTTCCGGTTTCCGCCATTCGTAAAGTATATCCTCACCCGCCATATGCGCATGCCGTTATCGGTCTTAAAATCCTTATATATTCCTCCGTCCACGCCGTCTATTACAGTCTGAACGCTGTTCACTTTTTCCGATGTCAATATATTAAAGTATACCGCTTCGTTCGTCATCGCCTCGGTCTTGTCCGATACTACCTGCGGGAAGATATAGTCTCCCGAAGAGTCGACCTGAAAAGGCGGGAAAGAAACGACGGGCTCCGGCTTCGGAGTTGTCGATGCGCGCGGAGTGGGCGACGGCGACGGCTCGGGGGTCAGTTCGGGGGTAGGCGTAGGCGGCGCAAACGTCCTCAAAGATACAGCCGGCGTAGATGTAACCTCCGGCGTTTGCTGCGGGGAACATGCGGGCAGCGCCAATAAGAGCGCTGCTGCCAGAGCTGCAGCGGCGGCCGTATTGATGATCTTTTTGAGGGATAGCTTATTCATATTCCAGCTCTCCTTCCGTAATAAGTGATTTTCATACAAAACAACCAAAATATCGATTGCTTGTCTTACTATCCTGCAAGCAGGTTTCAAGAAGATTATAAATATTATAACATTTTTTACGGAGTAATCAATATTTTATCTGACAGAAAGGGAGTAATAAAACTGTTTATGCTATAATATACTTATCAATTCTAGGCGGAACGGAGATGCGTATGCTGCATTACCACATAATAGTCCGCGGCAGCGTGCAGGGCGTTGGCTTCAGGTACTTTACCCGGGAAAGCGCTTCAGCCTGCGGCGTGAACGGATGGGTAAGGAACAGGGCGGACGGCAGCGTAGAGGCTGAGGCCGAAGGTGGCGAAGCGAATATCGCCGCGTTTATCGGCGCGCTGAAAAGGGGCAGCGCCTATTCCAGCGTCGAGTCAATCGATATAAAGAAGATCGACGGCGTGTCGGGATACAGGACGTTCGAGATCGCGGACGACGAATGGTAGCATCGATGGGCTGCCGGCCCAATATCCTTGCGGCAGACGGAACCCTAAGATTTTCTTTATCGGCGCTTGAACCTGACATACTGTTGTCATGTCTGATATGCTAAGATATAAAGTATGGAAAAGCGTAAAATCAGTAGTCAGCATAACGGAAAGTGAGGCGGCCATGGGTGAATATATCAACCTTACCCCGGAGAATATCGATCATGAACATTTATGCTGCGCTATCGCCGATAAAAAGCACCAGCGCGGCGTCGGTATAAAACGGGACTGGCTCAAAAAAAGGCTCGGCGAGGGGCACGTCATGAGGAAACTCGATGTAAAGGGCAAGGTGTTCATAGAATACGCTCCTCTTGAAACGGCGTGGGTCCCGGTTATCGGCGACAATTATATGTATATCTATTGCCTGTGGGTATCGGGCAGCTTCAAGGGGCAGGGCCACGGCGGGCAGCTGCTCGAATATTGCGTAAGCGACGCGAAAACGAAGGGCAGGTCGGGCGTATGCGTCATAAGCTCTAAAAAGAAGACGCCGTTTCTGTCAGACAAGGCGTTTATGGCAAAGTACGGATTTGAAACAGTTGACGCTATCGGCGATTATGAAAATATCTGTTTAATTTTCTGCTGGAAAAAGAACTAAGTAATCCTGTATTAATATGG
>CAZJOS010000263.1:0-3431 GCA_964547655.1 uncultured Christensenellaceae bacterium
ATACGAACGGCAGCGGAGCAGCCGTCATTGCGAGCCTGCGTGGCAATCCAGAACATACAGGCCCCTTCACCTCTTGATTGCTTCGTCGCTGCGCTCCCGTCTAAGCTTCGCTTCCGCAATGACGGCGCTTAACCGCCGACAGCTTATCGCCGACCATCCTCATCAGCTCGTCGTGTGTGCCCGTCATCTTTTGTACACCGCGCGTATTATATCGTCTATCTTCGCTTCGTCGAGGCGGATGTCTTTTATGCGCGCCATATTCGATATGTCTTCTATCAACTTAGACGCGGTTATTGCTGCCTTCTCGAAGCGGAAAACTATTCTTGCTCCTTCCCTCTCCACTACCTGTGCCAGCGGGTGTGTAATATCGCCGCGCTCCTCGTAGAAGTCTACCATTAGCTGCCGGTACGGCGCTATGCGGTCTATAAGGTCTTTAAGCGATCCGTCTTCTATTATGACGCCCTTATTGATTATTATCAGCCGGGAGCACAGCTCCTGTATGTCGCCTAAGTCGTGGGTAGTAAGTATTATCGTCGTCCCCTTGGATGCGTTGATCTCCTTTATAAACTTTCGTATAGAATACTTCGCCTCAACGTCGAGCCCTATCGTCGGCTCGTCTAAGAAAAGTATCGGCGGGGAATGAAGCATGGACGCCGCAAGATCTCCCCTCATCCTCTGACCCAGCGACAGCTGGCGGACAGGAGTATTGATGATATTATCGATCTCGAGTATCCCGTTCATGATTTCCAGGTTTTCTTTGTATCTCGCATCGTCTATCTGATATATCCTTTTCAGTAATTCAAAGGTCTCTCCCAGCCGCAGGTCCCAATTTAATTGGCTCCTCTGCCCGAAAACGACGCCCAGGTTTCTGACCACCTGTTTCCTGTTTTTCTGCGGGGATATGCCGCCTATCAATATCTCGCCCGAAGTAGGCGTAAGTATGCCCGACAGCATCTTTACTGTGGTGCTTTTGCCTGCCCCGTTGGGTCCGATATAGGCGACTATCTCGCCCTTGTCTATGGTAAAGCTTATGTCGTTTACCGCGCTGACAATCTTCGTTTTTCTGAGGATGACGCTCTTAAGCGCGCCCTTAAGCCCTTCTTCTTTTTCCGCGACCTTAAAGTTTTTAACCAGATGGCTTACTTCTATCAACGCCAAAGGAATACCCCCTTTTAATAGTACGAACCGCTTTGCATATATTTTATGTCCCGGCGCTCTCGTATCGTTTGAGCCCCCTGCGGAAGACCCTCGTGGTCACCCAGAATACGAAGACCCCGACAGCAAGCGTGAGCCAGGGCATCAGGCCGGAAAATATATCGCCGCTGCTTTTAGAGAGAAAATCGCTCGCCGGATAAAATGCTATGAACCCCAGGGGTATAAGGAAAGTAAATATCATCTGCACAGCCCTCGGGTAAACAGACAGCGGATATTTCGTCGCCTGGTCGAACACCGTCATATTAGTAATGGCAAAACTATTGCGGCTCTTTGTCCAGAAAGCCAAAGAGCCTGTAAGCAAGTAGACGGCCCCGCGTATAAGCGTAGCGCCGGCGAGCACCGAAACAAGCATCAGTATATTCACAAGCGACCAGACAAAACCGACCTCCGTGCATCCGTATATGAATATAACGGCCCCCGGTATAAGGTCGGTTATCCCTATTAAGTTGAACCTGTTAAAGAAGAACTGGAACAGCACGTTCATGGGACGCAGCATCAATATGTCGAATTCTCCGTCCAGTATTTCGCTTCCCATCCACCATGTCTGCACGAAGAGTATTACCGACAGCCCGTGGCTCAATACGGCGAGCCCGTACAGAAACGCCAGTTCTCCGAAATTCCACCCGTTCAGAGCGCCGAACTCTGATATTACGAATTTGATGGTCGCCAGCCCCAGTATAAACTGTAAAGGGTTGGCAAACAGCCAGCCAAATAGCTCGACGCGGTACTCCAGCGTAGTTTGTACCGACATCTTAAAAAGGCGGGCCGCCACAATAACATAATGCTTTATTCCCTGCAACATATACTATCAGCCCCCCTGTATCAATACGTTGGAGTATACTTTTTTCTGTTCCATTTTAAATACCGCAAACAACACTATTACCCATGCGAGCTGCAGCCCCATCTGCATAAATATATCGGATATGCCCAGCCTGCCTATATATATGCTCAGCGGCAGCTGGTAGATATACATAAAGGGCAGGAACCTGAGCACGCCCTGCAGGCTTTCGGGGAAGAACCACAGCGGTATGATGCTTCCCGAAAGTATCCGTATAAGGATGTTCTTGGTCTGGTGAAGCGGCCCTATGCTGATCACGAAAAACGAAAGCATCGAAAAGCATGCCGTTATCAGCCAGTTTATAAGATAGCTCAATGAGGCGCTCAAAAGAAACAGCAGGGAATTGACGATCGACGACGGGGCGGGAACCTGTATCAGAACGCACGATATTATAAGCAGGGGCGCCGCGTTCTGGAACAAAGCTATTATTGCCGCGCCTATGTCTTCGGCGAGGTATATACCGAAAACGCTTATTGGTTTCAGCATATCCAGGGCGACGCTGCCTTTCCTGACGCTCTGTATCACCCTGTTTTCCACGTTTGCGGTGAATATGCTTGCCAGCAATACGGACATTATCGTGTAAGTGAGCATCTGCTCTTTGGTAACGCCCAGCGCCGACTGCGTGCCGCCGTAAACGGCCATCCAGAAAAACGACGTGGCTATAACTATAAGGCATTGGACCGCAACGGAAGAAATAACGTCGAACCTATATGCCAGAGCGGACAAGACCTTCATTTTTGCTATGAACAGGTACGGCCTCATTGCCTTACCGCTTCCCTTCCGTATCAAGATGTTTGTCCATCCTGCAGAAGGCCTGAAGTCCCCTGCCCGTTACAGCGCCCTGTAACTGAAGTATGTGAAATCCGCGTAGGACGTATGGCCGTAAAGGTCGTACGCCGCCATACCGACATACGCGCCCGTGAACCCGTAACAGTGGTCGTCCGAGAGTATCGACGCGTCGATATCGTAATCTATATCGGTAAAGGCCTTTCCGTCCTGCGAATATGAAAACGCCGCCTTTGCTCCCTTCCCCGTTACGCGCAGCCATATGGTATCGCCCCCGATATGTATCTCTTTGCCGCCCAGCGGAGCGCTGAATTCGCCGCCGTCCACGCAGATCATGGACGGGTCGGGATGGAAGCCGCGCAGTACCGGATTTTGGATCATATGATACCTCCATGTGGGAATTTAAGTATATATATAGATTACCACGGGAGGGAGAGGGGGTCAACTGGGGAGGGGCAACTTGGGATTATCGCAGTATAAAACAGAGGGGCAAACGCCCCTCCGCCGGGCGCAATGCCAACCTTCATACGAATGCTCCTTTACGCCGTGCCATAGATATGCATATTATAACATCCCGTGCGGGGAGCGGGGC
>CAZJOS010000264.1:0-3380 GCA_964547655.1 uncultured Christensenellaceae bacterium
GTCACTAAAATACACAAAATTACGAAAACAATTCGTAAATATTTCAACTTATTATACGTATATGTTTTATGATTATATGTGATACAATAAAAAGGTATGACGAATAGGGAAGTATGGAGGATGTTTTATGTTCTTGATCATTACGCCGTCCCGATTCTCACAAACTCTGCAAAAATTAAAGCAGCACAAGGAAAGCACCGGCTTATTAACATCAATAATCACATTAGAAGAAGTATATCAGGACTACAGCGGCAGAGATGAAGCAGAAAAAGTCAAGCGATGCATAGAAGACTATCATAGGCATCAAGACGCCCGTCATGTGATGCTTGCGGGAGATTTCGGAACATTCCCGGTACGCTATACGGTTACAGACAGAAGATCGGAAGCCGCGATGAACACGGCGTTCTATCCGACCGACCTCTATTATTCCGCGCTTTATAAAGAAGATAAAAGTTTCGACGATTGGGACGGTAATAAAAACGGCTATTACGGAGAGCTGTTCGGCGAATGCCACAGCGGCTCAATAAACGTTGACAAGGTGAGCCTCGACCCTGTCGTTGCGGTAGGGCGCGTCCCGGCCTCAAATGAGGAAGAAGTCAATTGCTATGTAAACAAGGTAATAAGCTACGAGGCGAATGCGTATAAGGCATTTAAGGCGGGCTCACGCCGGAAAGCGCTGCTGATGGCTACGCACGACTGGCTGAGCGATGCGTGCAGGGTAAACGAGCGCATAGCGGGCGAGTATCTAACCGATTACGATTGCGTAAAGATGAACTCCGAAGGATGCCTGTGCCCCAGCGACAGGGTGCTTACAACAGATAAAATAAGCGACATGATCGACAGGGGCGTCGATCTGGTGGATTATATCGGTTTCGGAAATGCGGGCGGCCTTTCGATCCAGGGAAATCAGTGGAGCGCTGCCGACGCCATGCAGCTTACGAACAGCAAACTGCCGATAATGTGCTTTTCTGTCGGCTCCACTTCAGACGCGGCGTTTTTTCCTCCCTATTCCCCGTACGTTGATACACATGGCGAAAGCCATCCGGGGCTAAGCAGGGGCGAGATATTCGAGCGGACGCCTCCCCAGCCCGCATGCCTTCAAAGGGCGCGTAACGACGCGGATCTGGCGGCAGCATTGACCGTAAAAACGGAACACGGCGCCGCAGCCTATATCGGCGGAACGACAGGCGTGCAGATGTACGAGCCGACGGAATATTTCTTTAGGTGCATAAAAGGCTCAAAAACGGTGGGAGAAGCCTGGCAGGGAATGATAAAGCTGTTTTATAAAGAGCAGGGCCTTCCCGGAAAACTAAACCAGCAATACTGGTTTGCCGCGACAAAGGCACATCAGCCGTGGCGGACGATGCTGTTTGGCGACCCTTCGCTCAGTATATGCGGGGCCGCGAGTTTTATCGACCTTTTTGGATATCAAAACATGGTTTTTCTGCAGCAGGAAAACGGATAAGGGTTTTAGGGAAGCACCTTTGGCAAAGGATAACCGGGCAATATCTATACAGATACGGTAAGAAAAAATAAGCTTCCCATAAAAAAACTAACTATTATCAAAAAAAAGTCTGTTGTTGATTGTTACAAAATGATACATAATAATTTGGGGGATTATACACATCAAATGGAGAGACAGGCACATTCTCTGGAAAGGAAGATCATGATGTTTAAGGTCTTTCTTGTCGAGGATGAGATCGTAGTACGCGAAGGCATACGAAACAACATCAATTGGGAGCAGTACGGCTTTATATATGCCGGCGACGCTTCAGACGGAGAACTCGCGCTGCCCCTGATACGCAGCATACAGCCCGATCTTCTTATTACGGATATCAAAATGCCGTTTATGGACGGATTGGCGCTTATCGAACTCATCCGCAAGGAACTGCCAAAAACAAAAATAGTAATAATCAGCGGGTATGACGATTTTTCTTACGCGCAGCAGGCTATTCGCATGGGTGTGGAGCAATATCTTTTAAAGCCGATAGCGAAGGAAAAGATGGTGGAGACCCTGATCGCTTTGCAGAAAAAGATGGAGGATGAACACCAGCAGCAGGAATATCTCGAAAAGTTTCAGCGCGAAGCCCAGGAATACGAAACGTTTTCGCGCAGGAGGTTTTTCGAGAAGATCGTTACAGGCGGCTTAAGCGTTTTGGAAATATCCGAGACCGCTAAGACTATGGATATCGACATAAACGCCCCTTTCTATAATATCGTGCTTTTTTCGCTAAGCAGCGCAGGATACAACGGAAGCGCGCCGGAGAGCTATACGGACGCGCTTGCTGCGGTACAGGATAATATCACGCAGTTTTTCTTAAGCCATCCTGAATTGATCCTATTCCGCTGGAACGTCACGACGTACGCGGTATTGGTAAAGGGCGGGCAAGGTGAAATAGATGGGCTAACACACGACTGCATAGAGAACATACGCAGCCGCTTTACCACGGCCGCGCGCGATGTAGACTGGTATATAGCATGCGGCACGCCGGTATCGCGTCTTGGGAATATCCCGGCCTGCTTTACGGAAGCAAGCCGTGTTTTATCCTACCGTTATCTAAGCCCTGAAGATAATATACTGTCTGAAGCGAGCATCAGTAACTTCCGGAAAAGAGACAGCTTAAAATCAGATTCTGACAGCAAGGAGCTATGCCAGGAGCGTATCCGCAGTTTCTTGAGCAGCGGGTCGGTCGAAGAAATCGACCGCTTCCTGGATCAACTGTTTCAAAACGCCGGCGAAGAGGCTGTTTCAGAACCCATGTTTTGCAGATATCTGACTATGACGATCTACTTCGCGGCAGTGGAATATCTGGATTCTATAGGCTGCCGCGCAGACGACTTCTCGCCCCTTGAGATCCGGCCGAAAGATGATACGTCTACGAAAGAGGAAGCGTGCCAATACGCGCGCTGGGTATTAGGTCAGGCTATAGAACTGCGCGACAGTGAAAGCAAAAAGCAGCAGCGCGACCTGCTTACCAAGGCAATGGGGTTTATAGACGAGCATTATCCGGACGAGTCTATTTCGCTCGACAGGGTTGCAAGGGAGGTAAACATAAGCCCTAACTACTTTTCGGCTATGTTCAGCCAGGAAGTCGGGCAGACGTTCGTAGAATACCTCACCAGTAAAAGGATAGGCGAGGCGAAACGGATATTGCGCCAAACGGACAAACGTTCCAGCGAGATAGCGTTTGCCGTGGGATATAAGGACCCGCATTATTTCAGCTTTGTGTTCAGAAAAGTCGCGGGCTGCACTCCCAGCGATTACCGTAAAGGAAGCAAGCAGTGAACTTTGTTTTTTGGCGCAAATCTAAAACAAAAAAGGCCATGCAGAGCAGCCTCTGGAAGATGATACTGATAGTTGCGCTGCCGCTGATGCTGGT
>CAZJOS010000265.1:0-3365 GCA_964547655.1 uncultured Christensenellaceae bacterium
ATAGCGGCGGCGAGGGCAGACAAGATGAAGCGCGACATCTGGGACAAAGCCGAACAGACGCAGGTTTTCCAGGGCGAGATAGAGCAGAAGGCGACGTCCTGCCCCAAATGCGGCAAACCCGCCGGACAAAGCAAATTCTGCACGAATTGCGGCGCGGACCTCGCGCTCAACATATGCCCCAACTGCGGAGCGGAAAACGACCAGAGCGTGCGTTTCTGCGGCGAGTGCGGAACGAAACTCAAATAACGGCAAATTATTTAAAGGGTGCGGGTGTCCGTACCCTTTTATAAGTTCAGGCCGCTTGCATGTTTTTTTCAGTAATGTTAAACTGTCAAAGAATTTGCGTCTTTGGCGGCTGCGCAATATTGTGATTGCACGTATACAGGTTTTGAATTTATACTTATGGTCATAATTGTACGGGGTAAATATGAAAAAAGATATAAAGTCCCTCATTGTGCTGATACCGGCGTATAAGCCCGGCGATTCGCTCACAGGGCTTATAAAAGAACTCCTTAAACACGATTTCAATCAGGTAATAGTAGTTGACGACGGAAGCGGCGGCGAGTATTCCCATATCTTCGAAGCGGTCAAAGCTTTGGGCTGCCGCGTTATTGCACATGAAAAAAATATGGGCAAAGGGCGTGCGCTCAAAACCGGCTTTGCCGATATACTCGAAAACGGTTCGGGGGTGCGCGGAGTCATCACCGCGGACGCGGACGGGCAGCATCTTGTCAAGGATATAATAAGAGTGGGAGAAACGCTGCTGGAAAACGAAAACACCCTGGTGCTGGGCGCAAGGGCTTTCACAGGCGATGTGCCTCTTAAGAGCCGTTTTGGGAACACTGTGACCCGGCACGTGTTCAATTTTGTAAGCGGACTTAAAGTTCACGACACCCAGACCGGCCTGCGCGGTATCCCTTTCCCATCGCTTAAGGACATGCTCACGCTGAAGGGCGACCGCTACGATTTCGAGATGGACATGCTGCTTGAAGCGAAAAGGTTCGGGCTCGATGTAAAAGAGATAACCATAGAAACCGTTTATCACGACGAAAAGAACAGCTGCTCGCATTTCAACGCGCTTAAAGACTCCTGGCGCATATACAAGCTGATAATAATGTTCGGGGCGTCGTCTGTCATTTCTTTTGTCGTTGATTACATTGTGTTTATATCGATAGCATCGATCTTTCCCTCAACGGCAGATAAAAACTCAACGATCGTATGGATACCCCTGCTCGGCGCAAGGCTCGTAAGCTCAACGGTCAACTTTACGATTAACCGCAACGTTATCTTCGCTAAAGGGCGCAAAGGCAATCTGCGGCGTCAGATCGTCGGTTATTATATACTCGCCGCCTTTGTACTGGCGGGAAACATAGCAATAACCAGCCTGTGCAAGAACCTTGGAATAGACCTGTCTCTGTCGTATTTTATATCCCTCGTGATGTTCATTGTAAGTTTCCCTATTCAGAAGCGCTGGATTTTTAAATAACCGCTATTTGCAGCAGCTCCTCCGAGCTGTAAACGGGCTTACGGCATGCAAAATTCTCACAGACATACCCCGCAAAGGGCATGTCTGTTTTATTTGCGGGGTCCCCAAAAAGCGCAGCTTTTTGGGGTGAATATTGCGCAAGTTCCGGAAATACTTCGTCCATTTCAACGGACCTGTCGTAATATATAACGGTGGTAAAAGGCATGAAGCGGCTTATCAGCAGCCAGTAAGTATCCATCGCTTCTTTGTTATCCTTTTTAGCCGATATTACGATTTGCCTGTGAGGCACGGCCCGCATAAGCAATGCGGACAGGAAATGCATATACGCAGTCGGCGTTTCGGCCGCGTTTGGGAGAAACCCTCCGGCGGCTTTGTCAAGCGCTTCCCGCGCCCAATCCTCACCGGTCAGGTTATAAAGCTTCAAAAGGCATATCGCTGCGGCAGAATTGCCGGATGGCATAGCCCCGTCGTATTCGTCGCTGGGCCGCATAAAAAGCTCCCCTCCCGCCGTCATATAAAACCTCGCATCCTCCTCATCCCAGAAGAGACGCAGCATATCTTTCGCCAATGAAACGGCCTCTTTAAGGTAGCGCATCTCAAGAGTCACCGAATACAATTCTATCAGCGCGTTGCACATATTCGCGTAGTCCGCGAGAAAGCCTTTTTCAGATAACGAGCCGTCTTTGTATATCCCGCTTAAGCTTCCCCCGCCGCTTTTCATATTGGATAATATAAAATCGGCGGCTTTGCGGGCGCTGTCGATATACTCTTCCCTGCCCAGCGTGCAGCCGGCGCGGGCAAAAGCCTCGATAGCGAGTCCGTTCCACGAGGCGGAGATCTTCGTATCTTTGAACGGCGGCACTCTTGTAAGGCGATGCTTATACAGCTTGTTCAGTATATCCCCGCCATCCTCTCCGCCCTCTTTAGCGTGTATCTTATTGAGTATATTCGCGCCCTCGAAGTTGCCCTGCTTTGTAACGCCGTATCGCTCCTCGAGGAACTTCAGTTCTTCAGAAGTCACCAGCTTCTTTAATTCGTTATAACTCCATACGTAGTATTTGCCTTCGACGCCTTCCGAGTCCGCGTCTTCCGCGGAGTAGAATCCGCCTTCCGGCGAGCGCATATCGCGCAGCAAATATTCAGCCGTCTTCTCAGCAACGCCGCGGTATTCAGGGTTTCCCGTCGCGCTGAAGCATTCCGCGTAGGCTAGCAGCAGCAGGGCATTGTCGTACAACATCTTCTCGAAATGAGGGACGAGCCATTTTCGGTCGGTGGAATAGCGCGAGAAGCCCCCTCCGGCATGGTCGAATATGCCGCCGCGGTACATGTGGCCGAGCGTCTTTTCCGCCATATCGAGGGCGTCGTAGTTATCGTACGCCTTCCAGTAACTGAGCAGGAAAAGTATATAATGCGGAGTGGGAAATTTCGGACTCTGCGAAAACCCTCCGTAAAACTCGTCGAAAGAGTTCTCGATGCTCCTGTAAGCTTTCTTTATTACGCTTTCCGCGCTTACCTCCGTGTCTTTCGGCTCCCGGCGGGTCGAGATCAGATTCGTTATCTCCTCGCTGTTTTGCTCAAGCTCTTCCCTGTCTTTTTTCCAAAGGGAAGTTATTTTCTCAAGAAGCTCGATAAGCCCTGTGCGCCCGTAGGCAGTGTTTTTCGGAAAATATGTGCCCGCAAAAAACGGCTTCTTTTCGGGAGTCATTATAATGGTAAGCGGCCACCCCCCGCTGCCCGTCATAGCCTGGCAGACGCTCATGTATACCTCGTCTATGTCGGGCCTCTCTTCACGATCGACCTTAATGGATACGAAGTATTTATTAAGCACGCTTGCAGCCTCTTCGTCCTCAAAGCTTTCCCGCTCCATAACATGGCACCA
>CAZJOS010000266.1:0-3361 GCA_964547655.1 uncultured Christensenellaceae bacterium
AGTTCTTCCGCCAGCTTGGCTATGGCCTTGCTCTCTATCCTCGAAACGTAAGAGCGCGAGATGCCAGTCTTATTAGCGATCTCCCGCTGGGTCTGGGGGCGCAGCCCCCCGAGGCCGTAGCGCATCTCGATGACTGCTTTTTCACGCCTCGTAAGGCATTTTCCGAGCAGCCCATATAGTTTTTTGGTCTGTATCCGCAGCTCCGCCTGCTCGGAGACCATGTCTTCCCGCGTGCCGAGTATATCTATGAGCGATATCTCGTTGCCTTCCTTGTCTATACCTATAGGGTCGCTCAGCGACACCTCGCATCTTGATTTCTTGCTCGACCGTAGCGCCATAAGCACTTCGTTCTCTATACATTTGGCGGCGTATGTCGCCAGTTGGGTCCCTTTTTTGGGCATAAACGAGTTGACCGCCTTTATCAGCCCAATGGTGCCTATGGATATGAGGTCGTCGTTGGAGAGGGACGTGTTTTGGTATTTTTTTACTATATGCGCAACCAGCCTTAAGTTATGCTCTACAAGCA
This sequence comes from uncultured Christensenellaceae bacterium, assembly GCA_964547655.1. Lineage (GTDB taxonomy): Bacteria > Bacillota > Clostridia > Christensenellales > SZUA-584 > DTFZ01. Next base: position 527 of record CAZJOS010000266.1, read on the forward strand.
TGCTCTTTGCCTCTTCGTCGCCTTTGGCGCATTTTTCGAGGCACTCGGCTTCCTCCTCTTTCGACAGGGGCCTTTGAAAAGTCTTTCCGGACGAAATGTATCCCGCAAAAAACAGCAGATCCTTTATTATGCTTAACAACTCAAACATAGAGTTCCTCCGTATTCCGCATTCTTTTATCGCTCTTTTTATGTTTATTCCGTTTTAAAAAGCTTTAGCTTTTTATTAGCAAAAAAACTGAGAGACAGTCTTTCGGTTGATCTATCATCTGAATCATGTCTTAGTCGCAAGTATTGCCTGCACGCAATCGGCGGCGCTCTCGCAGCTGTTTAATATCTCCATAAGCCTTTCGTATATTTCCTTCATCTTTATCAGCTCTATAGGGTCTCTTTCCTTAATAAACAAATCTCTTACCGCGCCTTTATAGCGCCTTGCGCCCATCCTCTTTATTTCCCGTATCTCCTCCGCCTTTTCGCCTGTTTTGTTCTTCTTTTTATAATTTTTTATTTCAGGCATCAGTTCGGTAAGTTTTTCGCAGGCATCAATTATATAGCCGGCTATAGCTTTAATATGGGCGTTTATCCGCGTTATGTTCATCATCCACAGTTTGTCAGCCGCCAGAACTATAGCGGCGGTAATATCGTCCGTTTTCTTTGCGATCTTGTATACATCGTCCCTGTCTATAGGCGTTATAAACGCAGCCTCCAGATAGCAGCATAACGTTCGAATATGCCTGCCCGCGTGCTGTGCGGCCCGTTTCACGGCCGCGCTTTGTTCTTCGGGCGTTATACCGCCGGTCATCTCAAAAAACAGTTTCGCGGCTCTCAGCGCAAACCCGGCGCCCTCCGTGAGCATATCGAAAATCTTTTGGTCTTTATACACCGCCATATCCGCTGTTCTCCGGTCAGAAAACTGCTTTAAGCAGCAACGCCGTCAAATACCCTATAAACGCGCAGCACGGGAACGTAAACAGCCACGCCGCCGCCATTTCACCGGCGATCCGCCAATTCACGGAAGACAGGCGCCTTGCCGCGGCAGCTCCCATTATCGCGGTCCCTTTCGTGTTTGTGGTGCTCAACGGTATGCCTAAGACCGTGGCGCTTATCATACAGGCCGACGCTCCTATCTCAGCCGAAAAGCCCTGGTACTTGTCTATCCTGACCATATCCATCCCCATCTTTCTTATTATACGGTAACCGCCGGCAGATGTTCCCAGCGCCATAAGCGCCGAGCAGAATACCATTATCCATATCGGAACGTCATACTCTCCCGTTATGCGGGTATCTCCCCCCAGCATCAGGGCGAAAACAAATATACCGATAAACTTCTGGCCGTCCTGAGCGCCGTGGCTGAAAGCCATCGCCGAAGAAGATATTATCTGGCCGGCTGAGAAAAGTTTATTTGCGGCTGTTCTTTTCATCCTTTTGAAAATCTTTGTGACCGCAAGTGTAATGAGCCATCCCGAAAGGAACCCCAGTACTGACGAGACCCCAAGCCCCAGTAAAACCTTTTGCCACTCGGGCCAGCTTATCGAGCTTAATCCCCCGCCTGCCAAGGCCGCCCCCGTAAGCCCCGCGATAAGCGCGTGGCTCTCGCTCGTCGGTATCCCGAACCTCCAGGCGCCTGCCGCCCATACTACCGTAGATACCAAAGCCGCGGCAAGCGTGATAAGCCCTCCTGCGCCGGGGCCGAGTTTTATGATATGGCTGACTGTCTCGGCGACCGCCGTTCCCATCAGCAGCACGCCCAGCAGATTAAAAACAGCGGCAAGCCCTACCGCCGCTTTGGGAGACAACACCCTTGTCGATATCGCCGCGGTAACTGCGTTCGGCGCGTCCGTCCATCCGTTAACGAAAACGGAAGCGCATATAAGCACTGTTACCGCTATGAGCCCTGTTTGCATAAAGACCCCCGGCAGCATGCTGAGGCCGCGTTTTTAAGCGCTGAATATTCCTGCCATTATTACGGTTATTAAAACTGAGGTAAAAACATTCTCAAAATTAAAAAACCGTACTGTTTTAAGCACGGTTTTGGTTTGCTTATACTCACGTCGTGGGTTTGTTTTCCTGATCTTCGGGCTCCGGGTCTTTCTTCGCTCTTCTTAAGGAAAAGACCTCGTCGAACACGACCCATATGCTCCCCACTATAAGTATAAGATAATAAGTCAGGAATCTCCAGATCAGCATGGCTACTGTAAGAACTGCTGTTGCTTTTGTATTGTTAACGGCATTTGGGTCGTTAAAAAACTTGCTGAAGAACCAAATAAATCCGCCTTCAGACGCTCCTGCCGCCCCCGGCAGCGGGAAGAAAGATACCGCTAGGTTAAGGAACGCTCCCATTATGAAAAAGTTTAACAGATTGCCTTCTTTACCGAACGATAAGTATATCAGATACGGTACCACGAACAGACAAGCCAGATTTAATACGGAAATCAGGTAAGACCCAAGCGCCCGAAGTTTATACCTCGATATGTACGAAGCAGCGGTATGGTAATCGTCTATCGTTGCTCCGAAATGCATCTGCGCCTTATCTTTATTTTTTATTATTTTCATTTTACTGAGAACGCGTATTATCCAGTTCCCCAGGTGCAGCACCATTTTTCTGTTGACTATGGAAAGTATTATCAAAAAAACAGCCGCCAGATTAATAACGAACCCCAGGGTAGCGAGCCAGATACTGTGAGATTCGATACTTTGAGCCTGGAATATTAACATGTATACAAGCCCGGCAACAAATATGGTACATAACGACAGTTCGTAGACTACAAATTTAATGGAAACGATGCATGTAGCCGTACCTACAGGGGTTTTATCGCGCTTCATGTAAATTACCTGTAT
>CAZJOS010000267.1:0-1100 GCA_964547655.1 uncultured Christensenellaceae bacterium
GCCTCGAAGAAGAAGAGTACCAGGATGAAAATTTGGAAGAGGAAAACGACTTCTACGAAGACGAATACGAAGAGGAAGAGGAACAAAGGCTTCCAAGGCGGAAACAGTCAAAAGTTGTCGGGCTTCCAAATACCGCAAGCAGGCTGCGGATGCTCGTGTTTCAGCCGTCAAGCTACGAAGAAGCTGAGTGCATAATCGATAACTTGAAGGCAAGGAAACCTGTCATCATGAATCTGGACGAGCTTGAAATAGAGCTTGGCCAGAGGATACTTGATTTTGTCGGCGGAGCGGTCTATTCGCTCAACGGCGATATCAAAAAGGTGGCAAGAAGCATATTCGTCGTTGCTCCTTCAAACGTCGATGTTTCGCAAAACATCACGGAGCGCAGCGGCAGGGAAAGTTTTAAACGGTTTGATTGATCCCTAAAAGCTTATTTTAGGGAAAGCTTTACGTTTTTGCCCGGCACATAACCCGGCATATCCGGCATTTTGATTTTACCAAAGGGCTGGAGTAAATGAGGCGGGTTATGTGCTGGGCGGCGTATAGTAAAATGTAAGAAGGAGATAATTAGTACCGTATTTTAACTTTACCGAGGGGAAAGGGGATATCAACGTGTCATTAACAGTTAAAGATATATTGGAGAAGACTTTTAAAAGATCGTTCAAAGGTTATGACGAAAACGAAGTCGATAAGTTTCTGGATGAAATAATAGACGAAATAAAAGCGCTTCAAAGCGATAACGCCGCATTAAAGGAAGCTCTCGATGAGCAGCTTGCGCACGCCAAAAAGACAAAAGAAAGCGAAGAGGCAATAATGCACACCCTTGTGTCAGCGCAGAAAAGCGCCGAACGCATTCTTGCCGAAGCTGCAAAGAAAGCCGAAGTCATTATAGACAGCGCGGAGACGACGGCAAAGAAGCGCGCTCAGAACACGGTACAGGAACTGGACGACGCGCAGCGTAAACTTGAGGAAGTAAAGAAAAGCGCAAAAGTACTGGCCAGGAGATTTAACGACCTCATCAGCAACGAAGCAGCTTCGTTTGAAAAAGTATTTAAGAATTATTTTGGAGATATAGAAGGCGGTATAAACGTAAAGGCGCT
>CAZJOS010000267.1:1200-3342 GCA_964547655.1 uncultured Christensenellaceae bacterium
TTGAGGAGGAAACGCCTGCTCACATGCATACGGAAGATGAGAAGCCTCTGTCTGAAACGCCCTTTCCTGAAGAGTTTATCAACGCAAACGACTATGACTTACAGGTAGGGTCCGGAAAATTGATGGAGCTCACCGAGATAAATAAAGTTCTGAGCGAAATAGAGAACAGCGGAGAAGATATACTCCAGGACGATTATGGAACCACGGAAATAAAGAATGCGCCGACGAGAAAAGAAAAACGCCCGACTTATAACTCTATTTACGACGATTACTCATGGCTCTACGGAAACGAAGAAAAAGATGAGCAGGAGGATGCAGGGCCGGGAGTTGAACCGGGAGTCGTATTTAAAGATCCTAAAGAAAAGGAGGAGCTTGAATCTCTTATTGATGATATAATCGATAATAAAGGAATTTAGCCCCGCACATAATCCAGCACATAACGTGTATATACGTTAAGGACAAATATCCGCCGTTTTGATTTTACAGAAGAGTTGGGGTAAATAAGGTGGGTTATGTGCTATAGGCCAAAACAGCCGTAATGCATTTATCATTTTATCTTAAGGCAGCTATTGTATTCTTTTTTACATTCACGCAATTATCTTTATTTTTTAAGCAAACTGGTTAAGACTGCCGAGCGGGTTTCAGTAAAACTCGGTTTAAATTTGATGCGTTATTTGTTATAATATTTATTCGGATAAAGCGGCATTACGCTAAGGAGGCTTATATGGTCATAATAACGGGGCAGTTCAACGAATCCTTCCCGCCTATAATCGACGGGGTCGCTAATGTTGTTAAAAATTATGCTTATTGGATGAATAAAAAGTACGGCCCAAGCTATGTGATAACGACTAAACATCCAAAAGCAAAAGACGACTATGACTTCAAGGTGCTGCGGTATTCGTCGATGAAAGTGCCCACCAGGAGCGAGTACCGTTTCGGGCTGCCGAAAATGGACGCTGTATTTTGGAAAGAGCTTAAAAAGATACCCTTCGATATCGTTCACGCACATTGCCCGTTCGGCTCGGGATTTGCGGCAAAAAGCATAGCGAAGAAAAGGGGCATTCCGTTTGTCGCCACGTTCCATTCAAAATTCAGAGACGACTTCAAAGGCATGCTGAAAGCGAATATTCTGGTTGAAAGCATGCTGCTTAAAGTCGCGGAATTTTATGAGTCTGCCGACGAGGTATGGTGCGTCAACGAGTCTTCAGTTGAAACTCTTAAGGAATACGGGTACAGGGGCGGCGTTTATATAATGGACAACGGCAGCGACATCGATATGATGTACAGATCCGATGAGACCGATAAAGAAATTAACGAAAGATTCGCTCTCAACCCTGAAAAACCTTTATTTGTGTTTGTTGGGCAGCATATATGGCAGAAAAATGTTAAGACGGTCATCAATTCCCTGAAAATAGTTAAAGATAAAGGGTTTGCATTCCAGATGCTTTTTGTCGGAGACGGCCCTAAGCGCGCCGATATGGAAAAGATGGTAAAGGAGGCCGGGCTTGACAGCTACGTAAAATTTGCAGGGAGGATACACAACAGAGGCGATTTAGCGAAGATATATCTTCGGAGCAGTGCTTTACTGTTCCCCTCGCTTTACGACAACTCTTCGCTTGTAACCAAAGAAGCGGCAGCGTGCGGGTGCCCTACGGTTTACGTGAAAGGCGCAACTACATCGCAGGGCATTAACGGGCAAAACGGGTTTCTTATAGATAATACTCCTGAATCGTTGGCCGATACCGTCGAATCGATAATAAAGGACCCGGGCCTCTCAAGGGAAATAGGCGAAAATGCCCGTAATACGGTATACCGGAGCTGGGAGAATATCGTGGATGCCGCATATGAGAGATATCTATACCTCATTGATTTAAAGAAAACGAGCATTAGCGAGCAGGCAAAATAATAGGACGGAGCGCTTCCTTTTCAGCGATATCGCATATAAAGGCCTTTGAATATCACGCGGGCGGAATAAATGCGCTGCCGAATACAGATTATAATGAAGTCACTTAAAGACCTGCAACCTGAACATCTCATCTATACCGTGCCGGTAACGAATTCTATAGATGTGATAACGGAGCCCCGGGAGCCGCTGCAGACTAATATGTAAAAACAGAACAATATAGTTTTTGTTGATTTGTG
>CAZJOS010000268.1:0-3336 GCA_964547655.1 uncultured Christensenellaceae bacterium
CCGCAAAGGGAAATATTGAATGTGCTGAGAAGGGCCTTGCGAAGCTGCTGCGGTGCTAAACTGCTGCTTAATACGCGTCTGAAACAGTAATAAGCCACATACGGCTGCGGAGCAAGAAACAGCGTTAGTCCTGCAGCCGTCTCTTTTTAATATCTGCCGGTAAATATTATAGACCTTTGCTTATAAACAACATAAAGGGTATAAAAGATACTATTAAAGGGCATATCTGATTAATGCGATTTCAGCAAAAATCCTGTTCTCTTCTACCGTTAATTTTTTTTAGAAAATATTAAGGATTATATATCCTGTGTTGTATTATATGTGTAAAGCTTTACAGAGAAGGAGTACGCCGTTGAGTTCTTTGCTGCGGACGAACAAAGATATAGCGCAGATCTACGAGCGCAATGCACGCACGGTATATCGGGTCTGTTTTCTGTATATGAAAAAACATACGCAGGATCTGGAGGACGCTGTTTCCCAGACATTCCTTAAACTATTGCTTTATGACAAGCCGTTTGAGAACGCAGAGCACGAAAAGGCGTGGCTTATAGCAGCCGCTACCAACGTGTGCAGGAATATGATCTCATCGGCCTGGAAACGGAAAGTACGGGTAGACAGCGAATACTCTCCTCCTGCCCCCTGCCGTTTGATATAGACGAGACCATATCGTACGTGATGGCGCTGCCTGACAAGTATAAAGCCGCTATCTACCTCCATTACTATGAGGGGTATTCGGCGGCCGAAATAGGCAAACTGATCAATAAATCAGAGGCCTCGGTCTGGGGCTATCTGCACAAGGGCAGGAAACTGCTGAAAGTCCGGCTCACGGAGGTGTGATTATGAAAAACAATATAAAAGAATCTTTGAGTAATATCGATATCCCGTCCGGGCGTAAGGACGCTATGCTAAACAATATTTTGTCCGCTGCAAACGGCATCCGGCGCAGGAAAAAGAAGGAGATTATTATAATGAGAAATACATTGAAATTTACATTAGCAGGCATAGGACTCGCGGCATGTATCGCAATTGCCGCCATGGCAATACCTGCTTTTACTTCACAGCCGCAGGCCCCGCAAGATACAGTTGCAATCGTTGAAAGCCCGAAGGTTTCGGAAACCCGTCCGGCAGCCGCTGCGTTTGAATTATCAGTAAAAAATCCGGACAGCCCGCAGTATATCAAGCTGGCGGTATCAAATAACGATGGCAATATCGGAACAAAATATACTATGCCTTCGGAATTCTTTACATTTGACAAGAACGACGCGCTTGTGAGCTGCTCGGGCATTGACTTTATGGTGGAAAACGCCAACGCCGCAAGAGTGATATTTGAGAGCAAAAATTACGACCTCGATTACGAGGACTCACGCAACTGGGTCACAGACGACGATAAGCCAACATGGAGTTTCTGTTACATTAATATAAATCTTGAAGACCTGGGCAGCAAGCGTGAATTCAGCCGGGATGAAGTTATTGCCGCGCTCAAAAATATTCAAGCGTCCGGCAATCAGAAATATAAAAACCAACTTATGATTCTTGTGTTTGATCTGCATATTTCAGAGATTCAGTCGGTAATTGACAGCGGCGAAGATCCGCAAAGATTCATCGAAGAGAAAATGAAAGAGCCTATCGACTTTGACAAGTATCTGGCGGAATATAGAGTAGATACGAAGGATCCTGACCGCGAATTTCTATTCATCAATCTCGTCAATCCGGATAACCAGCCTACACCGCGCGTTATCGCCAAACGAATCGAGACAAGATCGGGCGAGTCAGTTCTTTGGACATACAGCAGCAATAACCTCTATAAAAAGCAAAAATCCGAAATAGATTTTGCCGCAATCACTGACAAGATCACAGTTACGGTCATATACGCGGATGGTTCGCAGCAGAAGCAGGTCTGGAATTTAGGATTCGATAAGGACGGAAAAGCAGTATTGACTTGCGAAGATGTAACAAATTATATCGAATAAAAACCAAAGATAAAATACTTTGTCCATATCTCATCTGGAAGAAATACCGCTGAAAAGGCGGTATTCTTTTATATAAAGAATATGCCGGTATGGAAGTCCATACCGGCGTCGTCAGGGAGAAGGTTTAAGACAGATCCTGCTATTTCAGAGCCTGCATTTTATAATAAGCTTTTCTTACGGCGAGGTTCTGCGACTGCCAGCCGCCATTGCAGATTGCTTCATACTCCGCATATTTCCTTTGCATCGCTTCCCGCGCGGCTTCGCCGTATGCTTCAGGATGGTCTTTTATAAAATCGCACGTCTCCGATATCGCGTCGCCCGAAAGCGTGAACAGGTACGCAACGTCAATTTGTTTGCCCTGCTCATACCGCCCTATATTGCTGCGGGCCACATAAGATTCGGGGTTTATTGCTACTATCGCGCAGAAGAACAGCAGCGCAGCCACGGAAAAGAATTTTATCAGCTTCACTTTCGAAAAGAAGATACGGGCAAGAGTTATCGCGTTGAATATGACCAGAAGTATCATAAACGAATGGGAAACGAACCTTGCAAGGGTCATGCCGAAGGAATCCTCATAATACTGCAGGCGCATGTGCGAAGACGCCATTATAACGAAATTGAAAACAACGAGTATGCAGTATAAAACTTTCAGATAGACACACTTGCTGCCGGTCTCCTTTTTAGTAAACCTTATTGCCGCGGCTATTATAACGAAGTTAAGACACGATACGAAAAGCAATTCGCCGAACCCCCTCACCGCGTAAGCCGAGCTCGTAAGGTCAAGCGTTTTAGCCAGGGTACCCAGCGGCTCAAATAAGTATGTAAACTGCACCGTTCCGAACAGTATATATACGACGCTTATCATCGTAAGCGCCACCGCCGCCGTCACGCTCTGAACGGGCCTCTTTTCTGAATAATCCTGCGCTTCCCTCTTGCCGGTGTATTCGCTTCTCTTTGCGGTGGCTATAGGGGCGGCTGCCGCAGAAGCGCCTATAAGAAACAGAAACACATACAGGAATACGTCTCCAAGAAAGATATTTGAAAATATCCTGCGTATTCCTTCCGATATATTGGGGTCGGCCGCCAAGAGCAGCGGAACTATGAGTATAAGCAGTATTACACCGATAAGCACGCCGGCAACCGCTCCTTTTTTGTTCTCCGACTGTTTTTTAAATATGCTGTTTACGCTGCCCGATATAAACTGCCCCGCGCCGAGCAGCATCCGGTTTACAGACGCAAAGAGCAGATCGAGAATAAACAGCGGCTGATACCAGCGGTAAAGGGCGGTGCCCGACAGCACGAGGTACTGGACGAACATAACAAACAGTATGACGAGCACGCTTAGCACGTTAAGAAACGTGCTGCC
>CAZJOS010000269.1:0-1163 GCA_964547655.1 uncultured Christensenellaceae bacterium
AGGAGTATATAAAAATGAGTGAAGAAGTATTAAGGATACTTGAAATGGTGAAGAGCGGGAAAATCTCTCCTGAAGAGGGCGAAAAGCTTTTAGCCGCAATAGGACAGGGCAGCGAAACAAAACCGGCTATCGGCAAACGCTCGATGCTGCGCGTACGCGTCGATGTTAAAGATCCCGACAAGGAGGAAACTGCAAAAGTCAATATCAACGTTCCTCTTGCGCTTGCAAAAAAAGCGGCCGGCCTTTTAGCTCTTATTCCTAAAGAAGCAAAGTCTGAGCTGGAACAGGAAGGCATAGACCTAAACGCCATCGACTTAAAAGGCCTGATAGAGCTGTTTGAAGAAGGCGAACTTAATGAGGAACTTGTTAACGTTGTGACCGGGGATGATACGAAAGGCGCCACGGTGAGGATCTATGTTGACTAAAAAAAGCAGATTTGTCTTGATGACAATACGCATAGGTTGGTTCCCGTTTTTCATGATAGTGCCACTGAGGTGCGTTAATGAAGTGCTTGAGGGTTTTGCAGATATACTATGCCTTTTCAGAGGCGTCAGTAAAAAAATATTTGCATATCTTGATATTGCGGAAAATGCGCTTATGCTCATTCAAAGCTATGGAACGCTCGACCTTGTGGATGTAGACGTAAAATCCCCCGAGGCGAGAGTAAAAGTAAAAGTTTTGTTGAGGTAAAAAAAGATGTTTCTGATGCGTTATATTATAAAAGCCGTATTGTACTTTTGCATATTGCTTGCGGCGATGGCTGCAGGGCTCTTGCCGCAGGCACTGGTTACTGCGATATTGGTCGCCGCATTGATACTCGCCGCCGTCAATACGCTTATCCGCCCGATTCTCGTGGCAGTCGCGCTGCCGTTTAATATGCTTACGTTCGGGATAGCGAGCGTATTCGCTAACCTGTTATCGCTCGTAATAAGCAGCGGCATAGCCGGCGGCACCGTAACAAGCGGTTTCTGGGCGATGCTGCTCGTAGCGTTCGCGATAATGCTGGCCGACGACTGCGTTCGGCTTGTGAGGCATGCGATAAAAAAAAGGGCCACCCCCGGCTTTGAATCATGAACGGCCCGCGTACCGCAGCATAACCGCTGCGGTACGCGCCTTCCCGATGAAAATTTCAGAAAGCTGGAGAAATTAATATGAGTACACAG
>CAZJOS010000269.1:1263-3319 GCA_964547655.1 uncultured Christensenellaceae bacterium
AGGGGAGATATCACCACGCGAAAATCTCTGCCAATGAAATAGGCTGTCAAAAAAATCAATAGGCGATGTCGTTAACATCCCCGGTTTGCAATAAAAGCACAAATATCAAAAGCAGAGTTTCTCGTATATCTTTTACGGTTAAACGCATACTGCTGGCTGACCGTGATTGATTCAGCATAACGCCCAACCTTTACGTATAAAGCGATTAACGGCCTTTATCGTATATATTCAAATGTTAAAGGATAACGGAATTGTTTCCCTTTTTCGCCCGATAGTCATATAATTATATTAAATATAAAAGTTATTGGAGACATTATACTTGACTGTTGACAGATAAAAAATACGAAAGGTAACAATATGAGAATCAAAACTGATCTGGAGATCGCAAAAGAAGCGAAGATCAAGCCTATATACGAGATCGCATCAAAAGCAGGAATAGAAGAAAACGAATTGATACCGTACGGCACAAACAAGGCAAAAATTTCGCTGAGAATTCATGAACGGATAAAAAATAACCCTGACGGAAAGCTTATTCTTGTTTCGGCCATGAACCCCACGCCCTCGGGCGAAGGCAAGACCACGACCTCTATTGGCCTTTCAGACGCTTTAACGCGGCTCGGGCAGAAGACTTTCCTCGCGCTCCGCGAACCCTCGCTCGGCCCTGTATTCGGCATAAAGGGCGGCGCAGCCGGCGGCGGATACGCCCAGGTGATACCCATGGAAGATATCAACCTTCATTTCACGGGCGATATGCACGCGATAACGGCGGCAAACAATCTGCTTTGCGCGATTACCGACAACCATATATATCAGGGAAACGAGCTGCGTATAGACCCGCGCAGCATAACTATAAAGCGCTGCATGGACGTTAACGACCGCCAACTCCGGATGATAACGTGCGGCCTCGGCGGCCATGCAAACGGCATGCCCCGCGAAGACGGTTTTGATATAACCGCGGCGTCGGAAGTTATGGCGGTTTTATGCCTTGCTCAGGACCTGCACGATTTAAAGGAGCGCCTCGGACGAATAAGGGTAGGTTACACTTTCGATAAAAAGCCCGTGCTTGCAAGCGACTTAAAAGCCACGGGCGCAGCGGCGCTGCTCTTAAAAGACGCTATACAGCCCAATCTCGTGCAGACGCTCGAGGGAACGCCGGTGTTCATACACGGTGGCCCATTTGCCAATATTGCTCACGGATGCAACAGCGTTATAGCGACGAAGACCGCGCTCAAACTCGCCGACTGGGTGGTGACCGAAGCAGGCTTCGGCGCAGACCTCGGGGCCGAGAAGTTTATCGATATAAAGTGCCGCCAATCGGGGCTATGGCCGGACGCCGTCGTCATAGTCACAACGCTGCGCGCGCTAAAATGCCACGGCGGCATTAAAAAGGACGAATGGGATAAACCAAACGAGCAGGCGCTTAAAAAAGGTTTTGCCAACCTCGAAAAGCACATAGAAAACCTTATCGGCGTATTCGGCCTTAATGTCGTCGTAGCCGTAAACCATTTTGCGGCCGATACAGAAGAGGAGGTACGGCTGCTTCGGGAATTATGCCAAACCAAAGGCGTAAAGGCAGTGCCCTTAGACGTATGGGGCAAAGGCGGCGCGGGGGGCTTAGAGCTCGCCGAAGCGGTAATGCAGGCGGCAGAGCGAAAAAGCACGCCCAGGTTTCCATACTCGCTCGAAGACAGCCTGCAATCAAAAATAAGCGCGATAGCAAAGAACATATACGGGGCCTCCGAAGTTCACTACAGCGCCGACGTGCTGCGCAGCATGGAGCACCATTTATCGAACGGCGGAGACAACGGCCTGCCTATATGCGTGGCCAAGACGCAGTATTCGCTCTCCGACGACCCGGATAAACTCGGAAGGCCTAAAAACTTTATTATGACGGTGCGCGAGATAAAAGTTTCAGCGGGCGCGGGGTTCGTAGTGGTATTCGCGGGCAAAATGATGACTATGCCCGGCCTGCCTAAAATACCGGCCGCGGAAAACATGACAATAGACAACTATGGAAATATAGAAGGGTTGTTCTGATGTGGCAGGCTTAAGGCGG
>CAZJOS010000270.1:0-3289 GCA_964547655.1 uncultured Christensenellaceae bacterium
CCTCACGGCTCATTGTGTTAACCAACGAGACTTCTGTTGCCGATAACTCAATGTTGGACGGTATAAGGTCTATGCCTTCCTCGTGATGCAGAATACCTTCATTCTGCTCAAGCAGCTCATCTGTGATTAGCTTGGCCATGATAGTGGCAAGAGATACTGGCAGCTTGTCAGGCTCTTTCCATCCGAGTGAGTCTGTCAGATTACCCTGTGCGTCTGCGTCAATAAGCAGAACTTTTTTGCCCTGCCGGGCCAGGCCAATCCCCAGGTTTACGGTGGTTGTTGTTTTGCCCACGCCACCTTTTTGGTTAGCGAGGGCGATGACTTTTGTCATATTGATTCCTCCTTATAGTTTTTTATACTAAAAAAGCGAATACAGTTGTTCATACTGCACTCGCTTCCTATTTCCGTATCGAGTTTCTGGCCAATGGCCTTTATATTGTATTCGGCAATATCTTGTTAGTGTCTACTATAGCGAACATGGCACCAGTGGCATGTGGAATAGCCGATGGATAAAAATATCGGCTTATCTTCCGACTTGGCTTTTTCGAAAGCTTCATTTCCCCAAGGGAACCAGTCAACGGGAGTGTACGCATGTTGTAGTAAATAGGGAGAGCTTTCGCTATGTAATCTATTGGGTATTCTCTTTTGATTGTCCACAAAACCACCTCCTTTACTATTGGCATAAATCGTAAAACGAAATTACCGATAATTAACTGTTATACTGATATCGTCTCCGTCCTTACTCCAAATTATGCTTGATAATTTTAAGTTTATCCCGATGTATACGCCCCATCAGGGTCTAGTATCGACGTCACGCTGCCGCGCAGGTCAAAGTGATAGAAGAAGAACTTATTCGCATATGTATACGACGTACTTGTCCCGTCGTCAAAGCGCTCGGACGCTACTATTTTTCCGCCCGGATCGAGTATGTTCTCCGTAGTCAGCCAGTTGACACGTAACTAAAATAATAAATCCTCGCTACGTTAATATTTAATTATTATCCGGCATACTACCTGCCACCAATATTGACCCATCTTTCTTCAATGCAACAAGACAATCTTCAAAACTGTTTATATCAATTACATCTGTTGCATTATTAATTGATTTAAAATCTTCTGTTAATAGCTTTTGTATGAGTAAAGCGCTGTACTATTAACTCAAGTCCAAAGGTACTGTTTCTAGTCGCTTGGATAAGCAATGTCATCTACTTCGATTTCAATAATTTTTTGACTTACAATATTATCTTGCTCAAAAGAGTATTTATACACTAACTCTTGATGGGTATCATTATCATTACTTTGCCCGTAAAAAAGGACATAGACAGCATTTCCGTCAGAGGATACGTCTAATACATATCCTTCATTATTATTCAGTTGTTTTGTTTCTCCACCTGTTGCATTATACAACCAAACTATGTTATCTGCTTGATATAGAATATATTGCTTATATGTCATCCATATCATCGTTGTATTGCCATTTAATCCGCAGTCGTTTTCTTTTTTAGTAACCAAGTCCATTTCTTTATATATATTTTGTTTTTCAGGTTCATTAAAAATATGATAATAAATCCTGTTATTATTTATAATGAAATCACCCATTAGCCATTTTGCCTTAATAACCTCTTCTTTTATGCCTGTTTCTAAATCTATGGAATAAATTATGTTTTCTTTATATATCGTATCGGTCTCGGTGTAATCAATGTCTTCCCAATAATTATTATTACAATAAATATAAACCTTCCCGTTAGCATAAATCAACCCTGTTCCGGCATCCCCGATATCGTCCAATTTAATGGATGTATCAAGGCTCCTATTATATATGTTCAAACCGGAAATCCATTTTTCCCTGCGTAAAAGATAATTTATTACATAATTATCCTCTACTGAAAAAGCACCCGAAACATAATACTCTTCTAATAAATCTTTTATATCGAAAACTTTCTCCTTATTTTCACCGGTTTTGCTGATTCTCCAAACAGCCCCTTCATATCTCTGATAGTAAACCCAACCGTTATCATAAGAGATACCTTCAGGTACTGTTTGATTATCGACCTCTCGAGCCACCCCCTCTTTATTGACCATTAACAATTTATCATCGTTAATGACAAACAGATTATCGCCGGCAGCAGCCATTCTATATCCGGAAACTTTTGTATCCTCATTTATAGGAGCACATGACGCCAATAAAATCAAACACAATATACAAACAATAATTTTCTTGACCTCCATTATTCTCACCATGTCCTTTATTATATATTTTAATCTTGTAACCCAGGTCTTGTAACTCTTACAGTTGGACAGCCTCCCCATTTTTTAATATTTGTTACATCGTAACCTTGTCTCAAATAAGCATCTATTACATGCTGATATGGCTCAAATGTGGCATCAGGGTCTTCGGGACCGCCTATACCGAGGTGATGATGGGGTCCCACTGAATTTCCCGTACTTCCTACATAGCCGATTATATCACCTGCATTAACTGTATCGCCTACACTTAATGTTGGTTTGTTTTTCATATGGCAGTACCTAAATGTATACCCAAGACTATCCTCAATTCTTACGTAATTACCAGCAGAATCTTTGTCATATCCCGATTTTACTACTTTACCGTCCGTACAAGAATAAATAGGTGCACCCATTTTAAAATTCAGATCAATGCCACTATGTGGTGTTTTATGTCTTGGTTTTTTTAAAATTCCATATTTACCTCTAAAACGGTAGTCTCCGTCAAGTGGAGGAATCATATTTGATAAATTAACATCGCCATATGGTATGGCAAACGGACAGCTTCCATTCGTTATCGTGTAAGGCGTCGTTGTAGGTACTGGTGTAGGTACTGGTGTAGGTTTCGGTGTCGATTTAGGTGTCACTCCATTACTTGGCAGTGTAAGCCCTCCAGGTGAAGACCTTTGTGAAGAACACCATCTACCATTTCGTAATAGAAATATCCCGTCGGATCGATAAAGCTTACCGGGTTGTTTCCGCAATACGCATACAGGTTATTAGTCCACGCATCCCCTCCCATCGCGTCTTGAGTGAGAAATCTTCCTGTTTTTGGGTTATAATACCGCGCGTTCATGTAATACAGGCCGGATTATGTGTCAGAGATCGAGCCTGTAAACTCCATCTCGTTTTTGAACCCGCTCCGCTGTCTCCCCTGCTCGCGGTGTTGCCGAACGACGCGTCTATATTTAGTTGCCTTTTATATTACTTCTATAAATGTAATTGTATAACCTAATTATTTAGCTCAATAATAATCCAGTTATCATCAACGTACCATGCATTATCTG
>CAZJOS010000271.1:0-3288 GCA_964547655.1 uncultured Christensenellaceae bacterium
GTTCTTACGCCTTCAATTTCATTATCCAGTGAGTATTCAAGCCTCACCGGCGCTGAATAATCAAGTTTGCCGTATGAAGAGTTATTGCCATTATCGCTGCCATTAATCATACTTAGAATATAATCGTCTCCCTTATTGACTATCACAGGCTTTTCCGGCGTCGGCTGGCACCCCGTGGCGAAAGCCCCTAAAAGCATGATAAACGCAAGCGCACATGCCAGCGCCCTTACGCGGGGCTTCGTCCTTCCCGCCATATACATGCCCTTTATCCTTTTCTGTATGGATGTTTTCACGTCGTTTAAGCTAAGCGCCGCTATCAGCCTGCTGCTGCTGCGCCGCCCGGCGTACCTAACGACCGTGCTTATGTACTTCTGCCTCCGGCCGTGCCCGATTGCTTTTACCACGGCGTTATCGCACATTGTTTCCATGTCGGCGCGTATCAGCCTGAAAGCGATCCACACGAACGGATTAAACCAGTATACGGTATTAAGAAAGTTGAGCAGCAGCGTCGCCGCGATATCGCCCCTCTTATAATGCGTCAGTTCGTGCATCAGCACGTGCTCCGTATCCTCCGCTCCCGAGTCTTCGATGCCTTCAGGCAGTATCAGCAAGGGACGGAAGGCGCCCATAATAGCGGGGACGGGCATCGCGCTCTGTATCACCGCGCGCACCCTTCTCTTTATACGCAGCGTTTCCCTGCACCTTTCAAGCGCTTCGGCCACATTATCCGGAAGCACGTACGTACCGCTCTTTGCAATGCGCCGCCTTATCCTAAGAGACGAAAGCGCGAGCCACGCCGCCATAGCGGCCGCCCCGGCGAGCCATACTGCTAAAGCTATCGCGGCCCAGTCTGTTTTTGCGGGCGCACCTGCCGTATCCGGCTTCAGCACGCTTTCGGGTGTAAAGTTATACGAGTCCGGCTCGGGGCTGAAAGCGCTGCCGCCGCTATTAGCATAGCTTGCTTCATACGCCGCCGCAGGCGCGTATGACGCCGCGCCTGAGTTATTTCCGCTTATATCTTCAGTATAGCCCGCTGACGGCGCATTTCCGGCGCCTGTGCCGGCAAACAGTTCCATTGGGTTCAAGCCTGCCGGCAGGCTGAAAGGCAGTACGAGCCTTATTAATACGACCCCCCACAGCGCGTAGTGCATAAACGCCGAGAGCCTTTTACCTAAAACTTTTTTTATTGCCCACACTCCCGCAAACAGCAGAGAGAAGCCAAGCGTTGTTTCAAGATGAAAGTAGATTATATTAACGTTCATTCCCGCCGCCTCCTTCCTTATCTTCCTCGAGCTTCTGCGCGAGCATGATGAGGTCGCTGCGGTCTTTTTCGGATAGCTGGCCGCTCTCAGCCATAGTCATAACGAGGCGCCCTACCGAGCCGAAATAGCTTTTGCGCGAGAGCAGCTCGCCTCCCTCCGCCAACAGCGCCTCCTTTTCGGAAACGAGCGGGGAATAGAGCTTGTCTTTAAGGTTCCTGTCTTCCGCTTTTATGATCCCCTTATCGCACATGTTGCGAAGATATGTGTGGTACGTCTTATAGCTCCAGTTCACCTCAGGCTGCTCCGAGCGCACGTTCTCCACTATCTGCTTCATCGTCTGCGGGGGCTTTCCCCACAGCGCCTTTAAGATGACCCATTCCGAGTCGGCAAGCCTTTTATCCATATGCGTTCCTCCGGCTTCTGTCGTTAGTACTAACGACTATATGTCTTTAGCATACACGACAGATCGCGGTTTGTCAATACTTCCCTTAATATTTTCTTAATAATTGTAATTGATCGTTGACCCTCGCCTGCCGGATAACAGCGTCTGTAATAAATAAAAACGCATCCATCATTCTCAGCATCAATATCCCCAGTCACGGTTTATCATGCTTCCGTCTATGGCGTTTATGGTAAGGAAAGAGCGGAAATAGAAGTCGGTAAAATTAGATTCCTTTTCCTTCCCGCTTTCGATGTAAGCCCGCTTGAAGTTTCCGCAAAAGTCCCACGCGGGTATTACTCTGTACTCGTTCGGGCTGTCCTTTTTTGCCACTTTCACCATGGTAAGCACCGCCTTGTCTATCTTCACATAAACCTTTGTCGTGTCGGGGATCTCCGTCCATAACGGTCGCAGCAGTATCTGTTTGCGGAATGCTTCCTGCACCTGGTCGAAAGGTATCAGCATCACGTTTTCCGTCTCAATGTCTACCACTTTAGCGGGGCTTACATATTCCAGGCTTTTAAGCCCGCCCTCGCCGACGGTGATCACCAGCCGTTCGTCCTGCCACGGCTCTCTGTATTGCGGGGATGAAGGCTCAACAGCATTTATGACTCCGCTATGGTCAATACTATAGGAGTATTTGAGCGGTATGCCGTTGTAGATCCGGGTAAAACAGAATACATAGCCCAAGGGGATCTTCTTCATTTCCGGCCCCGAATAGTTATAATCGATCAGCGCGCAAACGTCAGTCAATTCCAGCCCGGTATTGAGCGCCCCGGCGACCCGACGCGCTTCCTTCTCGGCTTCTTCCCTGCTGATCTTCAGCGAACTCAATAAATCTAATTCGCTCGTTTGAAAGCCCCTATACCCGTCGTTATTGTTATATGTAACTCGTTGCTGCCTGGTTCTACCGGAAGCGTAGATCGTAATTTCCCCCGGTCTATAACCTTCCCCTATCACCAGATTAAAGCCTTGCTCCCGGTCATAATTATCCTCCGTTATTGTTACCGGGCCAATGTCGGTCATGGCGTCGTAGAGAGAAGCCGGGGCGTCTTTTTCCTGCGTTTTTGAGATGCCCGACAGTTTTTCCCGCACAGCGTTCTCTGCCTGCGTATAATTATCCGGCGCAGTCTCCAAATCTTTATAAAGCTGCCCGAGTATCTTCTCATACTGTTTTCGTATGTCTTTACTTTCTTCTCCGGTTGCTTGCGCTAATTCATTGGTGTAACGTTCGATTTTTCCCTGTATTTTCTCTTTTGTCTCGGCCATTTCGGCAAACTGTGAATCATATAACTTCTGGCCTTTCATTACTTCTCCCAGTAAAGACCGTATCTGCTCAAAGGTGATCTGCGCGGGCTCGATCGTCATTACCGGAAAAGCCTCCACAGCCGGCACTTCGACCTGCGAGTTAACGTCAACCGTGATATCCGTGCCGTTGATGGCGGAATGCACTGTTTCCTTCCATTCCGGCGGCGCCTTATAATACTGTTTCGGTACATTTGTCTGCGCTATTATAGTATCCAGCTGCCCGCCTCCCTTATTGACTATCACAGGCTTCTCCGGCGTCGGCTGGCAGGCTGCCAGCAA
>CAZJOS010000272.1:0-3249 GCA_964547655.1 uncultured Christensenellaceae bacterium
TGCTTAACGGCTTTTGTTATAGAGAGCAGCCCGCCCCGGGCTCCCGGAACAGCGCCCTTAACAAGCAGCACGTTTTTATCGATGTCTACGCCGACCACTTCGAGGTTCTGCACCGTTACGGTCTCAGCCCCCATGTGCCCCGGCATGGCTTTGCCTTTTATAACTCTCGACGGGAAAGAACCTGCGCCGCCGCTGCCCGGCCTTCTCTTTGACTTGGAGCCGTGCGACATCGGCCCCCTGCCTCCGCCGTGCCTCTTTATATTGCCCTGAAAGCCTTTGCCTTTCGAAGTACCCTGAACGTCGATGACATCGCCTTTTTCAAATACATCGGCTTTTATTTCCTGCCCGAGTTCATAGGCCGCTACGTCGTCCACATGAAATTCGCAGATATGCCTTTTCACCGGAACGCCGGCCTTTTTGAAATGGCCGGTTACCGGTTTGCTGACAAGCGATTCCCTTATTGTGCCGAAAGCCACCTGTATGGCGTTATATCCGTCGGTCTCGACGGTCTTCTTCTGAGTCACGACGCAAGGGCCCGCTTCCACTACCGTTACGGGGATCACCTTTCCGTCTTCTTCGAAAATCTGGGTCATTCCCAGTTTTCTGCCCATCAATCCTTTAATCATTGCCAACCTCCTAGAGCTTTATCTCTATGTCTACGCCGGAGGGCAAATCAAGCCTCATCAAGGCGTCCGTCGTTTTCGACGTTGCTTCCAGTATGTCTATAAGCCTCTTGTGCGTCTTTATCTCGAACTGTTCGCGAGAATCCTTATACTTATGCGGAGCGCGAAGTATGGTGACGACTTCTTTCTGCGTGGGCAGCGGTATTGGCCCCGAGACCTTCGCGCCCGTACGCTTCGCCGTATCGACTATCTTCATAGCCGACTGGTCGATAAGGTTGTAATCGTACGCCTTCAGCTTTATCCTTATTTTCTGACTGCTCATTTTCTCTCCTCCTTACGCCTGCGTCCGGTAAACCGCCCTCCAGTCAGGTTCGGGCTTGCGGTATACACTTAGCCGTGTGTGTCGTTATAATTTACCTGCGGCACTTCTGTGCCGCTCTGAACGCCGTTCCGATTTCGGAACTGCAGTCTGCGGAAACTACCCGGAAAGCGTATTTATCCGGCAACCTCCCGCATCAAGCCTGCATTGCGCGACTCTTAAAAGTGCGCAACGTTGGGATTATATAATAAACCCTTGCTAAAAGCAAGGGTTTTTTTGTCGTTTACGAACAACTTTTTTAAAACGTTACTTGAAGCTGTATGGCCCGAGAGTGCTCAGCGCCTCTTTTTCCTTGAGTATTACGTCGTACAGGCTTATATCCAGCGCGTTGCACAGCGCCGCGAGGTAAAACAGCGCGTCGCCGATCTCTTCTTCTACTCTCGGCCGGCATTCGGGGCACAATTTTCCTTGTATCTGGGTAGACATCAGTTCACGCAGGTCGTCGATGCTCGTTTCGTTGGAAAACGCCTGCTTCTTTCCTTCGACCTGCATGCACCCGCATTGGGTAACAGACTTGACCACAGCCCGGTTTACACGGGCAGCGCTCGTCTGTATCTTTGAAATTATGTCGAGTATGCTCCTGTTCCTCATAAGCAGATCGCCTACGACGCTCTGAAAATCCTCAATGTGTATATCGTTTATAGAATCTCCCATAACCGTCCCCTCTTTCATGCCTCACTTTTCTTTCCCCATTCATTATATCCCGTTGCCCGAGTTTGTCAAAGAATGTTTTTTGTCGCTTTGTGTATTTGTTTCGTATTTTCTATTATATGTTATTTTTTCGGAAGCTTCAGTATTCGATCCCCTTCCTCGCCACAACTCCTTCATTATAATAATGTTTTATCTCTTTCATCTCCGTTACAAGCCCGGCTTTTTTTATTATCTCTTCCGGCGCGTTCCTGCCGGTCAGCACTATCTCGGTGCTTTGCCTGCGCTCTATGATTTCTATCAGTTCGTCAATCTTCAGTATCCCGCATTGAAGCGCGCCAAGGGCTTCGTCGAGAACGACCAGGTCCGCCTTCCCGAGCCAGCGGCCGATAACAGGCAGCGCACCGGTCACGTCTTCGCGCATCCTAATCTTCTCTTCTTCTGAAAGCCCGTCGAAAAACTTTTTACAATCCGACACGCGCATAAGCTCTATATTGTCTATTTTTGAAAGAGAATTCAACTCGCCCGATTCCTGCCCCTTTAAGAACTGGACGAACTTTACGCAAAGCCCGCATCCCGCCGCACGAACGGCTAAGCCTATCGCGGCGGTCGTCTTGCCCTTGCCGCCTCCCATATAGATCTGCAAAAATGATTTTTTCATTATACTGCCCCTTTGGCTTAAGAATATCACTCCGTCTTCCGTTATTCAATGTGGCATAGTCCATGCGTTATATGTTATAATGCCCGCTGAAAGGATAAAAAATGGCGCTTTCTTTATCTCCTTTATTTTCGGGGTCTTCGGGCAACGCGATACTTATTAGCTCCGGGCGGACAAAGATACTCGTCGATGCGGGGGTCTCCTGCAGGCGCATCGAGGAGGCGCTGAAAATGATCGGCGAGGACGCCGCCGGCTTAAGCGGCATACTCATAACCCACGAGCATACCGACCATACGGCGGGCGCGCAGGTGCTTTCGAGAAAACACGGCATTCCGGTCTACGCGACCGGGCCTACCTGGCTTTCGATGCCGAAGCTCGATATACCGACCAGACTTGAGAGGATGATCTCAAAAGCCGATTTTTACATAGACGATCTTTTGATAGAGCCGTTCGATCTGCCTCACGACGCCGCCGACCCCGTAGGTTACTGCGTTTCTTGCGGCGCGCAAAAAGCCGCCGTCGCGACAGACCTCGGGTATTTCCCCAAGGTGATGGAGGATAAATTAAAATATTGTAATCTCGTAGTGCTCGAATCGAACCACGACCTTCATTTGCTCGACACAGGCCGGTACCCTTATATATTGAAACAGCGCATAAGATCGCGCAGCGGCCACCTTTCCAACGACGCCGCCGCCGAAGCGGCTGTAAAGCTCGCGTGCGCGGGCGTAACTTCGATACTCTTAGGGCATCTGAGCAAAGAAAACAATTCGGAACAGCTCGCTTTCCGCACCGTAACGGACACGTTATTAAATAACGGCATATCCCCCGGAAAGGATATCAGCCTCGGTATTGCGTTGCGCGACAGGGTAACGGGCGTTTTTCATATCAAATAGCTCTCATATATGTTATAATAATGTAATCAGGTTTATATAATACAATAA